>CAYOZZ010000329.1:0-5511 GCA_964408535.1 uncultured Bacteroidales bacterium | reverse complement strand
TATCACTCTTTCTTCTCAATCAGCGAATTAAGCTCATTTTTCAGCCCTTTGTAATCCATAAGTTCGGCTTTAAGATTTCCAACTATAATCTTTGATTTGGCAAGTACGGGAAGGTGGTTTTTGTCGTCTGATATCCAAAGGGTCATAGGGTATTTATCCGAAAAAACCTCCCCGGTTATCAGTCCGGGACGAAACCGCAGGCAGCGGAAAGTGCCGAGTTCAACTTCAATTGTATCCCTGCCTTCAAAAACTATTGAGGAAACATAAACCGAGTCGTCAAGAAAAAAACTGATGGGTATTATGTCACCAATCTGCAAAGTGTCACCGTTCAGGGTACGAGCGTAGTATATCGCCGACAGAAAGTCCTGCGTATATGGAGGAATGTTCATTTTTACAGAACGTGTTGTGACGGTATGATCATACTGGTCAAAAGTATATTCGTCATCTTTTGTGTATCCTCCTTCGCGTGTACGGCGGATGAAATAGTGCGGTGCAATAAACTCCTTGTCAACAAAAGATTCAAACCTGTCGTGAACCTTGTAAAACCAGTTGAACATTCCCTTTGATTTACCGTCTGCCTCAATCAGGTAAGCCTTACGGTCATTGAAAGTACGGTCTGTCTCCTTAACTTCGATTACACCTATTCCCGCCGTCACTTTTCCGGTAAGCCAGGCATCATAATAAAACCTGAAAGTAAGTTTTTCTCCAGTCTGAAAAGCTTCATTATCAACTTTTCTGAACTCATCCTGCGAAAACACAAGAAGTCCCGGTAATAATAACAGAAATATGACAGAGAGATATTTCACACTTTTTTTAACCGATTACAACATTAATTATTCTTTTAGGAACAACTATCACTTTACGCACCTGCTTATCACCGATATATTTGCCGGATCTTTCATCAGCTATTGCAGCTTTTTCGACTTCATCTTTCGGCATATCAACCGGCAACTCCAGTTTGAACCTCATCTTACCGTTAAACGAAACAGGATACTCAAAAGTATTTTCTTTTACATATTCTTCCTTAAACTCCGGGAATTGTGCAAAGGTAATACTATTCTTATTTCCCGATCTTTTCCAAAGCTCTTCTGCAATATGCGGGGCATAGGGCGATATAAGAATTAAAAGCTCCGTTAAAATATCTTTTTTATGACATTTAAGTTCCGTAAGCTCATTTACACAAATCATAAACTGGCTGACAGCAGTATTGAACGAGAATCTCTCAATATCGTCACGTATCTTTTTTATGGTTTGATGCAGCACCTTCAATTCTTTATTGTCAGGTGTATCAGTTGTTACAATCCATTCTCCTTTTTCATTGAAAAACAGACGCCATAGTTTTTTGATAAATCTGTAAACCCCCTCTATTCCGTTTGTATCCCAAGGTTTATGATTTTCAAGCGGGCCGAGAAACATTTCATACAATCTGAATGTGTCTGCACCATATTGTTCCATCAATTCATCGGGATTGACAACATTGTGTTTCGACTTTGACATTTTTTCAACTTCCCAACCACAGATGTATTTCCCGTCTTCAAGAATGAATTCGGCATCTTTGAACTCCGGCCTCCAGTTTCTGAAAGCTTCGATATCAAGCACATCATTATCCACAAAGTTTACATCAACGTGAATACGTGTAGTTTTATACTCTTTTCTGAGATTGAAAGAGACGAATTTATTTGTACCGTCAATCCTGTAAACAAAATTACTTCTTCCTTGTATTTTTCCCTGATTTATCAGTTTTTTAAACGGTTCTTCCTCGCAAACCAGCCCCATATCGAAAAGAAACATATTCCAGAAGCGGGCATAAATCAGGTGTCCGGTTGCGTGCTCATCACCACCGAGATACAGGTCAACATCACGCCAGTATTCATTTGCCTCTTTCGAGAAATATTCATTTTTATTCCAGGGGTCCATGTACCGGAGATAATAACCGCTTGAGCCGGCAAATCCCGGCATAGTATTGGTTTCAAGGGGATATCCCTCTTTTGTTTTCCAGTTTTCAGCTCTTGCAAGCGGCGGTTCACCCGACTCAGTCGGCAGATATTTGTCAACCTCAGGGAGTTTTAACGGCAACTCCGATTCGTCCAATGGATAGGGCATACCGTCCTTGTAATAAATCGGGAACGGCTCACCCCAATAACGCTGGCGGCTGAAAATAGCATCACGCAGACGGTAATTGACAGTTCCGTAGCCTATTTTCTTTTCTTCAAGAAAATCAATAGTTGCTTTGATTGCCTTTTTTACATCCATCCCTGTAATGAACCCCGAATTTATCATCTTCCCCTCTTTGGAGTCATACGATTCGTCCCATGTTGCAGGGTCGGTGGGTTCTTCACCCTCTTTCACAACTACCTGGATTACAGGCAGGTTAAAATGCCGTGCAAAGGTAAAGTCACGGCTGTCGTGTGCCGGGACAGCCATAATAGCACCTGTTCCGTAACCTGCGAGAACATAATCCGCAATCCAGACAGGAATTTTTTCACCATTCACCGGATTTATTCCGTAAGCACCCGTAAACTCACCTGTTACTGTTTTTACTTCGGCCATTCTTTCCCTTTCCGAGCGGTTTTTTGCCCAGGTAACATATTTCTCAACGGCATCTTTTCTGTCGGGAGTTGTTATCTTCTCTACAAGTTCGTGCTCAGGAGCGAGAACCATAAAGGTTGCACCCCACAGCGTGTCGGGACGTGTTGTGAAAACCAGCAAATTATCATCATAACCGTCAATATTGAAATATACTCCGGCACCTTCCGAACGACCTATCCAGTTACGCTGCATCTCTTTAAGCGACTCGAACCAGTCAACTTTATCCAAACCGTCGAGCAGGCGCTGCGCATAGGCAGTTATTCTGAGCGACCATTGTTTCATCAGTTTTCGTTCAACCGGATGTCCGCCGCGCTCCGAAAGTCCGTTTACAACCTCATCATTTGCAAGCACGGTTCCCAACTCGGGACACCAGTTTACCCAGGTGTCGGAAAGATAAGCAAGCCGGTAATTCATCAAAATCTCCTGCTGTTGCTTTTCGGTCATTGATCTCCACTCTCCGGCTGTAAACACCCCTTTGCAGGAATCTGCCGCCTCTACCTTCTCATTGCCGTTTTGTTCAAACTCCCTAATCAACTCGTCAATCGGCTCGGCCTTACCGGTTTTTTTGTTATACCAATGTTTAAAGAGCTTAATGAACGTCCATTGAGTCCATTTGTAATAGTTTGGATCTGATGTTCGCACTTCCCTGCTCCAGTCGAAGGAAAACCCGATTCTGTCCAATTGTTCACGATAACGTTTTATGTTTTTTTCGGTTGTTACAGCCGGATGTGTTCCCGTTTGGATGGCATACTGCTCTGCCGGCAGTCCGTAAGCATCATATCCCATCGGGTGAAGCACGTTGAAACCTTTCAGCCTTTTGTATCTTGAATAAATATCAGACGCAATATATCCGAGCGGATGGCCTACGTGTAATCCTGCTCCTGAAGGATAGGGAAACATATCCAGAACGTAGTATTTCGGTTTTGATTTGTCAATAACAGCCTTGTAGGTCTGATTATCAGCCCAGTACTTTTGCCAATACTTCTCTATTTCAATATGATTGTATTCCATTTCGTAATAATTAACCGTTAATTTTTGAGCCTGCGAAATTAGTATCTTATTATTAATATTCGTGTATTTTTGGCAAAATATTAATTCATTTTCACTTTATCAATAGCCACAGATACACAGATTATTAAATTAGTTATTTGTGCATTTTCGCCAGAATGAAGAGATCGTACAGGTGTGGTTTTTAATTAATTCGGTTGTAGCTTGTTAAGGTCAGGAAGATAGGTTGAATGTCTGAAAGTTTGTTTTAGATTATTTCAGATGGAGAAATAATAAGTGTTTTGATTTTCCGGTTGGTGTTAACAGATATAAAACAAAGGTGCAGATTAATAATTGTATTATCTTTGCATAGCAATGACCTGCCTTACAAATCGCAGATCAGATAATTTTAACACAGAATAGATATGCCGCGTAAAAAGAAATCAGCAAAGAAGATATTTGTCCTCGACACTTCGGTTATTTTGTACAATCACAATGCTATCAACAGTTTTGATGATAATGATGTGGTGATTCCCATTACCGTACTTGAGGAGCTTGACAATTTTAAAAAAGGAAATGAGACTAAAAACTTTGAGGCTCGTGAGTTTATCCGCATTATGGACAGACTTTCGGCAAAGAATACTCTGCAAAACTGGATTAAGCTTGATTTTCCGAAGTCGGGTAAGATAAAAGTGTGTATGAACGAGAATCCCGTGCAGTTGGATGCCATAAAAATTTTCGGAGACGGCAAACCCGACCACAGGATACTCAATGCAGCACTGATGATGCGCGAAGAGTACCCCGATGCAAAGGTTATTTTGGTTTCAAAGGATGTCAATCTGAGGATAAAAGCCAAATCGCTTAATCTCCCTGCCGAGGATTTTGAAACCGGTAAAATCAAGGATGTTGACTCTCTATATTCGGGGAAAACACTTCTTGAGAATGTCAATCCCGAGGTCATTGATAAATTGTACAGGGTCAGCCTTTGCGATGCTTCCGAACTCGGAATCACAGACCCGATACCAAATCATTATTTTATTATTCGTAACGAAAGTTCGTCGGTTCTGGCATATTATAATCCTGATCTTGATAAGATTGAAAGGGTTGAGAAGCGTCCTGCATTCAAAATCCTTCCGCGAAATGCCGAGCAGGTTTTTGCAATGCATGCCATCACGAATAAAAATGTTAAGTTGGTGACCCTTCAGGGAGTAGCCGGGACAGGGAAAACACTTTTGGCTCTTGCAGGAGCTCTTGACCAAAAAAGATATTTTAAGCAGATATATCTTGCACGCCCGATTGTTCCTTTGAGTAATAAAGATATCGGTTACCTGCCCGGTGATATAAAGTCGAAACTGAACCCGTATATGGAGCCGCTTTGGGATAACCTGAAATTTATTCAGAATCAGTATAATGAAAAGGATAAAGAGTTTAAACAAATAAAGGATGCGCTGGAGAGCGAAAAGCTGGTTATTACGCCGCTTGCATATATTCGCGGAAGAAGCATATCGAATATCTGTTTTATTGTTGATGAGGCTCAGAACCTGACTCCGCACGAGGTTAAAACAATCATAACAAGGGCTGGTGAAGGGACAAAGATAATTTTTACAGGTGATGTTTATCAGATTGATACACCCTATCTCGACTCGCAGAGTAACGGCCTTTCGTACCTTATTGATAAAATCAAAAATCATAGTATTTATGCCCACATTCGTCTTGAAAAGGGTGAGCGGTCGGAGCTGGCAAATCTGGCAAATGAACTTTTATAGGCAGAGTTTTGATGGGTTTAAAGTCAAAGTCCGTTTCCGAACATTTACTACATTTGTTCCCGGCTTAAATTTTTTAAAAATACACATTATCTTGCTATGGATAAAATCAATGCAAAAATACTGATTGTTGACGATGACCAGGATGTGCTTCTTGCTGCCAGACTGTTTT
>CAYOZZ010000328.1:0-2670 GCA_964408535.1 uncultured Bacteroidales bacterium | reverse complement strand
TTGAAAAAGAGACAGGCTATAAAATTGATATGGAGGAGGTTAAAGAAAAGTTAAGAGATCAATTCGGGAAGGTTTACAATATTGAAATAAGTCAGGAATTTATAGGGCTGATACAGGATGTTTGAAAATATTAGCCTTGTCTTCTTTTCCCAAATGGAGTTATCAGAAAAACAATTGAAATAATGAGGAAAAATAAGGAAAAATAAAAGCCGGTTGTCACCAAAACAGGTTTATACTCAAATCCGATTATATGAGAGCCTTTCGGCACTTCGACGGACAGAAAGGTTCCGTCCGCTTTAAGAACCGGGTATTCCTTTCCATCAACAAAAGCTTTCCAGCCGTAATAATAATTTTGCAAATAGACAAGCAACTTATTGCGGTCAGTCTCAACCCGGAACTCCGCCTCAACGGGAGAAAAGGAGCTGAATTCCACCGAATTGTCACCGCAACCCTGTACAATGAAATGAATTTTTTTGAAAGATGCCGGTTTTAAATAAACTGTTCCCTTGTCTATTTCACCTGACTCAATAGCACGAGACACAGAATCAAACGGCAAAACCGTTTCGGCAAAATATGCAGGAGGATTTTCTATTACGGATTTAAGCAAAACGGTCAATGAATCCTCAAGAGTTTCAAAACCCTTCAGTTCCATGGGGTTATACCCGTCCCAGGCAAGTTGTTTATAGAAGATATTGAGATTTCTCCACAGAGGTTTAAACGAAAGTGCCCCCCTGTCACGGTTCCCGATTACAGGTTTCATTTCGGGGATTGGGAAACCTTTTGGCAGTGACTTAATTTTTTCATCTATCTGTTTTTGAGTAACTGTCTCGTTATAAACCGTGTATGGGGCATTAAGTTGTAATGCAAAAATCAAATCAAGGGCAACCAAAACAGTAAGGAAAGGAGTAAAACTTGCTCTATTCTCAAACTTGTTAATGAGCAGTAACAGAATCGCGAGAAAAACAAACTGAACAACAGCCTGAAAAAATATCTGCCTTGGCAGAACAGAGGTTTTGGAAAAAGTAAATATTCCACCGTCTTTCAAAAATCCTCCCAAATCAATATATTCCCCGGCAATATTAAATCCGGTTACGATAACTATTAAAAGAAAAACAGCTAAGATTGACAGATTGATTACCCTGCGACTTTTAAAAGTTAAAAAATGATTCAGTGCAAAGCCCGATACAACCAAAAAGCTAATGATGACGAATACCCTCAAAAGGGACGGAAACCTGAAAATAGTGAAAAACGGTACGTAGTTGTAAAGAAAGCTTCTTACGGGAAGCACATCACCGAGAGCAGCCGCAAGCATAAACAATCCCCAAAAAAGGAATAGTTTAACAATTGCCGATTTCCTGATAAAGAATGCCGAGACAAAAAATACAAACGGAATAATTCCGAAATAACCGTTTGCCATTGACATATCGGTACCGTAACCTGATAGATCGTAGTTTACGGCTCCGAATGGAATGATGAAAGAAATCAGGCTTTTAGCCGAAAACGGTCCAAATAAGGCATCTTTAAGGGAAAGTCCTTGAGTTCTGCTTAAATAAGGCATCAGTTCAAAAACCGACACAAGCATTACAGCCGATACAAATATCGTTAACATCAATGCAACCGCATTATATTTTAAGAAAGATAAAAGGGCGCTCCTGCCTTCGTTTTTATTTATCGTTACCGCATAGAAAACAAAAAGGATAATAAGAAAATAAAGCAACACCATTGTGAAAGCCGGATAACCTCCTGTAATTAGCAAAAACATTAAAAGACTGAAAATAACAGCTTTCCGAAGGGTTCGTTTTACTGATAACGAAATGTATGAACCGATTACCCAGGGTAGCCAGGTTGCGCTGATTATCCACATAAAATGTTGTGCATTACCAACAAAAAAACCGCTGAACATATACCCGATTCCCATAATTAAAGCAACGTTGCGCCGGAATCCGAGAATTTTACCTAGTATAAACATACCGGTACCTGCAAGGAAAATATGCAAAGTGAAATCCAGAGAAAGAATATAAATACTATAACCCCAAAAATATCCGAAAAACCAGACTACAGGATATAATGCCGAGCTTTGAGGATCGGCATGTATAGGATAACCGCAATGCTGGTATGGATTCCAAAGGGGCAGAATATGATTTTGCAACGACTCTCCAATAAAATATTTCCAGGGGAAAGCCTGATCCATAAGGTCCCACTTTAAAGGGTGCTGTAACAAGGCAACCTGCCAGAACCCAAGTACTGCAAGGACAAGCAAGGTCAGATAAGGAAATGCCTGCTGAAAAATACTTCCTGTTTTCAGTCTATTCATATTTCATTAACACTTCCTACCTGTTTAAATCTATTATTTAATTGCATTTTTATCAACTTTCACTTTCCAATATCCACGTGTTCCACCCATTCTTTCTATAACTCCTTTTTCTTTCAGATTTTCAATATGTTTTAATACAGCTGATTCGTTAATACCTAATAACTTTGATATAGATCTATAGCTAATTCTATTATTAGAATCAATAATCTGTAAAATTTCTCTTTGTCGCTCAGTAAGTACTATTGCACCACCTATTGCACCACCTATTGCACCACTATATGAATCATCAATTCTGCTACCCTTACCTATTCCGTCATCATGAAATTTAAAAGGAAAAATCATTCGTAAATAATTAT
>CAYOZZ010000327.1:0-2917 GCA_964408535.1 uncultured Bacteroidales bacterium | reverse complement strand
TGTTATTGTTCCGGTTGTCGTAGTTCCCGAAACAAATCCCACATTACCGAGCGAACCGCCGTTTGTTGTAAAAGTAAAATTAACGTCGGAAGTGACATCTGCCGGAACACCTGAGGCATCCTGCGCCTGAACGACCACACTGAAATCTGCATTTTCAAAAGGATCATTGCCATTGTTCACGGAAAGAATGGCAAGTTTAACGGGAGAATTCGGAGCAGCTACAATATCGGCTTGTTCCCGTGGATTGATTCTGTAATATGGTCCCGAATTATACCAGTCTATTACGCCGGTAATTGAAGTATATGTGGCACCGACCGTAAGTGATATATTATTAAGATGATAATCAACATTATCAGCAAGTTTGAAAACATATTTTGTTTTTGCAATATCAACACTGCACCAGTATGAATAAGTTCCGGCAGAATCAACTGTAACATCCTCTATTTTCACGAGTTGTCCTTCCCAGGCTTCACCCGGATTTGTGTTTGAAGCTATTGTGTATTCAATATCCGAACCGGGAATTACATCCGGGCCGTATGGAGAATTTCCGGTTGAAACGGTATTGACCAAAACAGGATTTTTAAGTTCGGATAAACCGTTATACTCATCTCTCTCGGCTGCAACAACAATCTCGTCACCTACCGCAACAAGTGCATCGAAATTACTGTCATAAATCATTATACCGTTGTATTGTCCGGCAGCACTGCTGAACCAAACGTTGTTATAATTATCGTTTGCCGAAACAATTCCCTGGAATGTTGCGGTATAACCGTTTTGCAGGGTTCCGCCGGGATTGTTTGTGTTTAGATAGGAGATTGATGTAATTCCTGCATAAAAATCATAGTCGGTTCCGTTTCCGTCATCCAGAATATTATCCAGAGTAGCATCACCTGTCATTGCGGGAGATGCCCCGGTAAGGTGAACCAGTTTGGCATCTGTACCGTCAATAGTTGCACCGGAAAAAGAGATTGTTGATGTACCTGTCAACTGATAATCGGAAGGATCAACTGAGGTTATGTCTTTATCATACAAAACATCCATTGCAGTGCTGCTAACCGAATAAGCGTTAACTATAACAGCCGGAGATGAGGATACATCTTCAAAAACGGCATCGTCAATATAAATTGTTGCCGAGCCTGTCCAGCCTCCCGAAACGTCGTAAAACCTTATCTCGGCTTTAGCAACGGCTGCATTTGCCGGAGCTTCAACCGACTGTGACACTATTTGTTGCCAGTCGGGTGAATCGCTTGAATAATCACCGTAATAACCGGAAAGATACGCTGTGTCAACGTCATACCAACGGATTAAAACTCTTGCCCTTCCTCCCGGGTCGTTGTCAAATGCCCAGAATGAGAACTGATAATTATTACCCGGAGTAACCTGAGAAAACTGACCGAACTCAACATTTGATGTTGTTGTCCAGGTTACATTTGCGGAATATGAACCCCCGTGAATTGTCGTAGCCTCCTGCACAGCGGTAATGCTTGAGCTTGAGACATAATAATCATCAGGAGGACCTCCTGCTCCGTTCTCTGTCCAGTTTTCCATCCCGGGATTGGACAGTAAGTTTTGTGCCTGGCCATTAATGTTGAAAATCAACAGGAATGCAAAGGCAGTTGAAATAAGTAAAACTGATTTTTTCATAATAGTAATTTTATTTGTTAATATTTTGATTTTTAAGCAATTACATCAAAAATAAAAAGTGTTTCAATGGCTTTTTATCTATTTGAATTACCGCTTTCCAAAAGGGCTAACAAATGTAGAAAAAATATTTATCGATACATTAATTAATTATTAACATTTTATTTAATTTTTCAGAACTAATCATTTTTCTTATATTTGCCAGACAAATTTCAACTATTACACAAATGGAACAAAACAAGATTCAACTCCCGCTGATTGCGAAAGCAACTATTTTGATGCTGTTCTGGATTCTTCTGTTTTTTGTACTTACTGAAATAAAGAATTTTCTATATCCGATTTTTCTTGCAGCTCTGTTTTCTTATCTGCTCTATCCTTTGGCAAAATTTCTTGAAAAGCATAAAATACCAAGGGTTATTGCGAACCTGATAAGCATTGTAATAGGTATTGCGATTATTTATGGTGTTGTACTTTTTATTTATAAAAACCTGCAAAAATTTCTTATTGACATCCCAACAATGGAAAAACAGGCTATTAGCAATCTTACCGAATTGCTTAATGGTTTGAGAGAAGGTTTGGGAATAGATACTGCAAGCGGAACACCGGTTCAAGATTCGGTTATGAATGCTATAACATCTTTGAAAAGCGGTTTGTCAGAATATCTGAGCAGTACTTTTCATACTTTCTTTGCTGTTTTTATAATGCCTGTTTTTATCTTTTTCTTCCTGTACAAAAGGAATAAAATCGAAAGGTTTATTTATATGCTTACTCCAAAGCGTAATCATGAAAGAACAGACAGGATTCTGGAGAGGGCTAACCTGGTAATTATGAAATATATGACAGGGATAGCAGTTGTAGTAGCTATTCTTGCCGTTCTCAATTCTCTGGGGTTTATGATTATAGGCCTGAAATATGCCGTACTTTGGGGTCTGATAGCTGCTATGTTCAGTTTCATTCCGTATTTCGGAACGTTTATAGGCTATTCTATCCCGATTCTTATTGCAATTCTGACTGGCACATCCCCTCATCTTGTTGTGAGTGTCGTTATTCAGATGATTATTGTTGTTTTTATTGAGCACAATCTACTCACCCCTAATATTGTAGGAGGTTATGTCAGGATAAGCCCGTTTATCATTATTCTAAGTGTATTATTTGGCGGGGCAGTCTGGGGAATCCCAGGAATGTTTCTAATCGTCCCAATAATTGCAATGGCAAAAATACTTTGCGACGAAGTTCCGGAACTTAATGCTTACGGATATTTGATTGGAGAGGAGGG
>CAYOZZ010000326.1:0-2545 GCA_964408535.1 uncultured Bacteroidales bacterium | reverse complement strand
TCCAAGCTCAAAAAGTTCAATATGTTTAACAGGCTTTTTAACAGTACCTTTCTTCTCCGATATATTTACAGATAATACTTTAGTTCCCAATTCCAGCATATTATTTCACTTAATATTAATTTACAAAAGTAAAAAGATAACAGTTAAGACAACTATTTGGCTTCAATAAAATAAAATAGGCTAAATCCAAGACTTAGTACATCAGTAAATACCAAGAATATATTTTATTAAATTTTACATTTACATGTCCCAAAAGATTTAATGTCTGAGAAAAATTTATCTACTGACAATCACCACGTTTCTACATTGTACTCCTAAATTTTGACATCTAATATTAGCTTAACCCCCTCTTATACATTAATAGTTTAACTAACTAATGGATTAGCTTGAATAATCTATGTTTAATACAATTTAGCTTTTAACCCTTCCGGAATTTCAATAATTCTCTGAATCCTTTGTTAATAACTTAGTTGCTCTGTTTTAAATATGCTATTGCATAATTCGGTTTGAAGATTCACTGATAATAAAAAAGCTATTTTTATTTTAGTAAACTGATTTTCTTTGTAACAACCGTTTTATCCTCAAGAATAATTGATACATAATAAACTCCGGGTTGCCGGCCGGAAAGGTCAATTGTATTGGTTGAGAAATCCTTTACATCTGCAACCAAAGAACCTGTCACTGAATAAACTTTGATATCAGAACCTTCAACACCTTTGAGGAAAAGTTTTCCTGTTGTCGGATTAGGATAAACCTTAACAGCCTCAAACGCCTCATCACCAATACCTGTTCCGATTGCGAAATTAACCTCGTAAGTAAGGTGTGTGGCAAGGTCTTCACCGTAGGAGTCAATTGTTGTTGTTCCCGGTATTTCGGTTGCCGGGATAATGATTTTTGCTCCGTTAACATCCATAAGGACGGCCTCCACAACCGGAACTTCAACTGTTCCCGGAGCAAGGGCAACATCATAGGAGTATGTGTCGGGGTCGAAATCAGGGATTTCTTCACCATCAACCAAGATTGAAGATAATCTTGCTTCCGTGGCATAAGTTGCATTTTCTACTGAATATTCGGACTGGTAAATTTCTTTATTACCCATATCCTGAATAAAGATAGCTACACCAAGATCATCCCATTCTTCAACATTTGTGCCGTCAAGGTCAACCGATTCGGAAATTGTAAACGGCTGTCTGTCAACAAGGTCGGTAGAAGTACCGTAAGCATCGGGTACCATCTTCATCATTACGTGTTCAAACTGGGTCTCCCCGTTGCTTCCCACATTTTGAGTTGTAATATATTCAAAAACGACAATATATACAGATACGTCGGAGAATGAAGCATAAGGCAGAATAGTTGTTGTTATATCCATAATAGTTCCGTTGAGTGTATGGGTGCCAACAAGGCTAAGCAATCCCGGTTCGGCAATGGCATTATCATAAGCTTCGATTACTTGTGCCATTGTTGGTACATAACCCGGAGTTCCTGTAAAAGAGCCGTTAGTATAAAGTGACGGAACACCTGTAACACCGTAAAAAACTTTTCTTACTCCTCCCTCTTCGGTATAATACGGGTCTCCGCTTCCCGGCCAATCCATTTGATACTTAACAAAAGTTACAACGTCATCATGTTCTGTGGTCCAGGGTGAAAACTGAGAGTTAAATCCTGCACAGGGTCCGCAGGTTGAGCTTGTAAATTCCTCAAAACAAGGCTTTTTGTAAACAGCATTACTCATAACGCTAATTGTTGTCGAAAGCTGGTTGTTGTCAGGATTATCATCTGTTGTTCCGTTTACTGATGTAATTGTTACAACGACAGTATAAGTGCCGACCGGAAAATCAAAAAGATCGGCACAGGTAAAATCATAAGTATCTCCAAAATCCAGTGATAACCCGTCAAAGGTGGTTGTATGAGCCTCACCGTCAACTTCCCATTCAATATCCATAGAAGTAATCTGGGTTGTTCCGACATTTTTTGCTGTTCCTGTTATTTCCATAGCTCCTCCCGTGAATGGCAAAGTGTTAATTGAAACCATTTCCGCATCAAGGTTATAAGGAATAAAAAGCAATATGTCATCAATATACCAGTCATCAAGATTATACATATTACCGCTGAAATAAATACATATCTGAAAATCGGGTTGTCCCACATCAGAGTTGTTTATTTCAAATGCAATATATTCAGGCCCGATATTGCCTGTAGGATTTACTGTCCATACATCCGTCCATACTCCGCTGCCACCTGATGTTGTGGCTACACCTAATGAATAACCCGACCCTGAATAGTCGTCAAGAAAATGATTGAAGCTAAATGTAATGGTTGAAACACCGGTCAGGTCAACTTCGGGTGAAATCAAACGGCTGGTTGCTGTTCCCTGAACCCAGTGAAAGTTAGCTTCAGGAGCCACTCCTCCTGCTGTGTTGGAGTTTGCAATTGACCATTGAGCAGCCTGAGCATCAATCGTCCATCCGTCAGGCGGCATTTGGTTGGAACTAAAGTCTTCGCTTAAATAGGTTTGTCCGAATAATAAAGTTGACAAACCGATCAT
>CAYOZZ010000325.1:0-3010 GCA_964408535.1 uncultured Bacteroidales bacterium | reverse complement strand
AGTTTCTTGATGCTTTCGGGCATAACAGGCTCGGTTTTAGTGTGCAGGGGCCATTGATTAAAGGTAAAGAGGGGCAAACTTCATTGCTCGGATTTTTTATTTCGGGCGACCTCTATTATAATAAAGACGGAAGACCGACGGCTTTCGGTGTTGATGTTGCTAATGATGACTACCTTGCAAGTCTTGAAGAAAATCCGTTACGACCGTCAGGACAGTCAAGCGGAACCTTCCTCAACGCGGAATATACGCGTGCCGATGATCTTAAGCATTTGAAATATACACCCAATTCTTCAAGGTATGGAGCTAACCTTTCGGGTAAAATTGACGTCAGAACTTCAAAAAATACTACTCTTACGATCGGTGGTCAGTATAACTTTAATGAAGGACATAATTTTAGCTTTTATAACTCAATGTTTAACTATAACAAAAATGCCTTTTCAAAAGGTAATACCTGGAGAGTTTATGGCCGTTTCATTCAGAGATTCCCTTCAGATCGAGAGAGTAAATCTCTAATTAAAAATGTTTATTATAGTATTCAGGGAGACTATACTCAAACCAGCGGGAGTACAATGGATGACGAACATAAAGACAGAATTTTTGAAATAGGTTATCTTGGCAGTTTCAGCACTTACCGGACACCTACGTATGAGCTTGGAACAGTGGATGTTAATGGACTTCAATATAATAATGTATGGATACTGAACAGTTGGGACTATGATACATTACTTACTTTTAAAGGTGAAAATTATAATCCTTTAATTGCCAATTATAACCGTCAGATATATGAACTGTTTCCCGAAGGTTTTCAGAATACGACACAACTTCTGTCATCAGGCGGTCGTTTGAATGGTCAGGGCCCCCCGAGTGTTTACGGGCTTTGGGGTGCTGCTGGCGGAAATCAGGCAAACTATAGTGTCGGGAAAAGCACTCAGGTTTCATTTAAGGTTGATGTTTCTGCCGATATAGGTAATAACGAACTAAAACTCGGTTTTCAATATGAACAAAGAAGTTCAAGCGGGTACGGTTATGCAGGAATAGATAATAATGGAAATAATCTTTGGACCCTTATGAGAAGTTATACAAACTTGCATATTCTTGAACTTGATAAGGATAATCCTGTTCCGATATATAATGACGGAGTATTTCAGGATACAATTATTTATTATAGAAAGTATGATCAGGCAACACAGACGACATTTGACTGGAATCTTAGAAATAAGTTAGGATTAGACCCCCAAGGTACGGATTTTATTATAGTTGATTCCTGGGATTTTGATAACAAAACGATACAATATTACGATAAGGACGGTGTATTGCATACTAAACAATTGGAAGACGACCTCTTTAGTATTGATATGTTTAGTGCTGATGAACTATTGTTTGACGGCCGATATGTAGCCAGCTATTACGGATATGATTATAAAGGTAATAAATTAAAGAATAAGCCGAGTTTTGATGATTTCTTTAATGAAAAAGATGAGTATGGAAATTATACAAGACCGATTCCTGCTTATGAACCTATTTATATGGCAGGTTATATTCAGGATAAATTTGCTTTTAAAGACCTTGTCTTTAATGTTGGGGTAAGAGTTGACCGTTTTGATGCTAATCAATCGGTGTTGAAAGACCCATTTTTGTTATATTCTGCCTATTCGGTCGGTGAAACAAGAAAAATCGGTGTAGGCGGCAATCAAGTTTCCATTCCTGGAAATATGGGAGATGATTATGTTGTTTATGTTGATGATGCGAAAAACCCAACCGCAATAACAGGCTACAGACATGAATATACCTGGTATAATGCTGAAGGGATTGAAATCCAGGACCCATATGTACTTGATGCAGGAGCCGGCGTTTCTCCGTATCTTGTTGACCCGTCACAGGAGCATGTAAACGGTAGTGCATTTAAAGATTATGACCCACAATGGAGTGTGATGCCCAGAATTTCATTCTCATTCCCAATCTCGGATGAGGCATTGTTCTTTGCACACTATGATGTGCTTACACAAAGGCCTACATCAAATGTATATGCCGACCCATCAAGGTACTATTATATAAATACTATTAGTGGAAGATTTAATAATCCTAATCTAAAACCTACTAAAAGAATTGACTATGAGCTTGGATTCCAGCAGAAACTCTCGAATAAGTCTTCATTGAAACTTACAGTATTTTATGGTGAAATTCGTGATGACATTCAGGTTTACAGACTTAACGGAGCCTATCCGAGAACTTATGATTCCTTTAAAAATCATGACTTTAGTACGGTTAAGGGATTGACGGCAACTTACGATTTGAGACAATTGAATAGTAATACAAGACTTAATTTCAGCTATACACTTCAATTTGCCGATGGTACCGGTTCTTCAACAACTACTTCGGCTGCACTCGTGGCATCCGGTCTTCCAAACCTTCGTGTTTTAAACCCATTGAACTGGGACAGAAGGCACAATTTTACAATGTTACTTGAATACAGGTTTGCAGACGGTAAAGCCTATAACGGCCCTACTGTTACGCGTCACAAAGGTACTGATCAGGAAAAGGTCGTACAGGTTCTGAAAAACCTCGGTGCCAACTTTACATTGACAGGTGGTTCGGGTGTTCCTTATACTGCTCAAGAAAATACACTTAGGTTCGGTACATCGGGAACACATATTCTTGAAGGTACAATTAACGGTTCAAGACTTCCTTGGCAATTCAGGGTTGATATGAGAATTGACAAGGAGATATACTTTGGTGGTCAGGAAGGTAAAAAGCGTACCTATCTTGATATATATTTGCAAATATTGAATCTGCTCAATACTCATAATATTATGGGTGTTTATGCTGCAACCGGTAATCCGGATGATGATGGATATTTGTCGGATCCTGCCTGGCAAAATGAAATTAGCAATCAAACGGATCCGCAATCTTTCAGAGATCTTTATTCTATTAGAATAAACAGTCCTTATAATTTTAGTAGCCCGCGTATGATTCGTCTTGGTGTTATGATAAATTTTTAATTTTATTTATA
>CAYOZZ010000324.1:0-1692 GCA_964408535.1 uncultured Bacteroidales bacterium | reverse complement strand
GTTGTTTTAATTTAGGATCACCTGCAACGACTTTGAGAGTATATTTTACGTTAGGCATGACCGTTTTCCAGAAAGAGCCCTGTTTAAGCGCTTTTTACGGAATTTTTTTGAGGCTGGCTAGCCTCATTTTTTTGTGTTATTTTGTAGCCACGATAAAAAGTAGTATTTTTTATAAAATTAACTTGACATAAGTATAAATAATGTTATTTTATATAGAAATATCTAACAAAGGAGTAGCCACGATGTATGTAGATGAAATAAATAAGAAGCAGGGAAAGAAAATTTACAAAACTTTTCTGATAAGAGAATCCTACCGTGATAAAGACGGCAAAGTAAAACATAAAACTGTTGCCAATATCAGTAAACTGCCGCTGGAATACATTCAGCAAATAAGAGCAATGTTAAAAAATCAGAAAGGCGATTTCAAACTTGAAGATCTGAAAAACGGAAGAGCCTGTGAATACGGGGCATCTTATGTTTTCAAAGATTTATCAAAGCAAATTGGTCTTGAACAGGCAATCAGTTCAAGAAAAAGTCAGTGGCGTGAAGATGTAATGGCAATGATTATCGGGCGCATCTTGTATCAGGGGAGCAAGTTGAGTCTGGTCAATCAGTACAGAGATACAGCTTTATGGGAATTAGCAGGGCATGAATACGGAACAAGACCTGATGTTGAAAAACACTGCTACCTGCCTATGGACGAACTGCTGAAACGAAAAAAACGTATTGAGCGCAAACTGGCAAAAAAACATTTAACAGACGGTTGTATCATACTTTATGATATTACGAATACATGGTTTGAAGGAGAATATGAAAATTCCCGGAAAGTTGCATTCGGGAAAGGAAAAGGCGGCAAAGTCGGGTATAAACAGATAGCACTGGGATTATTGACAAATAAAGAGGGGTGTCCGGTCGGAGTAGAAATATTTAAAGGCAACATATCAGATCAGACAACGGTTCTGGAACAGATAAAAAAATTATCAGATAAATATGGAATTAAACATGCCGTTTTTACGGGTGACCGTGGAATGCTGACAGCAAAAAGAGTTGACGAAATAAACGAAACTAATTTTAAAGTTATAACAGCTCTGACACACCTTGAAATGAAAAAATTACTGGAAAAAGAAGATATACAAAAAGATCTTTTTGATGAAAAAAATATTACAGAAGTTGTTGATTCTGAAACCGGTACCAGATATGCCTTATGTAAAAATGAACAGGAAATGTTGAAAGAGCGGAAGACTCGCCGGACTATGATAGAAAAAGTAAAATCTCTGCTTGAAAAAAAAGCCTCAGTTACAAGAAAAAGAGATCCTATGAAAGTTGCTGCAGGCATCGGAAGAATTTTTGAAAAATATAGAATAGAGAAATTTTTCAGTTGGAATATAGATGATTCAGGGCATCTGTCCTGGAGTCTGAAACAGGACAGAATAGATGCAGAAGAAGAACTTGACGGCTGCTATGTTATAAAAACAACTGCAGGTCCTGAAGTGATAAGTAAAGAGGAATTTGTACTTGGATACCGCAACCTGCAGAAAGTAGAGCAAGGGTTTAAAAACATGAAGACTGTTCTTCTTGAATTACGCCCGGTTTATCATAAAAAGGATGACAGAATTGAATCTCATATATTTATTGTTATGCTTGCATACTATCTCCAGTGGCATGCTCTTAAACGGCTGAAGCCTTTATTGG
>CAYOZZ010000323.1:0-4253 GCA_964408535.1 uncultured Bacteroidales bacterium | reverse complement strand
TTTATTTTTCCGGGTGTTACCAACTCTATTTCAGGGGCAACCCTCATCTTTGCCCTGAACCGGTCTTTAATAATTTTTTCAATCTTTTTATTACGGGTTTCTGTTCCTGCTTTTATTAATATTTCATCCGTTCCGAGACTTCCGGTATAAACTTCAATAAAATAGTTTTCGATAAAGTCAATTTCATTCAGTATATCATAAATTATTGAAGGATAAAGAGTTGTGCCCTTATATTTTATCATCTGTTGTTTTCGTCCCAAAACCGGTCCCAGTCTCATTGTCGTACGGCCGCATTTACAGGGTTCGGTATAATGGTAGCAGATATCACCTGTTTTAAATCTCAGCAAAGGCATTGCCTCCACACCGAGAGTGGTAACCACAACTTCACCGGGTTCATCATCAGCAACAGGTATGTTATTATCATTCAAAAATTCAACGATAATCATCTCAGGATGATGGTGTCCGCCGACACCATATTCGCATTCATTGAAAGCCGTTCCCATTTCGGTTGATGCATACGTAGAATATAGTTCAATATCCCATTTCGACTTAATTCTTTTTCCGAGAGTATTCAAAGTAAAGTCATTATTTCTGATTGGTTCACCGATACAAACAGCTTTTTGAATTGAAGTTTTATTAATGTCAATTCCGTTTTTTCCGGCATAATCAATCAGCTTAATCAGAAAAGATGGAACGGTTATCAGGGAAGTAGGGTTAATACGGTTAATCGTGTCGAACTGCAACTGTGCATTACCCGGACCGACGCGAACCATTCCTGCCCCCATTTTTCTCAAACCGAGATAATAGGCAATTCCGGCCATAAACCTTCGGTCAATGGTTACCATTAACTGGTAAATATCATCAGGAGTACCGTTGCTGCACGACAGGGAGATAAACTCATTATATGCAAGCCGGTCGAGGTCTTTGTCAGTTAGTACAAAAGTAACGGGGTCGCCAAGTGTACCGGAGGTTGTGTTGTAATCAATTATTTTCCTGCTGTCAACACAGATAAAATCTTTCGTCCGTTTTTGTAAATCGTCTTTTGTAGTTACCGGAATCTTTTCAAGGTCTTCCAACTTCCTGATTGAACCGATATCAATCCCGTTCTTTCTAAACATTTCGGAATAGAAAGGCGATTTTTCAGCCAAATATTTCAGCAATTCCTGTAATTTAGCCTCCTGAAATTCTTTAATCTCTTCCCTGCTCTTTGTTTCGATTTCCGGTATCACTTGTCAAAATTTAATATTTACAAATCAATTTACCTCATTCATTGCTTTCTTTCAGTTTCGATATCTTACTTATAATTCGCTCTCTTTCCGTTTTGGAAGATACCTCTTTCCGAAGTGCAAAATTATAAAATTCCAGTGATTTTTCAGGATTTTGCCTGAACATATAATAGTCGCCGGACTTTTCATAAACATAATAAAATTCGGGATTTGACCTGATAAATTCCTCTATCTCTTTTCCGGAAATATTCTCAAAATTGTTATTTCTTGTTCTGTTTATAAAAGATTTGTAAAAAAGAAAGTCCTGATATTGCTTTGTCAGCAGGAATGTATCTGCTTGAATCTCAAGAGAATCAACAGTTATAATATCAGGCATTTCCGGTGAAGAAAAAACCCTGTTAAGGTCATAGCAAATATATTTCCCAAGCTGGAACGGTTGCGTTGAAACCCACATTAGTTTTTTCCCGGGATTAAATATCACAGAATGATGTGCTATCAACTGATTGATAACCTTTTCGTTTGTCATCCCTATATTTCTGCCGTTCAGCCCTTTTTGGTCACGGAGCAGCGTTGCAGCTTTCTTATAATCCAATAACCCGTCGGCTTTAAGTAGCTGTTCGACACGCTCATAGCGATAAACCGAAGTTTCGTTTTCACGGTTTTCGATGTTCAGTTTTGTCTTTGCAAATGCTTTGTCCTGAAAATGGTTGGTTGCAATGATATAATCCTTTTCCCGGCTGTAAAGAACTGTTGTGTCAAGTGATTTTTCGATTATAACAGCACGATGATCGTAAGAAGAGCCGATTAAAAATGTTTCGGAAACGAAAGTCTCAGATTCCTTAGCTATTTGAAATGCTTCATCAATATTTGAAGCATACTGCAGAATCCTGCGTGCGACAATTGACACCGGAGTCTTTGCTTCGTGCGGGATAGCCGATTTGGCAGCGTTGACGGTTACAGTCAGACCCTGCATATTCATTCCCGAAACCACTCCAATAAAACCGCCCCAGGTTACAAATGCAAAGTCGTAACCTTCGTCAGGGTGAACGAACATTACTATTTTATTTTTCGCAAAATCGTCACCGGCATAAAAATCAAAGTTTCTTCCAATCAGCAGTGTACTGTCAGCCGAGAATTGATTCCAGACACCAAAAGATGTACACGCAATCAGATTCATATTCTGCATAGCATGGCCGATATCATGAGCTGCGTGATAATTCAGCATTCGCTGATATCCGCTCCCGATAAAATCAAAATCATGACTTGCATTCAGCGATATTCCGTATATCTCCTTCTGATATTCAACGGGGACATACTCATCAAGGTCCCTGTCGAACCAGGCAACAAGATATTTTAAAAAATTCAGATAAAAGTCATTGGGAATAAACTCTTTAATCATCTCAATAAAGGCCGTTTCCTGGCTATGAATCAACTCTTTCGACAGTTTCCCGTTTATTACTCCCCTTTCAAAAGGTTCTCCGGAGATATACATCTCCCACAAACCGGATTCACTTTTTCTAAGCAGGTTTCCGTTTATTCTGAAATAATTATCGGCAACCTTTTCTCTTTTAAGGTTGGCTGCAAAGCCGTCGTCTCTAACCTCAGGCGGGTTAATCGTTACCATTGCCCTGAAAATGAAATAAAAAACAAGCAGAAACAGAATTATTCCCGTCAAAACCCTAACAAACCGCCTCCTTGTCCTGCCCTTTCTATCCCGCATTATTTATGGCTTTAATAATTTTTTTAATATCAGTGATATATGAAATTGTGAGCAATGACCCCGTTGAGACTCCAAGCATACCGTGAACATTGATATTTTGTCCGGTAAGCAATAAATTGCGGATATGTGTCTTTGGAAGTACAAGGGTTTCAAACGGTTTCTCGCTGTCTTTTATCAGCCCGTATGCCGAGCCGTCCGGTGTTCCGGTATAATCGCGATATGTTAAAGGTGTCGCAGTATAATAGGTCTTCACCGCACCCCTGAACCGGGGAAATCTTGCATATACCTTTTCCAAAAGCCTTTCGGCAAGTTCATTTTTCAAATCTTTGTAATCCTGCCCCCTTTTTTCAACAGTAGTATTTATCCATTTATCAAAAATATCAGATCTAACGGGAGTCATTACCGTAATACCGGAAACAAATTCGCTTTTCTGCTCAGGAACCTGTGATGTCATAATATAACCCTGCGGCCATATATTCATACCGGCATTATAATCATACCAAGTACTTTTTGTATTAAAATCAAAATAATTGTAATTCTGATACTTAATCCTGTTTTGTTTTAAAACAAGAAATATGGAAAACATACCTGAACTATTCTCAAGCCTCTTAATCCTGCTGAC
Source organism: uncultured Bacteroidales bacterium (assembly GCA_964408535.1). Lineage (GTDB taxonomy): Bacteria > Bacteroidota > Bacteroidia > Bacteroidales > JAADJA01 > JAADJA01. The sequence goes on along the minus strand of CAYOZZ010000323.1, from coordinate 685 downwards.
ATAGACTTTCCTGAGCGAATTTTTCGGCAACAGTTTTATGGTATTTACCGGATGAATATTGGAAATAAACTTTTTGCCTTTTATGACTAAATTTTTATCAGTTCTGATATATTCAACCGTCCGGTTATCATCAAGAATAATTTCAGTAACTTCATTATTATTAATTACCGTACCACCGTTTTGTTTTATTTTTTCAATCAGGGCATCCGTCAGTTGGGAAGAGCCGCCCACAAACCGCCAGGCGCTTTCGATATATGAATAATAGGTCATCCCGAAAACAAACATATTTGTCTTTTCTCTTCCACCGCCAATCAGAACGTTAAGGCCTGCCAGTACATTTTGTAATACAGAATTTGAAATAATAGATGATATTGTTTTACCGGCATTTTGCGAGTAATGTTCACCGACTTTAAAAAAATCTTCCTTATTTTTCAGAATGAGGTTAAACATATTTTCCGAAAGCCCAACCTCTTTTATTATATTAATAAATTTTTTTGTGTCCGGCCTGTCATTCGGGAAATATGACGACATACACTCTACAAAATTATCAAATCCCTGTGCAAACCGGTATTCCTTATCCTGATAATTAAGGATGTCAAATCCGTTAATATCAAGTCTTTTCAGCCTCAGAGAGTCATAAATATTAAGGTGTTTAAATAATTTATAAATAAACTGTCCTTTATCG
>CAYOZZ010000322.1:0-3189 GCA_964408535.1 uncultured Bacteroidales bacterium | reverse complement strand
ATTCCTCTTAATTCTTTCATTGTCTCGGAATATGGTCTGGGGCTTGATAGTGTTGTGCTCTACTATAACAATAAAAAAAATGTTATTGAAAAAGAACTGACTGACGCTTTTTGCAAATTCTCAAACTGGCCGGAGGATTTGTCAAAACCTTATATAATAAAAGGCTCTGAGCTACTTGCCGAAAAACTCGGGAAAGGATTTTATAAAGGGATTACGGCAACTTCGCCGGGTTTTTACGGGCCGCAGGGCAGAGTTGTACGCCTCGACCTTGCTTTCCCAAATATGGTTGATACACTACACAATTTTAAATATAAAGATAAAAAAATTCTTAATTTTGAAATGGAAACTTCGGCACTTTACGGACTTGGAAAAATGCTGGGGCATAATACACTAACAATCTGTGTTGCCATTGCAAACAGATACAGACTCGAATATAATAATGACTATAAAATTGCTGTTAACGAACTAATTGAAACAGTATTGAAAAGGCTGACTGATAAATAATTGACAGATAAATATTTAACAACGTTGAGAAAGATTATTATTCTTTTATTATTACTCACCTTTAATGCCCTGAACGGACAATGCGATACTATTGCCGATAAAAACTTATTACGGATTGAAAATCTTGAGAATAAACTGCTAAAGGCAACGACTGTTGAAAAACTCAATATATTTAATCTTCTTTCGGGATATTATATTGACACTGATCCTGAAATGGCAAAAAATTATGCCACCAAAGCCATTGAGCTGGCAAATCTTCTTGACGACAAAAAAGCAAAATCCCGTGCACTATACAATCTTGGAAATGCTTACTATAGTTTGTCCCAATATACAAATGCAATTGAAGCCTACGAATCGGTACTTGATTCGCGTGATACAACTGCCGGAGACTCTTTAAAAACAAAAGTTTTAATATCCCTCGGTCTGTGCTATCTGAACAAAGACGAATATGACAGTGCAAGAAATTTTTTCTCTTCAATACTTTCGTACGACAAACAATTATTAAATGAAGATGAACTCGCCCGCCTCTATTCATATCTTGGTGATACTTTTTACGGAAAAAGTGATTACGGCCCTGCACTTATAAATTACCAGAAAGCATTGAGCATAGCAACAAAACATAATAATACTTTCCTGATTGCAACCATAAAAAATGATCTTGGTATTGTTTATAACGATCTCGGCGATTACGAAAAATCGTTAAACTATTATATGGAATCACTGGACGGGTATAAAAAAACCAACAGTCAGGATGGAATAGCACAGTCATATAACAATATCGGGATTGTTTATTCCGATTGGGGTAATAAAGAAAAAGCGCTTGAATATTACCAAAAATCCCTTCAAATTGATAAAAAACTTGGAAATACCCTCGGTATTGCAGGTTCGTATAACAATATCGGAATAATATACAGCGAATGGGGACAAAACGACGTCGCAATTGAATACTATTCCAAAGCTCTTAAAATTTATCAGGAGGCTGACGATAAAGTGGGTATAAAACAGGTAACAAACAACCTTGGTGAAAGTTATTTTGAACTTGGCGAGCATTCCAAAGCTCTTGACTATCTGCAACGCTCTTTAAATATGGAGAAAGAGCAGGGAAACAAAATGGGCATCGCCGAGTCATATTTAACTCTCGGAGAAACTTATTTCAAACTTAATAATATTCAAAAAGCCATAAACTATGCAAATCGCAGTCTGAATATTGCCGATTCGCTTAACCTTTCTTTAATAATTCTGAAAAATTATAAATTACTTTACCGGATTTATGAAAAGCAAAAAAAATATCCGCAGGCATTCAAATACCTGAAAAAATATACTGCCGAAAAAGATTCGGTTTATAATGAAGATTTCCACAAAACACTTGCAGATGTCCAGATTAAAAATGAAATTGCAAAAATTGAACTGGATGATAACCTTAGATTACAGACAGAGTTAAGTAATAAGAAAGCAAAAAAGGTTCAAAGAATTTATCTGATTATCATACTTGTTTTAATACTGCTTTTTGGGGTTTTGGTACTATATGATTTGAAAGCAAAGGCAAAAATCAATAAAAAGCTTCTGGAAGCAAATAAAAAACTAACTTCGGAACAGAAAAACTTCGAAAATACTCTTGAGGAATTAAGTAAAAGTGAAAGAAAATATAAAAGCCTTGTTGAAAACTCCCCAACCGGAATATTACTATTAAATAAATCGGGAAAAATCCTTGAGGTTAATAAAAAAATCCTTGAACTGTTCGGCTCACCTGACGAAGAGGAGATGAAAAAGATAAACTGTTTTAAACACTCACCTCTGCAAAATGCCGGAATAACCGAGGATATTAAGAAATGTATTAACCTTAAAAAACTGTTTTACAATGAAATAAAATACACATCAAAATGGGGTAAAACGGTTTATCTAAAATATTATATTACTCCTGTATTGAACAGGTTGGGAAATGTGTCGAATGTTATTCTGAATATTGAAGATATTACAAAATCGAAAGAGGCGGAATATGCAAGAACCGAATCGGAAATGAAATACAGGATTCTTGTTGAAAACTCTTTGCAGGCTATGTTTATAATGCAGGACAACAAGTTGCTCTCTGCCAATAAAAGTCTAGAAGACCTTACAATGTATTCGTACCACGAAATGGTTAAAAAGGGTAAAGAGTGGCTTAAAACCGTAATTCATCCTGATGATTACAAAAAAGCAAATATCTTGCTTAAACGAATGTTTTCAGGAAAGGTGGTACCCGAAAAGAATGAATTCAGGGTTGTGCGAAAAGATAATAAAATAAGGTGGGTTGAAGCACTGGGTACAGCTATTGATTATGAAGGTAAAAAAGCTACACTCGTTGTTGCAATAGATATCACAAAATATAAAGAAGCTGTTACGGTATTACAACAGTCGGAAGAAAAACTCCGCCAGTTAAACGCAACCAAAGACAAGTTCTTTTCTATTGTAGCTCACGACCTTAAAAATCCTTTCAATGCAATTATGGGATTCTCAAACCTGCTGTCTGAAGCTTATGATAACTTTGACGAAAAACAACGAAAAACTTTTATCAGAAATATCAGCGAAGCTTCTGAAAACACATATAAATTATTGCAAAATCTTTTGGAATGGTCACGAACACAAACCCAAAGTATTGAGTATAAACCTGATGCAATTGACTTAAGTAAAATAATTAATAGTAATATT
>CAYOZZ010000321.1:0-24445 GCA_964408535.1 uncultured Bacteroidales bacterium | reverse complement strand
TGTGAATATGCTCCGGTACTGCTTCCCCAGCCGTCCCACATATATCCCCAGTCGCGGTTCATATCAACGCCGTTTGTGTTGTAGCGGCTCATATTTTCTCTTCCCCAGGGGTTTACCATCAGGTATAGCCAGATTTCACGGTTGTCAATCAGATTTGTAATAGTGGGGTCATTACCGTATCCAATACAGATGTCGCGTGCAAAACGTATAACATTTTCCGGTCCGCCGATTTCATCACCATGAATACCGGCATCAAACATAACTTCCGGTTCAGGCTCATCTGTCAGAACATTGTCACTGATTTTCAATGCAACCAAATCGTACTGCCCGGATGCATCGGTACCGAAAGAGTATTTTTTACATATTTCAGGAAATTCCGTTTCAAGACTGTCGGCGAGGTCAATAATTTCCTGATATGAATGGTAGGCATCTTCAGTCAGCCAAAAATCTTTAAAATGCTTATTCAGGTTTTCAACCTCAATCTGATACTGCATATTCAAACCCTGCAATTTCTGCAATTCGTTTGGTGTGACGAAAGCCCTGATTTCTCCTGTGGAGTAATCGGCTATTTCGTAGTTTATGTGTAAATTATTTAATTCAGATACCTGTTCCTGTGAGGTAATCTGAATTTTTATCTGCATTTCATCTTTACGCCACCCGTCGGCATACGAGAATGAAAGCGCAAAAATCAGTAAAACGGAAAGTAGTTGTTTTTTCATAATATATAATTCTGTAAAAATTGCCAAATATAATATAACTTATATAAACGGAAACAAAACCGTGCTGTTTATATAATTGTATAAATAGAGACAATTCAATTTTTTGGAAAGTTGCATTCTTGAAAACAGGACTGATAAAAAGGAAATTATTCGGAAGGATGCGTAAAATAGAAAACAGAGCCTTTTCCCTCTTCCGATTCAACCCAGATTTTACCACCGAGAATTTCTACAATTTTTTTTGATATTGCAAGACCGAGTCCTGTACCGCCGAAGTTCCTTGTTTCTGTTTCGTCAGCCTGCCTGAAGCTTTCAAATATCAGCTTATGTTTTGCGGCAGGGATTCCTATTCCCGTATCTTTTACGTAAAATCTGTAAAAATCGGTATCAATATCACAACTAAACTCAATAGTGCCATCAGAAGTGAATTTTATTGCATTTGTCAACAGGTTTCTGAACACTTGATTTAGCCTTTCAATGTCAGTATAAATATAACTGTTATGAAGTTCAGGCTTGTCATGGTAAATCAGTCTTATATTCTTTTTCTCCTCATTGGTTAAAAGAATATGATCGAATTCAAAGTATAGGCTGTTCAGTATTTCATCAACCTCATATCTTTTTTTCATAACCTTAAACTCACCAGCTTCTATTCTCGAAATATCAATAATATCATTGATTATATTCATCAGGGAGTTTCCGCTTGTATGAATAAGATTGATAAACTGGTTTTTATCTTTATTTGTAATGCTTTCATCTGCCAGTAATTGAGAGAAGCCGAGAATTGCATTCATTGGTGTTCTTATTTCGTGTGACATATTTGCCAGAAAAGCAGATTTTAATCTGTCGGACTCTTCAGCTTTTTCTTTTGCCCTTATTAATTCCTGCTCAAGTTTTTTTCGTTCGGTGATATCTTCTTTAATACCAATAAAATGAGTTATGTTACCGGCATTATCTTTCAGAGGAAAAATATATGTTGATTCCCAGTATAATTCTCCGTTTTTCTTACGATTAATAAATTCTCCCTGCCATTCATTTCCGTTTGTAATAGTTTTCCAAAGGTCAACATAAGTCTTTTCCGGAGTTTTTCCCGATTTTAATAAATTTGGATTTTTTCCCAATACTTCCTCTTTAGTGAACCCTGTAACTTCGGTATATTTCGGGTTAACATATTCAATGTTACCCTCGAGGTCGGTAATCATAAAAATGGTCGGGCTTTGTTCTATTGCTCGCGAGAGTTTTCTAATCTCTTTCTCAGCCTTTAATCTTTCGGTTATATCCTGCGCAAATGTGATTATTACTTTTTTCCCGAAATATGTACCGGGATATAGTTTTACTTCTTTTGGAAATATCCTGCCCGATTTTGCCAGACCCCAGAATTCAAATTGCTGAGGTTCTCCGTTGTATGCTTTAACTAACCGTTCAAAAGTATCATTCAAATCATTTTTCCCCGGTGCTGACAGGTCAACAGGAGTTTTACCGATAAAGAATGCACGAGGATAACCGTACATTTTTTCGGCACCTTTGTTTACATCAATAAACTCTCCATTTTTATTTAAGACATAGATGGCATCATTAGTTGAATCGAACAGGTTTTTGTAGCTATGTTCCGATAGTTTAATAGCCTCCTGAGACTTTTTAATATCTGTAATATCCCTTCCAACACCAATAATCTCTTTAACATTATTGTTTTCATCCAGAATAGCACTGTCAACCCACGAAAACCATCTCCACCCATCTTTGGTCATAGCCCTTTGTTCAACATATATATGATATGGTTCTTTATACAGATCTTCCATTGCTTTCCGAGTTGCTTCACGGTCATCTTCGTGTACAAGCGGCATAAACTTTTTACCAAGTAACTCTTCTTCTGTTTTTCCAAATGTTTTGCAATATGAAGGACTTACGAACAAAAACCTGCCCTCCCTGTCAATTTTTACAACGAGGTCGGTTTGATTCTCAACAATTAATCTGAAATTCTCTTCACTTTTTTTAAGCTCTTTTTCAACTTTTATTCTTTCGGAAATATCAACATAAGCACCAACCATACCGGCAACATTTCCATCTTCATCATAAAAAACATCTTTGCTGAAAAGTACCGTAATATCATTCCCGTTCTTATCTTTAATCACTCTTTCATCAATAACTTTGCCCGGATATTTCATTAATTCCATATCCTCCTGATGATATTTGCGCGATTGTTCTCCCGGCCATATTTCATAAACCTTTTTTCCGACAATTTCATCATAAGTAACTCCGAGTTGTTCAGTGAATGCAATATTACATCCAAGGTAACTACCTTGCTTATCTTTAAAAAATATCGGGTAGGGTGTGGCCGAGATAATTCCTTCAAAGAGTTTCCGGTAATGCTCGGACAGTTTATGTTCTTTTTTAAACCTTTTCTCTATTGCTACTCTTTTTGAAATATCATTTGCAATACTAAGAATTCCTGTACTTCCATCAGGTAATTCGATTCTTTTTTCATGTAATTCAAGATAAACAATGGAGCCGTTTTTATGCTTGCTTTTAACAACTTTTATCAGTGTTTCACCGTCAAGTATTCTGCGGATGTTATCCTGAACTTCCGATTTGAAATCAGGATGAACCAAAAGGTCAATATTCTGTCCGGTAAGTTCATCAATTTTATAGCCGAAAATTTCGCAATATGCGGGATTAACATCAATTATAGTACCTTTGTTATCTAACAGAATCACTCCACTTGGAGAAAGATTAAACAGGCTTTTATATTGCTCCTCTTTCTTTCTTATTATTTCTTCATCTATTTTTTTTTGAGTAATATCATCAACAATACCATCGTAATATGCAGGTTCGCCGTTGCTGTCATAAATAACGACAGTTGACAAAGAAGCGGGGAAAGTTGTGCCGTCTTTTCTTTTTAGATTTACTTCACGTCTTTTGACAGCTCCTTCCCTGACGATAACATCATGGAATTCTGTTCTGTCCTCAGGATTTTCATAAAGATCGGTAATGGATAATTTCAGGAACTCTTCTTTATTTTCATATCCGAACATCTTAACCAAAGCCGGATTTACTTCAATAAAGTGTCCCTCCTCATCAGTTGTACTGCGGTAAAGTCCCACATTCAGATTATTGGCAAGAGTTCTGTATTTTTCTTCTTCCGACTGTAATTTCTCTTCCGAAATCTTTTTATCTGTTACATCACGGCAATTTATGATTATTTCACTAACTTTATTTTCATCATTAAATATCAACTTTGTCCGTTCGTGTACATGAATAACCGTACCGTCTTTTTTGATTTTCCGGAACGAGAGTTCGCCAAGCTCTGTTTTGGTCTCAATTATCTCTGAGATTTTTGCTTTAACATAACTACGGTCCTCTTCATAAACGACAGGCCAAACCTGTTTTCCCTCCAATTCATCTTTTGAATAACCGAGATGTTCGGCACCGAATGCGTTGACTGCTTTTATTATCCAGTCCGTATCAACAATAAAGAGCATATCCGGCCCTCTATCAAAAAGACTCATACAGTAATCAACTGTTTCACCGTGGGCATTTTTCAACGATTCCAACTCAGACCTCAACTCCTTGATTTCATTAAGAAATTCTTTGTCTGTATTACTATTTTTTGCCATTGTTTAGAGCCTGAATTATGCTTTGAGATTGCAGGCATAAATTTACAAATTATTTTAATACAGATAGACGGATTTTTAATTTTATAAATATTACATTGTGAAAAATTTGCGTAACTAATTAATAATAAGGGACATAGGAGGTCTTAAAAATTATTTTGAAGGTTTCTCAAAGATGTACTGTACTATTATAACAAGTATCAATGTGAATATTGTACTCAAAATTGCACGCTGCAGGGTTGCAAAGAAATGCGTAAATCTGAAAACTTCAAGATAAAAGAGCGTCAGGTGATGAATAAAGATTAATATAACGGAATAGGTAAAAAACCAGGAAAATCCAAAACCTCCTATTGACGGTTTATCCATTTTTTCATATTCCTTTCCCGAAGAAAGGCTTTTCAGAATTACTGGTCTGAAAAATGCCATTAAAACGGTTGCTGCGGCATTTATTCCCATAGTGTTCTCAAAAACATCAATACTTATACCCATCAGGAAGGCCGAAATCAGCAAAAGCCAGCCCGGCACTTCAAACGGAAGCAACAAAATAAAATAGACATACAAATACGGGTTAACATACCCTCCGAAATTAATATTGTCGAGGATAGTTACCTGAACAAGGGTAAGGATGATAAAGCGCAATATATTTTTAATAAAGCTATTTCCCATCATCTGTTCCCTCCTGAAGTTTAAGTTGTTCCTCTTTCATCAGATTTGATATGACGTAAACGTAATAAACATTGTTATAATCAACTGAAAAGTCAACGATTGCCTTGTTAAATTTGTGTCCTTTTTCCGAAAAATATTCATCAACCGTGCCGATCATAACATTCTCGGGAAAGACACTTGAGTTACCGCTGGTAACAATAGTGTCGCCTTTATATAATATTACGTGCGTAGGAATATCGGTAAGAATTCCCTTTCGGTAATTTTTACCGTCCCATTCTATTGTACCGGTATGGCCATTCTTTTTAATACGAGCATTAATCCTGTTACTAATATTCAAAACCGACATTACGAGAGAATAGTTTTCCGAAACCTGAATTACGGTTCCCACGACACCGTCAACCGATACGACACCCATATCAACACCTATTCCATCCTTTAGGCCCCTGTTTAGCATCATATAGTTTTTTTGCCTGTTTATACTGTTTTTTATGACTTTGGCTCCGATATATCTGAAAGATGAATCTGAAATATAATTATTAACAAAATTCCATTTTTTCCCGCTCTTTTCCGCCAGCATATTCCGTAGCATCTCGTTATCTTTTATTAGATCCGAGTTGGCTTTTTTCAGAGAGAGATATTCGGTAATATTATTGTATGAATTTATTATTGTTCCGGTAAATTTCCCGGTCGAATTCAGAAAAGCGGCATTTTGAAAATTATTTTGCAAAATAAAAGAAAAGGAGAGTAACTCAAGAATGAGAAACAGGAAAAAGAAATAGTGTTTAAATATGTATGCAAAAAAATGTCGCACGATAAAATATTTGCGGATAAGTTTAAAATAATCTTAAAATCAAGTGATTATACATAATAAAACAACCACTAATTTTATCTATACCTGAAAATTCCTATTTAATAAGGAATGTAAATCTGTCAAAATTTTTCAATGCTATTCCCGTACCTCTTGCCACTGCCCTCAATGGGTCATCAGCAACATGAACAGGAAGTTTTGTTTTCAGATGTATTCTTTTGTCAAGGCCTCTGAGCATAGAACCGCCTCCCGCGAGATAAATACCCGTTCTGAAGATATCGGCAGACAATTCGGGAGGTGTCATTTCCAGTGCGTGGAGAACGGCAGCTTCAATTTTTGATATTGACTTGTCAAGACAATGAGCAATCTCCGAATAGTTCACTTTTATCTCCTTCGGGATACCTGTCAGCATATCTCTTCCGTGTACGGCATATTCTTCAGGCGGATTGTCAATTTCCGTCATTGCAGCACCAACTTCGATTTTTATTCTTTCGGCAGTTCTTTCACCGATATTGATATTGTGCTGCTTACGCATATACTCTTCAATGTCGGAGTTGAAATCATCACCTGCAATTCTTATGGATTTATTGTTTACGATACCTCCAAGAGCAATAACGGCAATCTCACTTGTTCCGCCGCCGATGTCAATAATCATATTACCGGTCGGTTCCATAACATCAATTCCGATTCCGATAGCTGCAGCCATCGGTTCGTGAATGAGCTTAACATCCTTTGCACCGGCTTGTTCGGCGGAATCCCTGACCGCTCTTTCTTCCACTTCCGTAATCCCTGACGGGATACAAATCACCATTTTAAGGGCAGGAGGAAATAACGGTTTTTTCGACCATATCATCTTTATCATCTCCCTGATCATAAATTCTGCCGACTGGAAATCGGCAATGACACCGTCACGCAACGGACGTATGGTCTTAATGTTTTCGTGGGTTTTGCCATGCATCATCATAGCTTTTTTCCCTACGGCGATAATCTTGCCCGTATTTCTTTCTATTGCCACAATCGAAGGCTCATCAAGTACAACCTTGTCATTATAGATGATAATAGTATTTGCCGTTCCGAGGTCAATGGCAATATCTTTGGTGAAGAATGAAAATAAGCTCATATTCTTTACTGTTTTTTAATGTTTAAAATGACGAATGCCTGTAAAAACCATACTCATATTATGTTCGTCACAATACTCAATCGAATCTTTATCTCTTATTGACCCACCCGGCTGAATAACAGCTGTTATTCCTGCCTTGCCGGCAATTTCAACCGAATCGGCAAACGGAAAAAATGCATCCGAAGCCATTACGGCACCATTAAGATCAAATCCGAAAGAGCTGGCCTTCTCAATTGCCTGTTTCAAAGCATCAACCCTTGATGTTTGCCCTACTCCGCTTGCACACAACTGTTTGTCTTTTACCAGAACAATGGTATTTGATTTTGTATGCTTCACAACCTTATTTGCAAACAGCAGGTCTTCAATCTCATAACGTGAAGGCGAAAGTTTTGTTACAACTTTCAGATCTTCTTCCGTTTCCGTTTTCAAGTCCCTGTCCTGTACAATAACACCGTTCAACACCGACCTGAATTGTTTAACCGGAAAATCGTATGATTTCTTTTGCAAAATTATTCTATTTTTCTTTGACTTAAGCAGTTCCAGTGCATTTTTATTATAACCGGGTGCCAGAATTATCTCAAAAAAGAGTTTGTTAATTTCCATAGCGGTCTCCTCATCCACTTCACGATTGGTTATCAAAACCCCGCCAAAAGCCGAAACCGGATCTCCGGCAAGAGCATCTTTCCAGGCGTCAATAAGTTTTTCACGTGTTGCTATTCCGCATGCATTATTATGCTTCAGGACGGCAAAAGTAGTATCCTCAAACTCCATTATAAGGTTAATTGCCGCATCAAGGTCTCCGATATTGTTATATGAAATTGCCTTACCGTGCAACTGCTCAAAAACTTCATTCATATTACCGTAAAACAAACCTTTCTGGTGAGGATTCTCTCCGTAGCGCAGAACCTGTGATTTTGTAAAACTCCGTTTGAAAGCAATATCTTCGCCACCGCTGAAATAATTAAATATAGCTGTGTCGTAATGCGACGAAACGTTGAAAGCCTGGGTTGCGAAATACCTTCTGTCCTCTATGTCCGAACTACCGTTTTTCTCTTCAAGAAGTTTTATAAGGTCGTCATACCGGTCAAAAGAAGGTACTATAATCACATCCTTGTAGTTTTTTGCGGCAGCTCTTATGAGTGAAATTCCGCCTATATCTATTTTTTCAATTATTTCGGCCTCATTATCCGTTGAAGCGACTGTTTCCTCAAAAGGATAGAGGTCAACAATTACAAGGTCAATTTCGGGAATGCCGTATTCGGCAAACTGACTCATATCGTTTTCATTCCCGCGTCTGCCGAGAATTCCTCCGAAAACTTTCGGATGTAATGTTTTTACTCTGCCTCCGAGAATAGACGGATAGGATGTGAGCGACTCCACAGTTTCGGCCTGAACCCCCATCTTCTTAATAAAATCATAGGTCCCGCCCGTGGAATAAATTTTAATATCAAGCCTGCCGAGATGTTCGACAATTTCATCAAGTCTCTCCTTGTGATAAACTGAAATTAGGGCACTTTTAATCTTTTTCATTTAATTTGGTTTTTAATTCACTGCTTGTTTTATTTGCTTCGCTGTCATTTATTGAAAAAACAACTACTCAATAACCACCTAATGCTCACCAAATGACCACAATTATTCACTGCTACAAAGTAACGATTAAATTCTATTCAAATATTCAAAGGTTTGTCTTATTTTTACACAATCTTTTTTGATAACTTACAGTTATGCTAATATTTTTAAAATTATTCAGGGAAAGCTACCGTTTTGCACTGCAATCCATTGTTGTAAATAAAGTCAGGACACTGCTTTCATTACTTGGAATTACAATAGGCATTTTTTCCGTTATTTCGGTTCTTACAATATTTGATTCGATGGAGATTGCTGTCCGCGACAGTATTAACAGTCTGGGAAGTAATGTGCTTTTTGTTCAGAAATGGCCCTGGATGATGGGACCTGATATACAGTGGTGGAAAATAATGAAAAGACCCGAACCGACATTAAGGGATATGAAGCAAATCCAAAAAAGAAGTACTGCATCTGATAAAAGTGCTTTTATTTTCGGTGTTAACAGAACGGTGAAATATATGAGCAACAGTATTGAAAACGTTACTATTCTTGCCGTTTCGCACGATTATGACCAGGTAATGCCTTTTGACCTCAGTGAGGGACGATACTTTACACCTTTGGAATCGCAGGCCGGAAGGAATGTTGCTATTATAGGTGCCGAAATAGCTGAAAATTTATATGAAGGACTTGATCCGGTAGGCAGGACAATAAAAGTATTCGGAAGTAAACTGAAAGTCATAGGGCTGATGAAAAAGCAGGGTGATGATATGTTTGGTAACACGAATGACGACCGGGTAATTATTCCGGTTAATTACGCACGAAATTTTGTGAATATGCAAAATGTCAGCGGATCAATTATTGTCAGGGCGAAACCAATGGTAAGCAATGATGAATTAAGGGATGAACTGACAGGAATTTTACGCTCGGTAAGAAAACTGAAACCGAATGCAGAGGATAATTTTGCAATAAATGAAACAAGTGTAATATCACAGGGCTTTGATGAGATATTTGCAATCTTTGCAATGGTAGGCTGGATTGTGGGTGGATTCTCATTACTTGTCGGCGGATTCGGAATAGCAAACATAATGTTTGTTTCGGTGAAAGAGCGGACGAACCAGATAGGTATCCAAATGGCACTTGGTGCAAAACGATTCTTTATCCTTTTTCAGTTTCTTTTCGAATCGGTTTTTCTTTCGCTTTTTGGTGGTCTGATCGGACTTTTAATAATTTATTCACTTATTTTAGTTTCAAATGCTTATGATATTATCCCCTTCCCTCTTAAGCTTACTACAGGTAATATTATAATCAGTATTTCCGTATCGGTTATTATCGGACTCGTAGCCGGAATAATACCATCGTGGTCTGCTTCACGTCTCGATCCGGTTGAAGCAATGCGGACAACTTTTTAAATTTATTATTTATCTTTTAATCTGGCAGTTATAAAAACAATATTCATTTTCACAAAAAATCTTGACAAGTACAAGTTAATATTATTTATCTTTACGCTTTCAAAAAATCAAATTATTGTGAAACGCTGGAAGTTAAAAAAACAAGGTGAAAGTAGTGTGATTCAGCACTTATCGGAGGTGTTGAACATAGATACTACACTCGCAAATTTGCTTGCCCAGCGTGATATTAAGACCTATGATGAGGCAAAATCCTTTTTCCGGCCTTCACTCAATGATCTTCATGACCCGTTTCTGATGAATGATATGAAGGTGGCTGTCGAACGTATTGAAGCTGCCATACGAAATGAGGAAAAAGTTTTGATTTACGGAGATTATGATGTTGACGGAACCACTGCCGTTGCTCTTGTTTATTCATTTTTGAGTAATTATTACGACAATATTGAATATTATATCCCCGACAGGTACGATGAAGGTTATGGCATCTCATATAAGAGTATTGATTATGCAGCCGAAAATAATTTCTCGCTGGTAATTGTTCTTGATTGCGGAATAAAAGCTGTCGAAAAAATTGCTTATGCAAAGAGCAAAGGTGTTGACTACATAATCGGCGACCATCACCGGCCGGGAGAAATTCTTCCTGATGCGGTCGCAGTCCTTGATCCCAAAAGAATTGACAGTACATATCCTTTTGATGAACTGTCGGGATGTGGTGTCGGGTTTAAACTCGTTCAGGCATTTGCAAAAAAGAACAATATTCCCTTTAAAACAATTGAAAAGTATCTTGATCTTGTTGTTGTAAGTATTGCTTCGGATATTGTTAAGATTACAGGTGAAAACAGGATTCTGGCATATTATGGATTGAAGCTGGTTAACAGTAACCCGAGACCCGGTATAGAAGCTATTCTGAAATTCAGCAATATCTCGAAAAAGAATGAAAATACTAACGGTGAACCTGCTTTCACAAAAAATATGACTATCAGCGATTTGGTTTTTCTTGTTGGACCGCGTATAAATGCTGCCGGAAGGATAGAAGATGCCGAGAACTCGGTAAAACTTTTACTTGCCAATTCACTGGAGGAGGCTGAAGAGCTTGCAAAGCAGATTGATGATTTTAATACTGAAAGAAAAAATCTGGATTTCCAGATTACTCTGGAGGCTCATGAAATGATTAAGAACGATAAAAAGCTTCTTGAGGCAAGTACTACCGTTGTTTATAACGAATCGTGGCATAAAGGAGTGATTGGAATTGTTGCGTCAAGACTGATAGAATCATTTTATCGCCCGACTGTTGTTTTAACAAAATCAAACGGTCTGATAACGGGATCGGCAAGGTCGGTTAAAGATTATGATGTATATGATGCCGTGGATGCCTGCAGCGACCTGCTTGAACATTTCGGTGGACATAAATATGCCGCCGGTCTTTCGCTTAAACCCGAAAATCTTGTTGCTTTCAGGAAAAGGTTTGAAGAATATGTTGCATCAACTATTCAGGAAAATATGCTTACTCCTGAAATTGAGATTGATGCGAAGCTATGTCTGAATGATATCAATAAAAAGTTTTTTCGGATTCTTAAGCAGTTTGCACCATTTGGACCGGGAAATATGTCACCCGTGTTTATGACCGAAAATGTTATTGACACGGGTTTTTCACGTATTGTGGGTAAAAACCATCTGAAACTTGATGTTGTTCATCCTCATATCAGAGGCTATCCTGTTTCGGCAATTGCATTTCAGCAAAGCGATGCCTACGATATTGTAAAAGGAGGCCCTTTCAATATCTGCTATCATATTGAAGAAAATGAATGGAACGGAACCGTAAAACTCCAGCTTAATATTAAGGATATCAAACCTTTTGAATAGCAAACGAAAAGTTTACTAACCTGTCCGGTAAACTACCGTGCCGGCACACATTGCTTTTCCTGAAATCACGAACAGCCTGCAATAATAATTAATCCTCAGTAATCATTTCCATTACATCTTCCACATCGCCCGGAGTGCTTGATATTTTCATAAACTGTCCCATTGTAAGTTCGGGCCAGAGCAATGCAAAGCGATACTTGCCGTGTAACATTGTAGCCTCCTTTCCCTGAAGAATAATCTCATAGGGCATTGCGGCAATATTGTCTTCTCCGATTATCGGTAAAAAATGGCCCTCACCCTCCTCAGGGTCTAAAAGAGCAATTCCGAAAATTGCAATCTGTTTGCCCGGGAAAACAAGCTCATATACTTTCAGTGTTTTTCCCTTTCTTGCATCCAGATTTTTGCGTATAACGCTTAATCCCTCATCGAAAGAATCATAATCGTTCAGTTCGACAGGATCGGTAAAATATGGCATCATCATCATATAGTGATAATCTTTCAGGTCATCGGCTTCCAATGCACCGCCAAAAGGTGTAAAACCGGTACCTACTGCTTTCATTGCTTCCTTTGCATCGTTTGAAAAGGCCGTCAGCTCACCCATAAGCTTGTCTGTTTCATCCATCAGATATGCATAGAACAGATATGGCGGATTTAACATCGAAACAACGATTTTTCCGTCTTTCTCCACTAATCCGATTTTCAGAATGCTTGCAAGTGCTCCTCTGTCCTTGACTTTTAAAGTGGCTTTTTGAAGGTCGTCACGGGTGTAAGCAATAACGTAAAGTCCGGCTTTGGTTTCGGGATGATATTCTCCGATTATTTCAAAACCTTTTGCCGTTAAAGCATCTTTTACCTGAGTAATGGCATCACTCATACTTGTCTGTAGCTCACCTACTTTCAGATACGGTGATAATTCTTCCTGAGCCGATGATAAGTTCACAAACGACAGCATAAATAATGCTGCTACGACTAATTTAATTGATTTTTTCATAATGTTTCAGTATTAATTAATCCTTTGTTAATGCGTTAACAAAAGTATAAACAGAATTTTAAAATCAAAGAGATTTTCGTAATTTATAGTGATTACAAATAAATATATAAACTTCTACATAAGTAAATAGAATTCTGTTTTCACTTCCGGTAAATTTTCCCGGACGGATTTCCGGAAGGGTTAAATGCTAAATTGCACTGAACCGGAATTATCCCTCCTAATCTATTGATTCATTGTTTCATTCATCCAATAATTTATAAAAAGTGTATAAGACGGGTTCAAAGTAAAATGATTTTTAAAACAAATTTTTTGTGTTTTCTTGGTGTCTTGACATCTTTTTGGCAGAAAATACAAAGTCATAAAAAGATTATAACACGTAAACAGACATTCAATTCAACTTAAAATAGACCGGAAGTACGAACCTTACACTCACAGGTTTTCCCTGGCGGGTTCCTGGTTTCCAATGGGGCATTTCCTTTATGATTCTTGCGGCTTCATTATTGCATTCAGGGTCAATTCCTTTTAATATTTCAACATTTGTTACCCCTCCTGTTTCGCTAACCATAAATGAAATGTAAACTTTTCCCTCAACTCCTTTATCACGTGCTCTGACAGGATATTTTAAATTTTGTTGCAGGTAATTTCGTAATCCGTTTTCACCTCCGGGAAACTGCGGCATTATTTCAACAATCAGTTCTTTTGCAGCAATATCCGTTTTATCATTTTCTATTGCGCTTTCATCCGTTTTGGTATTGTTATTATTCAATTGAATATGTATTGGTGGTGCCGAGGGACCGCTCTCAACATTTGCTTCACTGTTAATTACAATCATATCCATTAAAAAACTTTCATCTGAATTCGATATTTCATCACCGGTAACATTTTTTGTTTCCGGTTCCTCCTCGTCAAGAGAAATCTCCAGCTCTTCGTCAAACAACTCTTCCGGTTCTATATCCGACATATTTATTGTAATGTATTTAAGTTTCTCTGTTTCAGTAATTTCGGTATGTTTTTCATCAACAGACTGTTTTGTGGTTTTTTCTGTTTCCCGATATTTCGGAACCGGCATCTCAACCTTTTTGTCGCCGGATAATTCGGATATTTCAATAGTATGCTTGTTTATACTGAACTTGAAATATGAAAAAATACCAAGGAGTAAAATAATAACCGCTGCAGCCGAAAAGTAAAATATTCTGTCATTCCTGATTTTCCTGTATTTTTGGTTGTTTAACAGGTTTTTAGTAAGATTATCGTTTATTTCGGAAATTACGGAATTGAGTTTCTCCCTGTCATTAATAAGTTTTAGCCCTTCCAGTGCATCCGAACAGAGGTCGCACCCGGCAAGGTGTGAGCTGACAGTTTGCAGGTCATTGCCTTCAAGTTTTCCCGAATTATATTTTTCGAGTGCATCCAAAGTCAGACACCCGGTTTCATTGAAATATTTATTCTTAACGACTTTCATTTACTCTGCCTCTTTTCAAGATAAATTTTAAGATTACGCTTCCCGTTTTGTATGTGGCTTTTTACCTGTTTCATCGTCAATCCCGTAACTTCAGCCACATCGCCATACGATTTATTTTGTAAATATAGCATTTCTATACATACCCGCTGTTCATTTTTCAAATTTTTTACCGCCATATTCAGTTTTTCAAATATATCTTCACCGTCAGCGTCATTATTAAGATGAATTTCGTCCGCAAGTTCCATAATTTCCGCTGAAATATATTTTTTAAACCTCTCTTCATTTTTCGCAATGGCTTTTTCCTTACGAAGCTTCATCAGACAATGGTTTTTGGATACGGTATAAATCCAGCTTTTGAAATTTTCTATCTCCTGCTTCTCAATGCTTGTAATAAGTTTTTCAAATATTTGCATTACAGCATCTTTTGCCTCTTCCTCATTTTTCAGATACTTCATACAAACCCCGAAAATAAGATGCATATAACGGTTAAATATCTCGCTAAGGTATTTGTTGTCCCTGCTTTTTGCAAACGACCTTATCAGACTTTCGTCGGAAAGCCGTTTCAGGTTTTTTTGATATCTGTTTTTAAAAATCAGGAACATTGCGGTCCGTTTTATTATTGAAAAACTGCAAACGCAGTGCCATTATTGCATAAAATGCAGAATTACGTATCGCACACTGAAATTTGAAAACCGGAACATTAACCGGTACTTACTAAACAGGCTTCACAGCATAAACCATAAAAAAAGAAATATTCATTTATGGAATTTCTCAACTCTCTGCATCATAATAATGAATTCAAAATTATATTAATCCTTAAATTTAAAATTATGAAAAGTAAAAAATCAAAAAAAGCAAATCTTGAAAGAATGCGTGGTATATTTTTTCAGATAGGAATGGTGATTTCCCTGACATTTGTGCTTCTTGCATTCAACTGGACGACCGAAAGGAGCTATGATGATGACTGGATGACACTTGGTGAAAAAATAATTGATGATGATATTGCCGAGGTGACAATTCAAAAAAAGAAAAAGCAGGAAATCGTAAAGCCCAAGATTATCAAACCTATAGAGGTAATACCTGATGATGTTGAAATTGAAGATGACCCTTATGAAATAGATGCGGAAGTTACTGATGAAACAGAAAATAACCTGGACAACATACCTGAAATGGAGGAAGAACCGGAGGATGGTGAGAAAGTGATTTTTACACCTATTCAAAATCCGCCTGAGTTTCCCGGAGGAGAGAGGGAGTTATTGAAATTTCTTTCCAAAAATCTGAAATATCCTTCAATGGCAAGAGATGCGGGAATAACAGGCATTGTATATGTTTCATTTATCGTCTGGAAAAACGGTTCTGTAACAGACATCGCTATAAAGAGAGGAATCGGTGGTGGCTGCGACGAAGAAGTGATCAGAGTATTAAAACTAATGCCGAAATGGAAGCCCGGTGAACAAAACGGTAAAAAGGTGAATGTTGCATACAGAATGCCCGTTGTATTCAAATTAAAATAATCTATGACTATTTATAGCCCCGTGCTCTTGCACGGGGTTGAATGTACAAGAGAAAACCATTACAAAAACAGAAAAATCATGAAACATATTTCAATAATTATTTTATACGCTATTGGGTATCAATACATTTACACAACACGAGGATAAGTACAATCTTGATTTTGACCGTTGTACTATCGTTAATGAATCAACAAACACTTTTTCAAAATTTGAGATTGATCTTACTTGTTGTGGTATAGACAGCATATATCAGAACCCACAAAATACTGATATTGAAAGTTTCCTTTGGTTATCGGTAACACCGGAAAACAGTATGGAGTTGACCGAAGGAATTTACAGGTTTTCGTCTGATAGGATTGGATGAGCGAAAATCAATGACATTCAGCGGGGAACTCCTGAAAAACAAAATGAAATTAAAAATCACAGATGGGATAGTGCTGATCTATAAATATGAAGATAAGATTAAAGTCCATTACCGGCTTACTTTCAGTGACGGGAATAAAAAGAAAGGAGGATTCTTCGGAGAATACAATTTATTTTTAACCCGCCTTATGCATAAGGAGTCTCACGAACTAATGGATTAGACTGGATAATCCCGATTTAGTGCAATTTAGCTTTTAACCCTACCGGAATTTATAAAACATTTTGAATCCTTTGGTAAAAGCTTAATTGTACTTTTTCGATTATGCTATTGCATAATTCGGGTTTAAGGGAATAAGGCTGTGAATATTTGTTCCGGGTTCAACAATGTTCCGGATTATCTTTCGCAACGGCTTGCGGTAAAATCCGGAACAGCATTCGATTATACTTGCATAAGCTCAATATAAATTCTATTTATAGTAATATGCTGAAATCTCCCCGTCCCCGATGAAATACGGCTGGTTAAAAATATCCCACAAAAAAACTTTCATACTTACACAATTATCCGGCAGAGGCTTGGTCTTTATACTGTATTTGAAATTATGACTTGAACCGTCCCATACTGTTTTTATCCTGTTTAGCGGAATTGCAGTAAAGTCAAGCAGTTTATGGTTTTTACCGAAAATCTGAACGACAACCGAACCGCAAAAAGGTATTTCAGGTGATTTGAAAGTCATATCAAGTGTAATCAGCACCTCTTTTCCCGGTATTTTATTAATATATCCCTCGTAAAATTTCAGATATGTCTTTGTTATAAGCGAACCGGTATTTATTTCATCATTATGCCCGAAGCGGATTTTTTCAGCAGGAAACTTCCTTCGCAGCAAATGTTCATTTGATAACGGATTATAGTCGAGAGAATCATATAAATTGCGCAATTCCGGATTAATATCATAGTTAATTATCATAAAATCATCGTTTACTGAATTTTGGCCGGCAAAATTTAATAAATTACATTCTCCTCCATTTCTGAAATTATGCATTGTCCATAGATGAATATTTATATTAGCCGAACCTATGGTTGCCGGAAAATCCGAATTTTTTGTTTCCTCTTTGACGCTTTTGTAAAATCGTTCGGGAATACTAATACTTTTCCAGTAGAGAGTATAGGAAAGGTTCAGGTTTATAATAAAAAAAACGGGAATATATAAAAGAGGAGCGGTAATAAATATTAAATACCTTTTCCCGGTGTAATCAACGGCATAATCAATCATAAAAAGAAGACTGCCAATTAATAACGGTATGAAAAACAATCCTATGCGATCTTCCGGATATTTTATTCCCATCAGATAATGAAGTGAAATAAACATTAAAAGATTAAATAAAAGAAGAAACAAAAACAGGAATCCGGGGTCTGATAACTCAATGACAGTTCTTGTCTTTCTGAGTTTAACCATACCTATAATTATTGCAACAATAAAAAATAATACCGTAAGAACAGGTACAACCTGACTTGTTGACCCGACAGAATTAAATGTAAGCGATTCGATGGTAACACGCCAGAAAGTGCCGGTTATACCATAACCAAGAAGATTTAGTTCTTTGAGTTTAAACAGGTAAGCTATAAATCCCGCAAGCGGAACTAACCCAACAATACCGATAATTGCAAGTTTGGAAAATAATGATTTCAACCGGTCGCCGTTCCGGGCAATTGCATTGATAGTAATAATGAAAACCGTAAATAATGCCGTGTAAATAAGTGTCAGATTTGCAGTCAGATATAGTATAATCGTTATTAAACTAAATATGTAATATTTTATTGAATCGTATTTTACAAGCTGTATGGTAAACCAAATTGACAGCATTAACAATGACATTGATATTCCGTAGCCTCTTGTCAGTGCCGAATACTCAATAAAAAAATGATTTAAGGTAAGTACAAGAATGAATATCAAGGAAATATACCTGTTTCTTAACTCGCCTGAAATTTTGTAAACGGCATAAAAAAATACCGGGAAAAACAGTAAATTCGGTAATCGCAAACTTAGCTCGGATAATCCGAAAACAGAATATGACAAATAAGATAATGCGCTGTTTAAAATGTGATTATTGGCATCAGGAACAGCATTCCATGGAAAAAACTTTCCGGTTTGTATGTAAAGAAAAAAGGTTGATATTTCATCGGCAACAAAAGGCACATAAACAGCCCTTAACCACAAATATAACCAGATAACCCCAAAAAGAAACAGAATGAATAATTTTTCGGCTTTTGTTTTAACGGATGTCATTGTTCTAATTATTAGCAAAGCAAAAGTAAAACAATATCTCAAAATTAAAATAATCGCAACATTGATTTTTATCTGCCTTAGTCCGAACAGAATTAGTAAATACCCGGAATTACTTTATAAGGTACTGTTTTACAATATTCCTCCCAGTATTTTCCATACTTCAGTCTGCATTTAACATCATCGCGTTTAGCACGGTGAAACAACAATATTGTCAGGAAAAACACATAAAAATAGGGCATAAAATTATGGAATAATGCAGGAAGAGACCAGCACAGCGCACCGAGTATCTCACCGACATAGTGAAAATGCCTGGCAACTCTCCACCAGCCGTCAACAAGCAGAATACTTTCTCTCTTTTTACCTTTTTCATCTTTGTATTCTGCTTTGATTATCCTTGCTGTATGACCCCAGATTTTATAATTACCATTATTTTTTCTGACATTAATACGCTGTCTGTTCATACTTGTTTTTGTGTAAAACGATATTATCCCGGTAATAATAAGGATTGCTGAAAAACCGTATCCAAGATGTACGGGATGTTGAACAAGGTAGTGTGATGTAAGTGTATAAACCGCAGGTATCCAAACCATTACTCCCCAAACAATATAATATCCCGCCCGGTCTTCCTGAATGTCCATTGTGTTAAAATATCCCGACTCGTAATAAAAGAAAATACCCACATAAATCAATTGCAGTGTTACAGATACAATCATTGAATCGCTTATAAAACCATACATTTCATATTGTTTGGCTGCAAATGAAAGAATAAGAACCGGCCAGGACATCATACCAAACCGGCAGTTGGTAAAATGTTTCACATTAATTCCGAATATGTGTGGATAGAGGTCTGTCCCCCAATAATAGTCGAACAGTGGATTACCGCTTGAACCGCTGTCGGGTGTGCTGGGTTTGTAAATACCCTTGAAATAGAGAAGAAGACAAAAAACCCAACTGAAAAGGTTAAGCGCTCCGAGTATCTCACCAAACCGGTTATAAATCATTGCAGGATTAAAAATTTTCAATTGAAAACCAAAAAGCCAGAACAAAAAAAGTGTGGTTAAAAAAGAATAAAAACCGTTATTCTTATAAACTGGTGTGTATCCGTTCGGTGTTATCGGTCCTTTGACAATCTTACCCGGTAAAATCTTTAAAAGAACAATCTCCGTAACGGCAAAGACCGCAATAATTATCCAGGCTGTTTTTGAACCCAGGAAAACAGGAGCCCAGATTTGATATATCGCTTTAAAAAATCCTTCATCACCAAAAAAGCGGAAAAGTTCAAGAAATGAACCGTTCAGGTTTTGACTTGTGTACCAGAATACTATTGCTGCCGGAGGAGTCAATAATATCAGCATTAAAACTCCAAAATTTCTCAGAAAAGACCGGTTTGTATAATATGTTCCGTTTGCTTGCTTTTTCATACTAAACATGTGTAAATGAACATTATCAGACACAAACATAAATAAAAAAGTAATATGTTCTGTTAACATTCTATTTAAACCCTTTCTAAACTGATTATCAATTAAAAAAAAGTGTGGTTTTTTTTTGCATTATAAAAAATAACTCTACTTTTGTGAATCAATTAACAATAAAAACAGGATTATGAAACCTACTCATATTGAGCACATTGGAATTGCCGTAAAGAATTTGGATGAGAGTATTTCTTTTTATGAAAATGTACTCGGACTAAAATGTTACGCTGTTGAAGAGGTAAAAGACCAAAAGGTGAGGACAGCTTTTTTTATGGTTGGACAAACTAAAATCGAGTTGTTGGAATCAACCGACCCTGAAGGGCCTGTCGGAAAATTTATTGAAAAGAAGGGGGAAGGACTGCACCACCTTGCATTTGCGATGGAGGATGTGGGAAAAGCACTCAGCGAAGCCGAAAGTAAAGATGTCAGACTGATTGATAAGGTGCCGCGTAAAGGAGCTGAAGGATTGAGCATAGGCTTTCTTCACCCCAAATCAACCAATGGAGTTTTGATGGAGTTTTGCGGAAAAAAATAGTCAAAATTTACTGAAAGATGAACAACCGGGAAAAAATCCGTCAATTGGTTGAGCTTCGTGAAAAGGCGAGGCTCGGAGGCGGAGAAAAGCGAATAGAATCGCAGCACAACAAAGGAAAATATACTGCACGGGAACGTATTGAGATGATTTTGGACGAAGGCAGCTTTGAGGAGTTTGATATGTTTGTCACTCACAGAAGCCATGAATTCGGACTGGAGAAAAAACACTATCTCTCCGATGGTGTTATAACAGGCCATGGAACCATTGACGGACGTGTGGTTTATATCTTTTCCCAGGATTTTACAGTCTTCGGAGGTTCTCTTTCCGAGACATTTGCACTGAAGGTCTGCAAGGTAATGGATCAGGCAATGAAAGTCGGAGCACCGTTGATCGGTATCAACGACAGTGGCGGGGCAAGGATACAGGAAGGAGTGAAAAGTCTTGCCGGATATGCTGAGATATTTCAGAGAAATATTATGGCTTCCGGTGTGATTCCGCAAATTTCGGCCATTTTCGGCCCCTGTGCCGGAGGTGCCGTCTATTCTCCCGCCCTTACCGATGTTGTGATAATGAGCGATAAAACAAGTTATATGTTCGTTACAGGTCCGAAGGTCACAAAAACCGTTACGGGTGAGGATATTACAACAGAAGGTCTTGGCGGTGCAACCGTTCACGCAGAAAAATCCGGTGTAGCACACTTCAGAGCGGACGATGAGGAGGAGGGATTTTTACTTATCAGAAAAGTGTTGCAATATCTGCCCCAGAATAATCTTGAAGACCCGCCGGTTATATGCTGCGACGACCCGATTGACAGGCTTGAGGATTCGCTTAATGAAATAATTCCGGAGGAATCTCACCAGCCTTATGATGTCAAGGATATAATTTATTCAATTGTTGACTGTGGTGAATTTCTTGAATTTCACAGGCATTTTGCCAGGAATATCGTAGTTGGTTTTGCCCGTTTCGACGGTATGCCGGTCGGAATTGTGGCAAATCAGCCTAATTATCTTGCCGGGGTTTTGGATATTAACTCTTCGAGAAAGGCAGCCCGTTTTGTACGGTTCTGCGATGCTTTCAATCTTCCGGTTATTACTCTCGTGGATGTTCCGGGATTTCTGCCGGGCAGTTCGCAGGAGCAGGGCGGGATTATCATTCACGGTGCAAAACTGATGTTTGCATACGGTGAAGCAACAGTACCGAAAATCACAATAACACTTCGTAAATCATACGGTGGTGCCCACGATGTTATGGGCTCAAAACAACTGCGTGGTGATATCAATTATGCCTGGCCTACCGGTGAGATTGCCGTGATGGGCCCAAAAGGAGCTATTGAGGTTCTCGAAGGGAAAAACATTGCCGGTATCGAAGACCCTGAAGAGAAGGCAAGATATATAGCCGAAAAGGAGGAGGAATACCGCAAAGAATTTGCAAACCCATATAAAGCAGCAAGATATGGCTATATTGATGATGTTATCGAACCGAGAAACACACGTTTTAGAATTATCAGGGCACTAAAAACCCTGTCAACAAAAAAGGATAAAAATCCGCCGAAAAAACATTCTAATATTCCACTTTAACATACGGTTGATATGATACTTACAGATATAACATTCGACCCGTCTGCAATAAATGAGTTTGCGACAACCGTTGCAATAGTAGGCTATTTAACGGTTTTTATCGCACTTGTAGTGATGTTTTACATTTACAGCCTGATACCGAAAGTTATAGATTTCTTTGTAAGGCAAAAACTGCGCAGACAGGGAAAATTCAAAGCAGCCGAAAAGGATGAGTTGTATATTCCGGGTGAGGTGAGTGCGGCTATTGCTACGGCACTAAATTTATATTTCAGTGAAATTCATGATGAGGAGAGCAATATACTTACATTTAAGGAGAGAAATCGTGACTATTCCCCCTGGAATTCAAAAATATATAGTGTAAATGATTATTTTAAATTAAGAGGATAGGGTAGAGACACAGTAAACATTCAATATTCAATAAACATTGAAAAATGAGCAAGTAGAAAAATGAAAAGCTATAAATTTACTATTCGCGGGCATAACTACGATGTTGAGATTCTTGACTTTGAAGACAACATTGCCAATATTGAAGTTAACGGAACAAGGTATGCCGTTGAGGTTCATCATGAGGTAAAACATCCCAAAACTCCTGTATTCGTAAGGAAAGAGGTCCCTTCTCCCTCACGGCGTGACAGTAAAATAAAAAAAGATATCAGCAGTATGGTTTCCGTTAAATCACCGCTTCCCGGAAACATTATGCAGGTTTTTGTTAAACCCGGTGATGAAGTAAAAAAAGGTGATAAACTGCTAATGTATGAAGCTATGAAAATGGAAAATATGATTCTCGCCGAAAAGGACGGAACCATAGTTTCCGTTAAAGTTCAACCGGGTGACAGTGTACTTCAGGATGATTTGTTAATGGAAATGAAATAGTTATGATACGCAAAGCTGTAACCGCAATATCAATAATTGCAATACTCGCCGTCCTGTCCGGTTTTACACATAAAAGCGGTGAAAACGATAATACGCAACATAAAACCGAAGTAGTAAACAAATCCTCCGGTTCCGGTACTTCAACAGAAGCTGAAAGGGGAATTGTCAGGTTCTGGGAATTTACCGGTTTTGCAAATGCCACACCCGGCCATTTGCTGATGCTTTTGGTCGGTCTGTTTTTTATTTTCCTTGCGATTAAATATGAATATGAACCTTTGCTGCTGATTCCTATTGGAGTGGGAATTATAATAGGAAATATTCCTTTTATGCAGAACGCCGGATTGAAACTTGGGATTTACGAAGAGGGTAGCGTTATGAACTATCTCTATTTCGGAGTGACCAACGGTATTTACCCACCTCTGATTTTTCTCGGAATAGGAGCTATGACCGATTTTTCATCACTGATTTCCAATCCCAGACTAATGCTTCTCGGAGCTGCTGCACAGGTAGGTATTTTCGCCACTTTTCTCGGAGCACTTGCTCTCGGCTTTTATCCTGCCGAAGCCGGTGCAATCGGAATTATAGGAGGTGCCGACGGACCTACTGCCATTTTCCTGTCGTCAAAACTTGCAAACGGAATTAATATTATCGGTCATACCGACACAGGTGCTCCGATACATGTAAAAAATCTGATTGGTCCCATTGCAATTGCAGCCTATTCGTATATGGCTCTTGTACCGGTAATACAACCGCCCATTATGAAACTTCTTACATCAAAAAAAGAGAGACTTATAAGAATGAAACCTCCGAGGTCTGTTTCAAAGCTGGAAAAAATGCTGTTCCCGATTCTCGGACTTCTTTTCACCACTTTCATTGCCCCGAGCGCTTTGCCTTTGCTTGGAATGCTCTTTTTCGGGAATATATTGAAGGAGAGCGGAGTTACTAAAAGGCTTGCCGAAACTTCACGAACCTCTCTGATAGATATTGTAACCATTCTTCTTGGAATTACGGTCGGAGCGTCAACGCAGGCTGATGTCTTTCTGACAAGTCAGTCTATTCTGATTTTTGTTCTCGGTGCTCTCTCTTTTATGATTGCCACGGCAGGCGGGGTAATATTTGCCAAAGTTATGAACCTGTTCCTTTCAGGTGACAATAAAATAAATCCGCTGGTAGGTGCTGCCGGTGTCTCTGCCGTACCTGACAGTGCAAGGGTTGTTCAGAATGAGGGACTTAAAGCCGACCCGTCAAACCACCTGCTTATGCACGCAATGGCTCCAAATGTGGCCGGTGTTATCGGCTCTGCCGTTGCTGCGGGTATTATGCTTAGTTTTTTGCTATAACCTGCACTAATTCTTAGAGGTTAATTACAAATATTTAACCCGATTTTCGTAATAGTATAATCGAAATAGCCAGTTATCCCGCCTAATCCGTTAGTTCGTGAAACTAATAGTGCATAAGGCGTGTTCAATAAGATTAAGTTTTTTTTTGAATAGTTCCCCATTTATTATTTATTTTTGGTTCCTGAAAAATTGATAATAAATTCAAAAAAATCCATTATGAGCAAACAAATTGACCGTCGTAAATTTTTGTTGCAAAGCGCAAAAGCCGGACTGGGACTTA
>CAYOZZ010000320.1:0-3369 GCA_964408535.1 uncultured Bacteroidales bacterium | reverse complement strand
TAAAGAACTATCCTTTTAAAGGGAAGGGAATTTATTTGATGGCGGGTACGGTAACGGAGGAGTTCGGTTTTGCATCACTGACGGTTGAAAAGCTGGCAAAGCTCCCGCTGCAAGGCGATCCGAGAGAGTCATAGTTTTTTTATTGTTACCGGAAATATTTTTATAGTTTTTGAAATCCTGCAAGTCTTCTGACTTCAAGCAGGTCAAATTCTTTAAATGCATAAAGAATATAGAGTTTATTGTAAAGAAATATCCTTAAGTTTCTTATAATAAGAATTATGGTTTTTCGTTAAGATGTTTAAAGGATTAACAGAGGTTATGAAATGGAAAACATCTCGAAATACATAAGAACTTATGAAACACTCTGGGCAGATATGGACCCCAACCGCCATATGCGTCATACTGCTTATAATGATTATGCCGCCCAGGTTAGGGTGGCTTTTATGGCTGAGAATGGTATGGGCCTTGATACAATGGAAAAGCTTCATATTGGGCCTGTCCTTTTCCGTGAAGAAACCAGATTTCTGAAAGAGGTAAGAATGGGTGAAACCATTAAAGTTGATATGTGCCTTGCAGGTATGTCTAAAGACGGTGAACGCTGGAAAATGGTTCATCATGTTTATAAGCAAAATGATAAGATCGCCGCAATTATAACTGTTGAAGGGGCATGGATAGATATGATAACCAGGAAACTGACTCCCCCTCCTGCTGATTTGCTTGTCTGTTTTGATAATCTTGAAAAAACAGATGACTACCGGGAAATTTTAAAACGAAGTTAAGTTTTTATTTATTTCCGTATAATAATTTTTCTGTCTGAAAAAATCAGTAAAGAAACCTTTTGAATATTTTATTGTCTTTTAGTAAAAGAGAGTATTTTTGTGTTCGTTTTCAATAACCATTATTTTTTAACGTTGTGATAATACTTTAGTGAAGTTAATATCAAAACATATCATTATCATTACCGGGTTTATAATTCTGAGCGGTACTGTGCAAGCCCAGAAAGTTGGTCTTGTGTTGAGTGGTGGCGGAGCAAAGGGGGTTGTCCACATCGGAGCATTAAAAGCTTTGGAGGAAAACAATATACCCGTTGATTACATTGCGGGTACTTCGATGGGGGCAATAGTGGGTGCATTGTATGCAAGCGGCTATTCTCCCGATGAAATAGAGATGCTCATAAGTTCCGAAGAGATGAGGAAGTGGATAAACGGCGATGCTGATAATGAGTATTCGAGTTTTTATAATCAACCTGAACCGACTGCTTCGTGGCAGAAATTCAAACTGAGCATAGACTCATCTTTCAGGATTAAAATACCTGCAAACATAATAACACCCTATGAAATGGATTTTGGATTTATGGAGTTGTTTTCAGGTCCAAGCGCAGCGGCAAATTACAACTTTGACAGTCTGATGGTGCCATTCAGGTGTATAGTTGCGGATGTTTCTGAAAGCAGGCCGTTAACAATGAAAAGCGGTGAGCTGGGTCAGGCGGTGAGAGCTTCTGCAACATTCCCGTTCTATTTTAAACCGATTAAAATTGACGGAAAGTTGATGTTTGATGGCGGTATGTATAATAATTTCCCGGTTGAGGTTATGGAAAATGATTTTGCACCGGATTATATTATCGGAATAAAGGCAGCCTCTCCTTACGGTCCACCGGAAGAGGATGACCTCGTCTCTCAGATACAGTCAATGCTTATGAAAAATACAACCGAGAATATAGAAGAAGGCAAAGGAATAATCATTAATCCTGAAACACCGGATATAGGTATTACCGATTTCAGTAAAACTCCTGCATTTATTGATAGCGGTTATAAGGCTACTATTGAGAAAATGCCGGAAATTAAAAAATTTGTAAGGAGGCGGGTGTCTTCCGAAGCTAAAGAAAAGGAGCGGGAGATATTTGCAAAAAAAATACCACGGATTGAGATTGGAAATATTCGAATTACGGGAATTTCGGAAAAGCAACAGGTATATGTGGAAAAACTGTTAGGCATTGACAGAAAAAAAAGACATAATATTTTAAATAGTTTGCCTGATTCGCTTATTCTTGGAGAGCTGAAAAAGAAGTACAAAAAGTTGATTGCCGACGAAAATGTTGAGTATGTATATCCTCAACTCATCTATAATGATTCATCGAAAAAATATGATGTTGAACTGGAAGTGAAAAGAGGAAATAAAATAACGGCAAAGCTGGGAGGATTGGTGTCTTCACAAGCCACAAATGAGATTTTTTTTCAATTACAATATAATTACTGGGCAAAAAAGAGTATAAGTCTTATGGGGAATGCATATCTCGGCCGGTTTCATAATTCGGGAAAAGTGAAGGTTATATACGGAATACCCGGTAAAGTACCGGTTTCGTTGCAAGCCTCTTATACCCTTAACGGATGGAATTATTTTAATACAAACACTTACTTTTTTGAAGATGAAAAACCGAATTATCTTGTTGAGAATGATAGTTATGGGCGATTTTCTGTTTTAACACCGGTTAGTCAGCATAGCAGGATTGGGGCATATTTTGTAGCAGGCAGGCAGAAATTCAAGTATTATCAAACAAACCAATTCAGCAGGACAGATACAGCGGATAT
The DNA here is from genome assembly GCA_964408535.1 of uncultured Bacteroidales bacterium. Classification (GTDB taxonomy): domain Bacteria; phylum Bacteroidota; class Bacteroidia; order Bacteroidales; family JAADJA01; genus JAADJA01. Next base: position 781 of record CAYOZZ010000320.1, on the reverse strand, counting down.
AACATATTTCGATTTTTACAGCCCTGCTTTTAAAATTGAGGGGAACTCATTAAATAGAAAACAATTTGCTACATCAGGTTCTGCTTTCGAGATATGTGCAAGATACACCGGTGGACAGGAATATACGATACCGGGGTCAACAGTAGCTGATACTACCGAAACAATTGATTATCATAAATGGATCCAGTTAAAGATATCCTATGATAACTATTTTCTTAATTCGGGTTTTTTTACTTTGGGGTTGTATGCCGAAGCGGTAATAAGTAATCATCCTTTATTCAATAATTATACTGCTTCATTATTGGAAGGCTCCAGTTTTCAACCTGTTCCGCAAATGTCAACAATTTTTCTAACACAATTCAGGGCATATAATTACGGCGGTTTAGGGCTTAAGACGGTTTTTAATTTTTTTAAAAATTTTGACTTAAGACTTGAAGGTTATGTCTTTCAGCCATATCAGGAAATACTTAAAGATGATAATGGCGATGCCTACTTCGGACCTGAGTTTTCTTCACGGAATATCATTGGCTCAGGATGTTTGGTTTATCACGCACCCTTCGGGCCGGTAAGTATGTCTCTTAACTATTATGAGGAGGCTCAGGAACCGTTTAGTTTTAATATAAACATTGGATACCTGATCTTTAACAAAAAGCCGTTAGAATAATTTTCATAAAACCTGTTTTGAATTAAATAATTTATATTTTTGCAACCCTTAATTAACGTATGTTATTTAATCTCAATAAATTGTTGCTTATGCAACATAATGTGAATTAGTATTTTA
>CAYOZZ010000319.1:0-2219 GCA_964408535.1 uncultured Bacteroidales bacterium | reverse complement strand
AGGATACTGTTTGCCCCGGATGTGGCAAAACGGTAATTTCAAGGATGGGATATTTTACCGAAGTAACTGGTATTGACGGCAACGGAAGGTGCACCGGGTGCGGTGAAAAGATTTTATGTGATGATTGTATTTGATAATAATGAAAAAGTATAAATCACCTCACCCTGACCCTCTCCTCACAATCCTTCGTTAAAATTACGGATGTTGAAAAAGGAGAGGGAAGAGCAGTAGTAGAAGTGAGAATCTCCTCACAATCCTTCGTTAAAACTATGGATGTTGAAAAAGAAGATGGTCAGGGTGTGGTGGGTTTTTGTGTTTCTTCGTGCCTTCGTGGCAAAAAAAATAAAATGTACGGTACGGGACTTTAAATGCCACAAAGACACTAAGGCTCAAAGGTTCACAAAGGGGGGAGTTCCATATATTTCCAAGTGTGGACGCTTGGAACGTAGATGAAAAAACTATTCGGGATATAATTGACGCTTTTTAGTATTTTTACTACCTGATTAATACTAATTAGTGCTCATTCCAAACCTATAAGCCACTCCGGCCAGAAGAGACAAAGAGTTGTTTTTTAGACTGACATCACTATCATATATATTACTCAATCCAAAATTATCTCTGATTTCCAAAGAGATAAGCACTCGCTTCTTCACCGGAAACAATACTCCGGTACCGGCTGTCAAACCAAAATCAAATCTCTCTTTGTTTGCGGTATCATCATACTTAACTTCGGGCACTTCTGCAATTGCATTATAAAGATAGGTGCTTTTTATCAAATAGCCGAAATAAGGACCTCCGTTCACGAAGAATTTTATATCTTTCCCAAAAGAAAACCTTGCAAGCAACGGCAATACAATATAGCTATTGTTTATATGCATACTGCTTTCCCCTATTTCGACTCCGTTAATATCAATATAGGTAATTTTATCTTTGGCACCTTTTTTTTCATAAGAAATATTTGTCCGTAAAGAGAACAATCCGGAAATGTTGTACTGGAAAGAAATACCACCTGTAAATCCCAAAGCAGCATCATAAGAAAAACGACTGTCACCCCTTAATGATATCAGCCCTGCTCCCCCTTCCGATCCTATCTCAAATTTACTGTTTTGACCGGATGATTCATTTATAAAAAATGAAAATAGTGCGAAAATTAAAACTGTGAGTTTTTTCATATTTTTTGAATTTTAATATTATTTTGACTTAAAAACGCAGATGAAAAGTGAATTATTGTACTGAAGGATTGGCATACCGGAAAAACTTATTGTCAGTTACAAGATAACCAACCGGATTGAGTAGTAACTATCATTGCACAATTACCTTTTCGGGAAACACCTTGTTTTTTGTTAATATTTTTACAAAATAAAGACCGGTTTTATCCTGTATATATTTAGTTCGGGATTCGGAAATCCCGAACAGTCCACAGTTTTTTGTGTTTCTTCGTGCCTTCGTGGCAAAAAAAATAAAATGTACGTTACAGGACTATAAATGCCACAAAGACACTAAGGCTCAAAGGTTCACAAAGGGGGGAGTTTCATATGTTTCCAAGCGTGGACGCTTGGAACATAGGTGGTGGAGGGCAAAATATCGCTTATAACTTATAGACTGCCATAGATTGCCTCGGAATTCCATCGCATAAGCCTGCCTTTTAATGCTACCATTTCCCAAAGTTATAACCCACACCCAAAACTACGTTTTGGTGCAAAGCGCCTTCCCGTTTCCAATTCACTTCCCATCCTATTTGGAATAAAAAGATTTGATCCGGGCCTCGGTATTTTTCTTTATAATTAAAAGGAAATTCAAGCGTAATGGCATGTCTTACATTATGCCCTGAACTATTCTGTGCTATGTTTATTTGACTAAAACAGGTTAACAGAATTATTAAAAATATAAAAAACTTACTTTTCATAAACAGCAATTTTTTCTACTATGGAATTATTTCCGTCATACGGGATTAACAATCGAACCTATTTATTAATCCCAATTTGTTACCAAAAACATTAAAAATTTGAATATCCTCTTTTTTAATCGGAAAACTGCTTTGTATTTCAAAACTTCCTTTATTTGGGTTGGGATAAATTTTTATATCTTCGTTTTCTCCTACTAACTTGCGTAAGTGCCGCTGATTGTATTGTTGTTGTAATTTACCTGTGTATTTACGGTAAATGCCATAAGCATTGCTATTGCTGTTATTATACGTTTCAATTTTTTTTAGTTTTATT
>CAYOZZ010000318.1:0-8119 GCA_964408535.1 uncultured Bacteroidales bacterium | reverse complement strand
AATAAATAAACCCCGGCGTTTACACGATGAAACCCGGCATTTATACATTTACTATGTAATTCCATTCCAGATGTCGTATCTTTGTAAATATTGATCTTTGAAATATTAACCATCTAAAACTACTCATCATGAAACTACATTCTTTAACCACAGCAACAGCTATGATCCTTTTTATAAGTTTTTTGCAATCGCAGGAAAAGTTACCTGATGTGGATATCTTCACATTGGAAGGAACAAGGATCTCCTCTGAAAAAATTCAAAATGATTCGGTGCCGATGATAATGGTATTCTGGAAAACCTATGATGACAATTGTTGTAAGGAACTTATGGATTTAAACGATATTTACATTGAGGAATTGAAGGATAAGGGAGTCAGAATAGTTGCAGTATGTGTTGACAATATTGGCAACTTAGATTATATCCGGCCTTTTGTTTATGGACACGACATTGAGTTTGAAGTATATATTGATAAAAACGAAAACTTCAAAAGAGCAATGAGTATCCCGGCAGTTCCTTTCACAATCCTTTTTGATAAAGATGCACAGCCTTTTTGTAAGTTCCTCGGATATTGTCCTGCAATAGATGAAATGGTTTGTAAAAAAGTTGATGAATCATTGGCGCTGGCTGAGGAATAAGCTTATAATCCGATGATTACTGTTATCTCTGTTCAGATTACCATCTTGCAGCATACCCCCTCGTATCAACGTGAACAAAAAAAGTGTGTGCCGGATTCTTTTTATATTTTCCCATTCCGCCAATCAACTTGCTGTTTTCAGGACTTTTCTCCAAACGCTCGACAATAGAATACAACACTTCAGCATCCGACATATTGTTTTTCCCATCGTTGTTAAGGTCATCAATCACTCCATTTTTATCTTCATCGACATAGATATCGGCGGCATCACCGAAAACGTGTCTGCTGTATTTTACATTTCCGATAAGTTTGTTGTAATATGGAGTTCTGTATCCGCTCATTATAAAAAGGGTCTTTGCATTAATTCCCTCTTTGTGTAATTCATTCAACAGAAACTCCAGTTTCAGAAGTAATTTAGGATTCAGAACAAGATACTTAGGCCATCCCGACTCCTGCTTGCACAGAAACTGCTTCAATTGAAAATGCGGAGTAATATAAATATCCTTATTCTTATCCGTTACCTCAATGAACCCTACAGGTTTTTTATACTTATCGCTTCCCTTGTATTTTCCGGCAGGATATGTCCCTATTCTGTATCCGTTCAGATACTCACCTTTCATTTGTGATGCAGGCACTAAAACAAACAGTGTGATAACGGCAGATTTTTCAGTAGATAAGTCGTTGATAGTTAACTCATAATTTCCGACGGTATCAGGTGCTTTTAATATCCATTTTCCCGAACTTTTTGAAACAATCTCTCCCCTTGGAAATTCAATCTCAATAGCCTCAAGGTTTTCTGATTCTACTGTAAGCTCAATGGTTTTCCCCGGCACAACGGAATAAAAAAATCTTTCCAGACCTGTTTTTTCTTCATCCTGAACCCTGTACATAAATCCCGTATTTCCAGGTTTCGCTGAGAAAGGGATATTAAAAGCCAAAAACAGTAATAGAATTATGCTTTTCTTCATAAAATTGAAAATCAAATCCGCTAAACGCTTTTAAATAAAAAATATTTTACCTGGCTTTTTTAAAAACAACCGGTTTATCCAGTGCACTTAATACGGCAGAATCCCTGTCATATATATCTTTATTAAAATATAGCTTGTCATCTCTGTCGGCACCTGCTGTCCAATACAACAATATGATCTCAATAGGATTCTTTAGATTAACTCTTGTTGTTTTTTCCGAGGCAATAACCTCATTTATTCTATCCATATTCCATTGCGGATCGTCAACAAGACTAAGGAATAACTCCCACTTCTTTTGCAGTCTGATACAACCATGACTAAAAGCCCTCTCTTCATTGGCAAAGAGGCTGCGTGCAGGAGTATCGTGAAGATAGACCGAATACTTATTCGGGAACATAAATTTCACTTCGCCAAGCGAATTGTGCGGCCCTGCTTTTTGTTGTATTGTGTATGGAAAATTACCTGCCGAAAGTTTATTAAAATCAATAGTTGACGGATCAAGTATCTTTCCGCTCCTGTCCATAATAATCATATTCTTCTTTTCAAGATATCCAGGATCTTTCTTCAACTTTGGAAGGGTTTCCTTAGTGGCGATGGAATAAGTCAGCGTCCAGGTTGGATTTAATATGATATATCTCAATGTACCCCTAAAAATAGGTGATTCGTGATAATGTTTGCCGACAATTACCCTTGAGTAATAAATAATAGAATCGTGCCGGAGTCTTCTGATATTAAAACCGGCAATATTAACAACCAAAAAATCTTCAGGCAGGTGGTGAATAACCCATCTTGCTCTTTCCATATTTACTCTTATTTCGGCAATCCGTTGTTCAACAGATACATTCATAGCTCTTAGTGTGCCTTTTCCAATTACGCCGTCCTGATTAAGGTTGTGCCTGAACTGAAATTTCTTAACAGCTTCAATAGTTGTTGAGTCATAAATATTACCGTTTGAAATTAGAGCATCAGCGGGCAGGTCACCTACAATTTTGAGATAGTCTCTTATTAACATAACCCTTTCATCTTTCATACCTGGTTTTAATACTTCACCATCAGGTATTTTCGGCCACCCTCCGTTTTTTGCAATCTCCCTGTAATGTTTTAATCCCTTACGGAGATGCGTGTACATAAAATTATCAGGTTTGATGGAGTTTATTGTTCTGGTAAGATCTTTATGTTCCAAAGCTTTATATAGTAAACTGTCCCCATTGCCAGGAAGTTCGTTTGGCGGAACATCCCAACCCGGCCTTATCTTCGACTGGTCAACTTTACCCATAATCAGATTAGACCCATACAGTAAAAGTCCGTCAGTTATTAACAGATCAAGATCAGCAAGTTTAGAGGGGTCGGGATTTGTTTTTATCTCTTCCAATAACCTGTTGATATTGCTCATATGATAGTCGTCGGGCAGTAAACCCTCATTATATGAATCCTGCAGGATAGAAATTACTTCTTTGAAATTCTTTTTGTTTTTCCAGGCAGGTATATATTCGTTTAACTCATAATAATTTGATAAAACATCCTGGGCGTAAAGAATGATTCCATCAGCTGAAATAGAACCCGTTTCACCACCAGCATTAATCTTATTTTTAATGATCTGCTGAACTGTTAAAGGCTGAGAATTACTAACTAAGGTAAGAAAAAGGATAATAAAGAGAGGGATAATTGTTCTACTCATTTTTGTGAAATCTAATTTATTTATTCAATTTTTTGCAAAAATATACAAAATATTTTGATTTTCTAATTTGTAATGATTAAAAATAGCAATAATTATTTTGTCATCTCATTAAAACATAATAATTTAGCCCAAATTCTTTTACCAAATGTTTAATCTTTATATTCGCTCCTTTTTGAAGATGAATTTTTATTTAATTTTTAATACATTAATTGTAATATTATGAAAAAATCAATCATTTCCACAAGTTTTACTTTTGTACTGCTTGCTTTTGTTTTCAGCACAAGCTTTGCAGAGAAAATCAGTTACCCCGACAGCTGGGGAAAAACAGGATTCACGCTCGAATCCAATGATAATACTTCGGTTATAATCAACTATTCTATTGATGAGTTTTCAATTGATGATATAACTATTGGAGACGAAATTTTAAAAGAAATTCATGTTCCCGGGATTTTCCTTCCCAACGACGAGGGAGCACCCGACCTTCCCGGAACAGGACGCTATATAGCTATTCCGCAGGGAGCATCCGTTTCATATAATGTAATTGCATCAAGAACTGAAATATTCAAAAACATTGACATTGCTCCGGCACCGCGTATCCCACTCGATACCGAAACGGGACCTTTGGAGTACAATAAGGATAATAAGATTTATTCCAAAAATAAATTATATCCGTCGCAACCGGTTATGGTTTCGGATAATTCAAAAATCCGCGGTGTTGATGTCATAATGCTTGGAATAACACCGTTTCAATACAATCCTGTTACCAAAGAGCTGATAGTTTACAGGGATTTAAAGGTTGAAATTGAGTTTACGGGAGGAAACGGTCATTTTGGCGACGACAGGCTGCGAAGCCGCTGGTGGGATCCTATCATTAAAGACGCCGTTTTAAATCCTGAGTCACTACCTGAAATAGATTACAATAAAAAAGGAGGTCCGACGGAAACTCCTGATTTTGAATATCTTATTATCTCTCCTGATGACCCTGTTTTCCTTTCATGGGCGGATTCGATAAAGACATTCAGAACTTTGCAGGGAATTAAAACAGGAGTGGTGACAACAACTGATGTGGGAGGAAATACCACAACAGCAATTGAGGGATACATTGACAATGCATATAACACCTGGGCTGTTCCTCCGGCTGCCGTCTTGCTTCTCGGTGATTACGGCACAAGCGGAAGCACTGTCGTTTCACCAATTTACAACAGCTATTGTGTTTCGGATAATATTTACGCCGATGTTGACGGAGACCAGTTACCGGATGTTGTTCTTGCAAGGATGACTGCACAGAATGCAACCCATCTTGAAACAATGATTACAAAATTTCTTGACTATGAACGTAATCCACCGACAAGCACATATTTTTACGATCATCCGATAACCGCTCTCGGCTGGCAGACTGAAAGGTGGTTTCAGATATGTTCGGAAACAGTAGGGGGATTCTGGAAGAATGAGCTTGGAAAGAATCCGGTAAGAATTAATGCCGTTTACGGTGGCGATCCCACTTCCGACCCCTGGTCAACGGCTACAAATACCAGTACTGTTGTTGATTACTTCGGACCTTCGGGACTCGGTTATATTCCTGCCACACCTCAGGAGCTTGGAGGTTTCTCCGGCGGAACAGCAACAGATGTTGAGAATGCCATAAACAATGGGGCATTTGCTCTGCAACACCGTGACCATGGTGGTGAGACCGGCTGGGGCGAACCGGGTTTCCAGTCTTCAAATATTGATAACCTGACTAATACGGATTTACCCTGGATATTTTCAATCAACTGCCTGACAGGAAAATATAATATTAGTGGAGAGTGTTTTGCCGAAAAATTCCACAGATATACATACGGGGGACATAATTCAGGCGCTTTGGGAATTACTGCTGCTTCGGAAGTTTCTTATTCATTTGTTAATGACACTTATGTCTGGGGATTGTATGATAATTTATGGCCTGATTTTATGCCGGCAGAAACAACCGATCCTCCTTCAAGAGGAATTTTACCAGCATTTGGAAATGCGGCAGGAAAAATATTCCTCGCACAGTCAAGCTGGCCATACAATACAAGTAACAAAGAGGTTACTTATCACCTTTTCCACCATCATGGCGATGCTTTTACAGTTCTCTACTCTGAGGTACCGCAATATCTGACAGTCAATCATGCATCAACCCTGCTGTCGGGTGCTACGTCGTTCACGGTAACAGCCGATGCAGGTTCATTCATTGCACTTACGGTAAACGGAGTAATTATCGGAACCGCTGACGGTACGGGTTCACCCGTTTCCATTTCGATTCCTTCTCAAAATGTCGGTGATGTAATGATAGTAACCGTTACGAAACAAAATTACTATCGCTACTCTTCAAATGTCAATGTTATTCCTCCGAGCGGACCGTATGTTGTTTATAATAATCACGTTATAAATGATGCATCCGGAAATAATAACGGTGAGGCTGATTTCGGTGAAAATATTTTACTTGATATGACCCTGGAGAATGCCGGAAGTCAGGCTGCCAACAATGTCGTAGCTACTCTTATCTGTGCTGATTCATATATCACAATAACAGATAATTCCGAAAGTTTCGGGACAATTAATGCAGGTGCTACATCAACATTAAGTGATGCTTATGCATTTGCCGTGGCGGATGATATTCCCGACCAGTATGTAGTGAGTTTTGAACTGCAAATAACGGGAAATTCGGATGATACCTGGACCTCTAATTTCTCAATTACAGTGAACGCCCCTCAACTTGAAACCGGGACTATGACCATTGATGATGTTGCAGGAGGTAATGGTGACGGACGTCTTGACCCGGGAGAAACAGTTGATATTTATATCGAAACAACAAACAGCGGACATAGCGACTCACCGACTGCTATGGCAACATTAGCCTGCGCAAGCCCTTACATAACATTAATTCAGAATACTCATAATTTCGGTGTAATTCCTGCAGGCGATACGGAAAGTGCATTATTTACAGTTTCGATTGACGGAGCTACTCCGAGCGGCACACAGGTAACATTCGATTATAGTGTCGTTGCCGGAAATTATTCCGCTTCCGGTTCATACGACGCTGTTGTCGGTCAAATTCCTGTTCTGATACTTGATCTTGACGGAAATAATAACTCTTCTCCGGCAATGGAAACGGCATTGAATAATCTTTCGGTTGCCTATGAAATTCTAACCGCTTTCCCGCCTGATTTGAATTTGTATAAATCGGTATTTCTTTGTCTCGGTATTTACAGCAGCAACCATGTATTATCAAGCAGCGAAGGACAAACACTAACTGATTATTTGAATAATGGCGGACAGCTTTATATGGAAGGTGGAGACACCTGGGCCTATGATAGCCAAACAACCGTTCATTCTATGTTTAATATTGACGGACAGGCTGACGGAAGTGGTGATATGAGTACCGTCGCCGGACAAACAGGTACGTTTACCGAAGGAATGTCATTCACTTATTCCGGCGATAATAACTGGATGGATCATCTTGCAGCAATATCTCCGGCATTTTTAATTCTTGAAAATCAATCTCCCATTTATGGAACTGGTGTTGCCTACAATGCAGGTTCGTATAAAACCATCGGAACTTCTCATGAGTTTGGAGGTCTGGTTGACGGTACTTCTCCATCAACAAAAGATGAACTGATGAATTTTTATCTTAACTTTTTCGAAATTAACGGATCACTTGCTTATCCTGAAATGGATGTCGCTCCGACATCAATGAGTGCTACGTTATTGCAAAATGACAGTACTACACAAATTCTAACAATTAGCAATACCGGCGATGCAAATCTGAACTGGACACTTAATATTACCGGAATTGCAACATCCGGAATTGTTATTAATGAAATTGTTACAAATTCATCAGACTGGGCTGAATTATATAATGGAACAGATGATGTAATAAATCTTCAAAACTGGTCAATATACTGGACAGATACACGCGGATACAACGGTCAGCTTACATTGCCCGATTTTACTTTCAATCCGGGAACTTATGTTGTTTTGTCTGAAGAATCGGGTACAAATACTTCAACTCATATTTATCTAGGAAGCAATTTTATGTGGTCAGCCAGCTATGGAGGGTCATTGTCATTATTTGACGATTCGGGTGCAGGAATTGATTTCGCACGCTGGGGAGGTAGTACTCAGGAACCTCCGGCAGGAACCTCCTGGGTTGAAAACTCGGTACTTTCAACACCGGATGACACACATTCTCTTGGAAGAGATGCTGCCAGTACCGATACCGACTTAAGTGACGACTGGACTGTTCAGGCTATTACAGAAGCAGCTCAAAACAATCCTTCCGACTTTACATCTATCACCTTAGATTCCCAGAACACTGAAGACCCTGATCTGCTGCCTTCAAATCAGTATTCAGAACCTGTTGACTTCTCATTTAGTGATGGCCCCTGGTTAAGTGCAAACATAACTTCGGGAACAATCTTACCCGGTGAATCTGCCGAAGTAATTATTAAATTTAATTCAACTGACCTTGACATCGGAACTTATAATGCCGATTTGATAATCAATGGTAATGATCCTGTTAATCCACAGGTAACCGTTCCGTGTACGCTTGAAGTTATCAATGGTATATCGGTTAATCTGAAAACATATCTCGACGGTGCATATTCCGGATTCGGAATGAGTACTACATTAAACGGCTCAGGTTATTTACCGTTAAATCAACCTTATAATATTGCACCATGGAACTATTCCGGTACTGAAAGTGTTACAGCAATTCCGAATGCCAATGTTGTTGACTGGATATTGGTCGAACTGCGCGAAACATCCGGCGGTGCTTCATCTGCTACTCCGGGTACAATGATTGACAGGCAGGCAGGA
>CAYOZZ010000317.1:0-14976 GCA_964408535.1 uncultured Bacteroidales bacterium | reverse complement strand
TGACGGTTTATTAAAAAATTCTATTAGTGCATTTCTTATGTCTTCAGGAAAGATATTTTCATTGTCAATGAAACTTTGCATTAATGTTTTGAACTCTTCTTTCCATTCTTTTCCATGTGGTTTCACCTTTCCCTTATATTTTTCCCAGGTAATAAGATGGGCAAATTCATGGACAAAAGTAATCAGGAAATGATATTTATTCAAATCGTAGTTTACCGAAATGGAATGGTGCCTTTGCCTGACAGGAGGTCTGTAGTCACCGAGTTTCGATACTCTGCTCTTACTGATTGACAATTTCAGATTGTACCGGCCTATCCAGTCAAGTACTGTCGGGACCGATTCTTCGGGAAGGTATTTGAGTAAAATATCTTTATCCGACTTCATAAATTAAGTAATTTTCAGATAGACCATTGTCATTAATGCTGAATTCAGGGCATTCGCGACATTTTTTGTTTGCCTTGCGGGTAGATGAACAGGAGCTGAACAGACCGATAGCGAGTATCAATATGACCGGTAAAACAGTAATTCTTTTTTTCACACTAATTATTTTTAAAAGAAACCGCTAAAATACAGAATTATTGTTTTTTATGAATTGTTATTTACTTTTTTTTAGTTGATTACAGAATAATATTTAATTTCGCAAAAGAAACGAAACGGAATGCTGAGCAGATTTGGGAAATATATTTTGTTAATGATTCAGGTTATCCGGAAGCCTGAAAAGGGATCGGTATATCGCAGACAGCTTGTAGCCGAAATACAAAGCCTCGGTATAGAATCGCTTGGTATTGTGGCTATTATATCACTTTTTATGGGAGCAGTCGTTGCTATTCAAACATCATATAATATTGACAATCCTTTAATTCCTGCATCAACTATCGGTTTTACGGTTCGGCAGTCCGTTATACTCGAATTTGCTCCGACAATAATCAGTCTTATTCTTGCAGGAAAAGTAGGCTCACGTATTGCTTCCGAAATTGGAACAATGAGGGTGACCGAGCAGATTGATGCACTTGAGATAATGGGAGTTAATCCGGCCAATTATCTGATTTTCCCTAAGGTAACCGCTGCAATGATCATAAATCCCGTTTTGATAATCCTGAGTATGTATTTCGGAATGATAGGCGGATGGTTAGTTGCCGTATTTACCGATTTATATACTGTAAATGAGTATATATATGGAATCAGAGCCTGGTTTGACGGGTACATAATTTTTTATGCACTTATAAAAACAGTTATTTTTGCCTACCTGATTACAAGTATTTCAGGTTTTGAAGGATTTATTGTGAAAGGCGGTGCAGTTGAAGTGGGAGCGGCAAGTACAAGAGCAGTGGTGTGGAGCAGTATAATGATAATTTTGTTTAATCTTATTCTTACTCAGTTATTGCTGTCATAATATTAAAGTTTTAGATGATAAAAGCGGTCAACATATCAAAGTCCTTTGGAGATAATAAAGTACTGAAGGACATAACCGTAAAGTTTGAGAAAGGGAAAACGAACCTGATTATCGGACAGAGCGGTTCCGGGAAAACGGTTTTGATGAAATGTCTGGTCGGATTGCATGAAGTTGATGAAGGCCATATCTATTTTGATGACAGAGATTTTTCGGCAATGACTTTTAAGGAAAGAAAAAAGATACGGCAGGAGATAGGAATGCTTTTTCAGGGTGGCGCTTTGTTTGATTCGATGACAGTTGAAGAAAATATTATGTTTCCTTTAACGATGTTTACCGACCAGTCACCGGAAGAAAAACGGGAAAGAGTGAATTTTTGCCTCAACTGGGTTAATCTTGAGAATGCTAACAAGCTTTATCCTGCCGAGCTTAGCGGGGGAATGACAAAAAGGGTTGCCATTGCAAGAGCCATATCGCTTAACCCCAAATATCTTTTCTGTGATGAACCCAATTCAGGCCTTGATCCTCACACATCCGGGGTAATTGACGACTTAATCAGTAAACTGACTGAAGAATTTCAAATCACTACAATTGTCAATACACACGATATGAATTCGGTTATTAAAATCGGGGATACTATTTCATTTATCTATGAAGGACAACTTTGGTGGGAAGGCGACAAAACCCAGATTCTCGATACCGACAATAAGGAACTGAATGATTTCGTTTTTGACACTGAACTCACAAAAAGGTTGAAGAAGCACCGGAGAAAGGATTAAGTTAAGGGTTTGGATACCGGTATGGTTATAAGGTTGGATTCAGGAAGGGGGTAAGCAAGAAAGTGGATGTAAAACTCAAACATTGCCCTAATCCATACAGGCCTCATTTACATAAACATTAACATAAAAATGAACTACATTGACATAATATTATTAATCCCGATGGCGTGGTTTGCTTACAAGGGATTCGGAAAAGGACTGATTATCGAACTTTTCTCTTTAATTGCTCTGATTGCAGGTATTTATGCGGCGGTTTATTTCTCGGATTATGCTGCAAAATTCCTGATTGGGAATTTCACCTTAAATGAAGATTATGTCCCAATAATTTCATTCGTCATAACATTCATCGGAGTTGTTGTTATTGTCTATTTCGCGGGTAAACTACTTGAAAAGCTGGTTGATATGGTTGCTCTCGGTATCCTTAATAAGCTCACAGGTGCCGCATTCGGTATTTTGAAAGCTGCGGTTTTTATGAGCATTGTCATAATGCTGATCAACAGCATTGATAATAAATGGATTCCAAAAGAGAAGAAAAAGGAGTCTGTTCTTTACTCACCCGTTTCGGCAATAGCTCCGTTGCTGTGGAATAAGCTTGAAGACCTTGACATCAATAAGTCAACATTTGAAAAATGGAAAGAGAAAGGAAAAGAGATTCTTGAAGGTAATGACGAATAAAATCCATTTGTTTGTAAAAAGTTATCCGGAAAACACCCGGTGCAAATAACAAGGGGTTTGATTTGCAAAAAAAAACTTCCAATATTCGGTTATTTCTTTGCCAAAAGTAAAATTATTAATAATATTGCTGTCTGATTATAATTCAAGAAAATTAACCCATATAATTAAGACGTATGAAATTAAATTCAATTACCCTGATTTTTTCATTCTTTCTTGTTTTATCGCTTTCACAAACAACATTTTCGCAAAAGGAGCCGATGAAATTCGGAAAGATTGATACCAAAAATCTTGAGATGACAAGATATGAGGCAGATACAAATGCCAGTGCAGTCATTTTGTTTGATTTTGGAAAAGTTTATTATGAGTATAATGAAAACAAGGACCGGTTTATACTTAATTTTAACAGGCACGTAAGAGTTAAAATATTTGATAAAGAAGCATACAACTGGGCTGACTGGTCAATCCCGTTACGTATTGAAGGCTCCTATGTCGAAAAATTGTCCGAACTGAAAGGAATAACCTTTAATATGGAAAACGGAAAGGTTGTAAAAACAAAGCTCTCAGGTAAGGATATATATGATGAAGATGTTTATCAATATCTTGAACGAAAGAAATTTGCAATGCCAAATGTAAAGGAGGGGTCTGTAATTGATATAAAATACTCAATAACGTCCGACTTGTTTTACTATATCCATGATTGGTATTTTCAGTATGAAATTCCTGTGATGTGGAGCGAATATACCGTAGAAATACCCGAGTTTTACATTTTTAAGAAGATAGTTAACGGTTACGTACCGATGAATGTTTATGAAAATGAGACAATACAGGATAAAGTTGTAGTTCAGAATAAAACCAGAACCGGAGGGCAAGGTTTCTCTGTAGCACAAACGCATTTCAGTACTTCCGAAGCTACTTTTGAAAAAGAGTATTATCACTTCATTGCAAAGGATGTTCCTGCTTTTATTGAAGAACAGCCAATGACTTCAAAAGAAAACTACATCAGCAAAGCCGAATTTGAGCTTTCGATGATAAAACCCGGATACGGTACTTTATCCGATTTCTCCACTTCGTGGAAAGCAATTAACAAAACTCTGCTGGAAAGTTCACATTTCGGCTCAAGGATTAATGGCAGCGGAGGATTTCTTAAAGACAGAGTGGCGCTTATTATGGCTAATTATCCTGATGATAAATGGTCAAGAATGGAAGCAGCATACGAATTCATTAAAGACCATATGGAGTGGAACGGTTATAATTCAAAATATATTCACACTACACTTCGGGAAGCATACACTGATAAGACAGGAAACAGTGCCGATATTAATCTGATGCTTGTTTTGTTGTTAAGAAAACTGGGAATAGATTCCGACCCGGTAATACTTAAAACAAGAGAAAAAGGATTTATTCGTGAAAATTATCCTACACTGTTCGGAATAAATTATGTTATTGCAAGTGCCGTTATTGACAGTACCCGGGTGTTGATGGATGCAACAACCGATTTTCTGCCGGCCGGGATGCTTCCTGTCAAAGACCTGAATAAAAAAGGCAGATTAATATCCGAAAAAAATCCGGGATGGGTTGATCTCAAACCATCCTATGCATTTAAGTTTTTGTCAATGAATACGATAACAATGGATGAAAACGGAAACTTCACAGGTTCAATCCAAAGATCGTATCAAGGCTACGCTGCCTATGATATCAGGCAAAAACTGAGCAAATACACCGATAACAACGAGTATATTTCAGAGGTGGAAGATAATAATGAAGGATTAAAGATAAACAGCTACAAAATTGAGAATGTTGATGATCTGAAAAAGCCGGTAAAAGAAAAGTTTGAAGTTACCATCTCCGACCAAAGCGAAGATGCCGGTGACATGATCTATTTTAGCCCGATGTTTTACCAGGCAATAACCGAAAATCCCTTCAAACTGAAAAAACGTGTTTATCCGGTCGAATATCCGTATAAAAAAGACCTTACACTAATGTTGAACTTTACTGTACCGGAAGGGTATAAAGTTGAGGAAGTTCCCGAAAGCGTTGTCTTTTCGTTGCCTGAAAACGGTGGCAAATTTATATATAAAGTGACGAAAATGGGTCAGATACTCCAGGTTATCACAAAATTAAATATCACAAAAGACTTGTTTGTGCCTGAGGATTATGAAATCCTAAAAGAGTTCTATAATTTGATAATTGCAAAACATGCAGAGCAGGTTTTACTTGTTAAAGAATAACAGATGTTCAGATTTTATATATTTCTTCTCCTGTTTTTTCAATCGTATCTAATTGATGCTGAATCTGTTTATCCTGTAAAAGATATTCCTGATTCCCTGTTAAAAAACGCAAATGCGGTTATCAGAAACAGTGAAACATCTTATAAAGTAATATCTGACAAAAGAGCAATACTGCATATAGAAAAAGCAATAACTATCTTAAATAAAAACGGGAAGGATTATGCATTATTTATAACTTTTTATAATAAAAACCTGAAACTGAGTGGAATCAGTATTAAAGTGTATGACTCCGAAGGAAAATATCTCAAAAGGGCTAAAAATTCTGAAATAATTGATTTAAGTATAGTTTCCGGTTTTTCTCTGTATGAAGAAAACAGAGTGAAACTCTATAAGCCGGATATATCGGAATATCCATATACAGTTGTTTTTACATATACTTATACTTTCGATGGAATTGTATATTTTCCCGAATGGATACCGCAAAAATATTATGATATTTCCGTGGAAACGGCAACTTTGAATGTTTTTGCAGGTAAGAAAGCCGGAATTCGCTTCTATGCAAGAAATATCAACAGTACTCCTGCAATAGACAGCCTGGACGATAATGTTCATTATTCCTGGAAGGTTGAAAACCTGCCTGCTTTTGAAAAAGAACCGTTTAGTCCGCCTGTTGAAAAGTATAAACCCGTAGTATATCTGGCTCCTGCAAATTTCTCATACGAAGGATTTGAGGGTGATATGTCCACATGGAAAGATTTCGGGCTATGGGTGAACGGCCTTTTGGAAGGGCGGAATGACTTGCCGGATGAAACCAGGCAAAAGATAAAAGAGATTGTCGCTTCCACAACCGACACTGTAGAGATGATACGCCGGATATATAAATATGTTCAGGAAAATACACGATATGTCAGTATCCAGCTTGGTATAGGAGGATTCAGACCTTTCAAAACATCAACTGTTGACAAGGTTGGATACGGCGATTGCAAAGCACTGTCGTTTTATACAAAATCACTTTTGGAAGAAGCCGGAATAAAAGCTAACTACACACTTGTAAAAGCAGGTACTAAAAAGGAGGAAATTATTAAGGATTTCCCGTCGCAACAATTCAACCATGTAATTCTGAATGTTCCTCTTAAAAATGATACTGTTTGGCTCGAATGTACTAATCAGGAAATGCCCTTCGGTTTTCTCGGCGATTTTACGGATGACAGATTAGCTCTTAACATTTCGGATAAAGGAGGTGAGCTGATTCGTACACCCGAATATCAGCAAAAGCAAAACAGCAAAAAGTGTTTTGCCGAAATGACTGTTAATCAGGACGGAAGTATTGATGGCAAAATAGTTTTAACTCTTACAGGACTTATGTATGATGAGGTTTTCAGGTTCATTCACGATGATGCCAAAGAACAAAAAAAATGGTTGCATAAAAATCTAAATATACCGGAGTTCGATATATTGAATTTTTCGGTAACCGAAGCAGGTGACAGAATTCCCGAAGCAGTAATTTCCCTTGACCTGAGTATCCCAAAGTATTGTTCAAAAACCGGAAAACGTATGTTCATCCCGTTAAATATGCTTGATAAATTAAAGGAAATTCCCAAAGATGACGACAAAAGGGAGACAGACATCCTCCTGTATCGTTCATTTACCGTTTCCGATTCGGTGATCTTTAATTTACCAAGCAGTTATACCCCGGAGCATATTCCCAAAGAGAAGTCATTTAATTCAACTTTCGGAGAATACAACAGTAAATCTAAAGCCGATAGCACACGGATACTTTATCTGCGAAATATTAAGGTAAACAAAGGGCACTATTCTAAAACCTTGTATCCTGAATTTAAAGAGTTTTACAGAAATGTGGTTAATGCTGACAAGACAAAACTTGTTTTAAAGAAAAAACAGTAATAATTATGAATCGAATAACAAATCTTTTCAAAATAAAATATCCCGTTATCCAGGGAGGAATGATATGGTGCAGCGGGTGGGAACTTGCTTCTGCCGTGAGCAATGCCGGAGGACTGGGACTGATAGGCTCGGGATCAATGTATCCTGACGTGCTGCGTGAGCATATAAAAAAATGTAAGGCTGCGACTGATAAACCTTTTGGGGTAAATATTCCGCTTCTGTATCCTCACACCGGCGACCATATTCAGGTTATTATTGATGAAGGAGTGAAAATTGTCTTTACTTCTGCCGGAAATCCGAAGAAATATACTGCTTTTCTGAAAGAAAAGGGTATCACGGTCGTACACGTAGTTGCCAATGTTAAGTTTGCCGAAAAATGTGAGGAGGCAGGCGTTGATGCAATTGTTGCCGAAGGTTTTGAAGCCGGCGGGCATAACGGTTTTGAGGAGACTACGACAATGACACTTATTCCTCAGGTCGTAAAAGCTGTTTCGGTTCCCGTTATTGCTGCCGGCGGAATAGGAACGGGACGTACAATGCTTGCTGCTATGGCACTTGGTGCTGACGGTGTTCAGATAGGGAGCAGGTTTGTTGCCTCAGTCGAATCTTCGGCTCATCCTGATTTTAAAAAAGCTGTTTTGAATGCAAAGGATGGTGATACAGGACTTACACTAAAAAAAATTGTTCCGGTAAGGTTAATAAAAAATGAGTTTTATAACAGAATCACAGATGCCGAAAGTAAAGGTGCCTCACGTGAAGAGCTTTCGGAGATGCTTGGAAAAGGAAGAGCAAAGATGGGAATGTTTGAAGGTGATTTGAAAGAGGGTGAACTTGAAATCGGACAAATCTCAGGACTGATAGATGAAATAAAACCTGCCGGACAGATTATTGAGGAAATTATGAAGGAGTATAATTTTGCTAAAACTGATATTTGCAAAACTTCATTTTAATGTTTATTGTTTTTTATCTTTTGCAACTCATAGATATCGAGAAGATCTTTTTCCCGTCCGGATTTGATTTTTAGATAAATCAGGTCATTAATATCAATCACCATAACATCTGTTCCGAGAATTTTCTTGTCTTTCTTTCTTAAAAATGCCTTATCAAATTGCAGGGTAGATGAGAGAAATGAAATTAATTCTATTTTGAAAAACCTGTTATGAATCAAACTGATATTTTTATTATTCTTTAGTTCATTAATGGAAATCTCAATATCCGATTCCTTGTATTTCAGGCTTTTTAACGCTTTAGATATATTTCTTAAGTTACCACGGTCATTACGGATCCATAAATCCAAATCCCCGGTTGATCTCATATATCCATAACTGTTAACAGCAAAGCCGCCTACCACAAGATATTTAACATTATATTCATTTAGAGCTTTTAATGTCTCTGTATAAAACTCCAGGTTACTCATTCGTTATTGTAAAGTTAGTATCTTCGGGTAAAACTCCGTTTTCGTATTGAATTCTTATCATTATCTCCGACAGATTACAGGCAACTATGAAACGCTCCTCATCCGAAAGTCTGAGAAATGCTTCCTGAACAGAGGATTCATCTTCTTTAAAACCTTTTGATATTTCAATCTTTTTATCCAAAACGCTTTTTTATGACAAAAATAGTGTTTTTTTATCCAAATTGAAGTATTAATAATGTAGAATTTGGAAACTAACCGGTAATTTTATTATATTTGCATCCCTGAAACCTGATAATATTTGTTTTCGTATATATTTTTGATATGAAATATTTTGTAATTTCATTTATAGTGTTTTGGATGCATTTTACAACATTTTCACAAAATGCCGATTCTAATCATGCTAAAAATTATCTTTATTCAGAACTTGCTTTCAGTTTTAACTACCGTTATCCCGTTCCAAAATCGTTTGTAACAACTTTTCAGCGCGAGGTAATTACCGTAAGAAATTTTTCTGCCGACTTTCTTATCGGTTCCGGTTTTGAAAACTTTGATAAATGGGATTTTCCTTTTTTACCAGGTATCAGAACCGGAGTTCAGTTTGTTTATCACATCGGGGAAAAACACAGATTGTTTGCAGGTGTAATAAATAATTTTTCGGGCGGCATTTACGGAAAGGCAAAAGCAGGATACAGCTACAGGTTTGCCGGACCAGCATTCTTATCGGTTTCGTACGAGAATTATTTTTGGGTATATTCATCAAGTCATTATAGGTATTATGAGGATGAAGATGGAAATTTGATTGAGGAATATTACACAACTTACAATGACTGGGAGTGGGATAATAATCTGTTTACTATTCACTTTGGCGTAGGATTGAATTTTTAGATATGAGAAACATTACTATAACCATATTGACCTTACTGTTTCTTCAATTGGATTTATCGTCACAGCAGGTTGACACCTTGAAAACCGACTCAAAAAACAGTAGGATTGAACAGTACCTCTCAATTCAACCGGTTTTCGGGTTTGATTACACCTGGGCTTATCAGCAGTCAAAACATTTCGGTTTCGGTTTTTCAGTAAGATACGGACTTACAGGTGAGCTAATTGTTTATCATCCCTCTTTGATTCATCATTATTGCAATTGGAATTCAGTTAAAGATGATTATTCCGTCTTTAATTCATCAGAGATTAAGACAAATATTCCGTTGCTGGGACTTTCAATATTCTACAGAAATTATTTTACAAAAAACGGTTTTTTTGATGCAGGTATAAGAGCGGCAATGGGCTTTTCTTCGGTTGATGATAGAAATATTACCGACTTTACAAGAACATTTGGAGGATACCTGTCAATCGGTTATGGATTTGAAAAGATAAAATTCAGTCACGAATTGCAGATAGCGGCTTTTGATGTTCAGGAGTTTTCGAAAAACGGCAAAGGAAAACCAATGATTTTATTCATTCCTTTAATAATTCGGTTCCGTTTGTAAAAAATTTCTATATTTGGCCTCAATTTTATAAATGTTTTACTTTCCAAAATAATCATATTATGAATTTTGATTTTACTGAAGAGCAGTTAATGATTCGTGACGCTGCACGCGACTTCGCACAAAGAGAATTGTTACTTGATGTTATTGAGAGAGATACAAACGCTATTTTCCCTGAAAAACATGTTAAAACTATGGCCGAACTCGGTTTTCTCGGGATGATGGTTGACCCGGAATACGGCGGCTCCGGAATGGATACCGTTTCTTATGTTCTGGCTATGGAAGAAATTTCGAAAGCTGACGCCTCTGCTGCCGTAATTATGTCGGTAAATAACTCATTGGTTTGCTACGGCATCTCAAAGTATTGTAATGAAGAACAAAAGCAGAAATACCTCAAACCTTTGGCGACAGGAGAAAAAATCGGAGCTTTCCTGCTTTCAGAGCCTGAGGCCGGTTCCGATGCAACTCATCAGCATACAACGGCAGAGGATATGGGGGATTATTATCTCGTTAACGGAACAAAAAACTGGATTACCAATGCCAATTCAGCCTCAACATATATTGTAATTGCCCAAACCCATCCTGAAAAGAGGCATCATGGAATTAATGCCTTCCTTATTGAAAAAGATACTCCGGGGATTACGCTCGGTCAACATGAAGATAAGATGGGGATGCGTAGTTCCGACACCCATTCCGTTATGTTTACCGATGTCAAAATTCCGAAGGAAAACAGAATTGGAGAAGACGGTTTCGGATTTAAGTTTGCTATGAAAGCTCTTGAAGCAGGACGTATCGGCATTGCTTCGCAGGCACTCGGCCTTGCTTCCGGTGCCCTGGAGCGTTCCATTCAGTATTCCAAAGAGAGGAAAGCCTTCGGTACGGAGATTGCTAATCATCAGTCAATAGCTTTCAAACTGTCGGATATGGCTGTTAAGGTCGAAAATGCAAGAAACCTCTGCCTGAAGGCCGCCTGGCTGAAAGATAACGGTAAGCCTTTTGCCCTTGCAAGTTCAATGGCAAAACAATATGCCGCCGATATCGCAATGGAGGTAACAACCGAAGCCGTCCAGATACATGGCGGATACGGTTATGTTAAAGAGTATCACGTTGAAAGGCTTATGCGTGAGGCTAAACTGACACAAATTTATGAGGGGACTTCCGAAATACAGAAGATTGTTATTTCAAGGTCATTGCTTAGAGATTAATTCAGAATTATTTGCCTTTTATTGGTTAAAATGATTATTTTTGTATCAAACTTAATGTTATGGCATTTGATACAGTCGAGATAAATAATATATCGGATTATCAGGAGATAAAAATTCCTGACGCTTATAAAATAAAGGATAATAAGGCATATATAAAAAAAACGGGTGGTGTTTTGTATATTATTCCTTATCATAATCCATGGCAGCCAATGATTGATAGTCTGTATGACTTTTCAGAGGATTTTATGGAATCGCGTAATCAACCTGAAAATCAAGATAGAGAACCATTTCAATAAGGTGTATGACTTATCTTTTGGATACAAATATATGTATTTACATAATTAAAAAGAAACCAATTGAGGTTTTTGAAAAATTTAAGGAAATCGCTCCCGGGGATATTGGAATATCATCAATAACACTGGCTGAATTACAGTATGGTGTAACAAAGAGCTCCAGTATACAAAAGAATCAAGATGCATTAAATAAGTTTATCGTACCGCTGAAAGTTTTTAGTTTTGATTATAATGCAACTTTTCATTATGGGAATATCAGAACATATCTTCAGAAATCAGGAATTGTTATTGGTTCATTAGATATGCTGATTGCTGCACATGCTTTGAGTTTATCTTCAATATTAGTAACAAATAACGTAAAGGAGTTTGAGAGAGTTCCTGATCTTGAGATTGAAAATTGGACAAATATTAATTAAATTTAAATAGATATGAAAATACTGATTTGTATAAGTAACGTTCCTGATACAACAACAAAAATCAGGTTTGTTGATGAAAACACCAGGTTCGATACAACCGGTGTGCAATGGATTATAAATCCATGGGATGAGCTTGCACTTACCCGTGCTCTTGAGCTGAAAGAGTCATCCGGAGGTGCCGTTGAAAAAGTAACTGTGATAACCGTAGGACCTAAAAGCGTGGAGCCTACCATAAGGAAAGCTCTTGCAATTGGTGCTGATGATGCCATCAGAGTGGATGCCGAATCGGAAGATGCTTATGAAGTAGCCTATCTTATTTCCGAAGCTGTTAAAGATCAGGGTTATGACATTATTATTGCAGGAATTGAGTCGAGCGACTATAACGGTTCGGCTGTCGGTGGAATGGTTGCCGAGTTTCTCGGTCTTCCTTCCGTTTCAGCAGTATCATCACTGAATCTTGAGGGTGGTGAGGTCACTATTAAACGGGAGATTGACGGCGGTTCCGAAGTTGTAACCTCGCAATTGCCTTTTGTAGCTATAGTCCAGAAAGGTATTGCCATTGAACCGCGTATTCCCTCAATGAGAGGTATTATGATGGCACGTAAGAAACCGCTGAATGTTGTTGAACCCGCTGAAGCAGCTCCTATGACTGAGTATGTCGGTTATGAACTGCCTCCGGCAAAAGCTGCCTGCAAAATCATTGATCCTGAAAATGTTAAGGAGCTTGTTGAACTTTTGCACACAGAAGCCAAAGTGATTTAAAAGAGGTAAAAAGGAATAGCCACAGATTCACAGATTGAAAAATGAAGTATCCAGAGTCTAAATATCCACTGCAAAACGAAACCTATAAAATTATAGGTCTTTGTATGGAGGTTCACAAGAACCTCGGCCATGGATTTTTGGAAATAGTTTATAAAGATGCATTAGAAATTGAATTTCAAAATAATGATATTCTTTATGAGCGTGAAAAAAGATATGAAATAGATTATAAGGGGATTATTCTCCCACATAAGTATCAAGCTGATTTTGTTGTGTTTGATAATGTAATTCTTGAGGTTAAGGCAACTAACGGAGTTGCTAATGAGCATTATGCAAAAGTTATAAACTATCTTGCTGCATCAAAATGCAAGATAGGATTGCTTGTTAATTTTGGAGAATCATCACTATTTACAAAAGAATTATATTATGATTTCTGTGAATCTGTGGCAATTAAATATAGTATAAATTAATAAATCAAAGATCATGTCAGTTTTAGTATATACGGAAAATTGGGACGGAAAATTTAAGAAACTTAGTTTCGAGCTTGTTTCTTATGCCCACGAATTAGCCAAAATGCTCGGCACATCAACAGTTGCACTTTCGATAGGCAAAGTAGAAGATGATGAACTTGGCAAATTAGGAAACTATGGTGCTGAGAAAATCCTTAAGGTTGAAGATGACAGAGTGAAATCCCTTGACAATTCGGCCTACACATCAATAATTGCACAGGCTGCCGAAAAGGAGGATGCAAATGTTATCGTAATTTCCCACAATAATACGGGAAAGGCAATTGCTCCGCGTGTCTCGGTCAGATTAAAAGCCGGACTTGCTTCGGGGGTAACCGCTTTACCTTCATCAACCGATCCTTTCATAGTTAAGAAAAAGGCTTTTACAGGAAAGGCTTTTGCAAATGTTAAAATTAATTCCGGAAGAAAGGTTCTGACGCTTTCTCAAAATTCATTTGGAATTATTGAAACGGGCGGGAACGCTGCAATAGAAGCATTCACTCCTGAGTTGTCGGACGACGACATTAAAACGGAAGTAAAAGATGTTTCAAAAGTAACAGGAAAAGTTTTATTGACAGATGCAGAGATAGTTGTTTCGGGAGGACGCGGAATGAAAGGGCCTGAAAACTGGGGACCTATTGAAGAACTCGCAGACCTGCTCGGTGCAGCTACTGCCTGTTCACGCCCTGTTTCGGATGAAGGCTGGAGACCTCATAGCGAGCATACCGGACAAACCGGGAAAATTATTGCTCCTAATCTCTATATTGCCGCCGGAATTTCAGGTGCTATCCAGCATCTTGCAGGAGTAAGTTCTTCAAAGGTTATTGTTGCCATTAATACCGACAAGGATGCACCTATTTTTGAGGCTGCCGATTATGGTATTATCGGTGATGCCCAAAAGGTTCTTCCTGCACTGATAGATGCCGTCAAAGAATTTAAAGCGGAAGCATAGTTAACCCGAATTATGCAATAGCATAATCGAAAAAGTACAATTAAGCTTTTACCAAAGGATTCAAAGTGTTTTATAAATTCCGGTAGGGTTAAAAGCTAATTTGCACTAAATCGGGATTATCTGATATGCGACAAGCGTCCACTGCGACAAGCGTCCACTCCACGCTTGTCGCATATTTTAGAAATAATAACTAACCCCGAGACTGGGCATTATCGGAAGCTGATAGATTTTCTCACCTGACACCCTGTCAATATAAAAAAGGTTATAGGTATTAAACAGGTTTGTCACGCTGGCTGTAATCTCAAGCCTTGAGTGAGCACTGAAGTTAAATGTCTTTTTCCCTCCTATATCAAAGCGATAATATGACGGAAGCTGGCCTGTATTCAAATCTCCATATAAAATACCGAGGTCTTCATTTGTTGTTGTATAATCGGTATATATTCCGTTTTCAAAAGTAATCTGAGGATAAAAACCCTGAGACAGGGTAAATGGGAAACCTGAGCCGTAATTCCATCTTGCATTGATTTCCCAGTCATATTTCGGGCCGAGAATATAAGTGAAAATAAGATTAATGTTATGTCTTCTGTCGAAGTTAGGCCGGTACCCGGTAAGTGTACCGTCAAGCTGTTCATATCTTCTTGTAACAAATCCAAGTGAGTAAACAGCCCAGATGTAGAGTCTCTTTTGATCGTATTTCATTGAGAAATCAACACCGGTTGAATATCCGTTTTCGATTATGAAATCTTTTACCAGAACGTCGGGCATATCGGGAAAAGAATTTTCATCGAAAAGCTTTTGCCTGTTGATGTTTGTCAGTTGAGGGAAATTCTTGTAGTATCCCTCGATATTTACAGTCAGGTATCTCGAAACATCATATTCAACACCGAGAATTGCATGCTGTGATTTCTGCAGTTTCGACGTAACTTCTTTTCCGTTAAATTTCTTCGGCAGGTTTTCGGGCCCT
>CAYOZZ010000316.1:0-6864 GCA_964408535.1 uncultured Bacteroidales bacterium | reverse complement strand
AATTAATCGAATTTATTAATCAGTATTAAAACTCTAAAAAATGAAATCTATTTACAAACTATTAGGAATCGGTGTATTTACTCTGCTAATTAATCAGCAGATGTTTTCCCAGGATATCGAAACTCTCTGGGATATAGATGTCACAACTGCTTCAAAAACAGAAGAGAAACTAAGTGATGCACCGGGTATTATTACTGTTGTCTCCAATGATGAGATAATGGGCTTCGGGTCAACATCTCTTATGGATGTCCTTGACAGGGTTACGAGTATGCATATGATATATTCTGGTATTTACACCTGGAACCTCGGCTCGATGCGGGGGCAGCATACCAGTGTATTTGACAATCACATACTTATTCTTATAAACGGACGACCATTAAGAGACGGAATTTCAGGAGGACACAACAATGTCTTCTACAACTCATTTCCTGTTGAAGGAATTGACCATATTGAGATCATCAGGGGACCTGGTTCTGTTCTATACGGAACAAATGCCTACTCAGGTGTTATTAACATTATCACTAAGCAGGCATTTGAAAAAACGGCTTTTGAAGCTTCGGTAAGCTACGGTTCTCTGAATACTCTTTCGGCAAATGTCGGAGGAGGTTTTCATGTCAACGACGACCTTAATATAAACCTGGGATTCAGATACTTCAACGATGACGGGCCGGAATGGGAATTCTATGACGATAATATTACGTCACCCAAGGTTGACAGTTCAAAACTTGGAAAAGGTAATTTCTCAAGAGATAATCTCGCTGCCTTTATTGACTTGAATTACAAAAATTTAAGAGTGCTTGGCGGATATGGCGAAATGAAGCCTTTTGGACTTGTTCCTCCTTTAAAATGGCAGTGGACAAGTTCATCAGGAACAAAACATGCAGGAGAAGAAGTTTCCAAAATGTCACACTATTTTACTGATATTGGATATACTTTTGAGTTTGGTGAAAACTATTCTCTTGATGCCAACTACACATTTAACGGACATACCTGGAACGGTCTTGTTGACGGTGACCTTTACGGATTGCAGGCATCAAGTAATAACTCCATTGTGGAAGTTGCGTTTAACGGTTCACCATCGGATAAGTTCAACTTTATTGTTGGTGGTCTGTATGATTACAATTCGTTTACAGGAAAGATACTTGAAGATGGAAATATTTCAAAATTCAATGCATATTTACAACTTGATTACAAATTTTTTGATATGCTTAAATTGGTTGCCGGTGTACAAATGAATAAATCAGAAGATATTGACGCCAATTTTTCACCAAGAATCGGTGCGATTCTTAATATCACAGATAACTTTGGAATAAAGATTCTAAACAGTACTGCATTCCGTAGTCCTTATCCCCAGGAAACAAATGTTCAAAATCCCCTTTATATCGGGAACTCAAACCTAAAACCCGAGTTAATCAATACTACAGAAGGACAATTTTTCTATCAAAATGAGAAAGTTCAGACATCTCTTACATTTTACTACAGTAAGATGACAGACCTTATAAATAAAATCAGACAAGATACAGTTGTTGGGGAAATTGGTGGAAATCCTGTTTATTCAAGCTTCTTCAATTCGGCAAGCCATAAATTCTACGGTGTAGAGTTTGAAGGCAAATTTTCTCTAAGCGATCATTTTTCACTGTTTGCTAATGCCACTTATCAGACAAATGAAGATGGTAATGGTATAAAAGATGCTGCAATTGCTCCGAACTTTATGGGTAAAGCAGGGCTTCTTTACACAGGAAAAATAGTTTCGGCCGGAATATGGAATTCATATTTCGGAGAACCTACAAAGGTTAACTACATTTTAACCGAGAAGAACAAACCTAATGTCGAGATTCTAAATCCTGAAGCATCAGCATACAATCTTCTTTCATTAAATGTATCATTTGATATTTTTGCTATTGCAAAGATGGAATCCGAACACAAACTGCTACTTACATTTTACGGAGACAATCTTTTGAATGCTGACATCTGGTATCCCGAATTTGCACGTTACCAGGTTAACAGTCTGCCGTTACATGCAGGAACAACCCTAAACGGTAAAATAACATACAAATTTTAGTTAGCAAATAATTTGTTTACCGAAAAAAGCCGGACAAACTGATGTCCGGCTTTTTTATATTTTACAGTCAAAAAAAATAATTTACAAAACCTTTGTGAATTAAAAACTTTATACTACTTTTGCAGCCCCAAAAAAAGTAAAGATTTTAATTAAGTTAAAAGGGATTGACATGTATTTAACGACAGACACGAAAAAAGAATTTTTTAAGACGTACGGAAAATCAGAATTTGATACCGGTTCGGCCGAGGGTCAGATAGCACTATTCACCTTCAGAATCAAACATCTTACTGATCATATGAAGGATAACCGTAAAGACCTTGCTACCGAGCGTTCGCTGGTCAGGCTTGTTGGAAAAAGAAGAAAGTTACTTGATTATCTGAAAAGAAAAGATATTGAAAGATACAGAGCTATCATCAAGAAACTTGGAATAAGAAAATAAATTACCGGAATAACAAAAAAGGCAATTAAAAAAATTGCCTTTTTTTATAATAATCAATTTAATAATATGAGTAAAGAAGCAATAACAAAATCCTTCCACCTGATTGACGGAAGAGAAGTAACTATTGAAACAGGAAAACTGGCTACCCAGGCAGACGGATCTGTTGTAGTTAAAATGGGTGACACTATGTTACTCGCAACAGTAGTCTCTAATAAAGAACCGAGAGAAAATACAGATTTCCTTCCCCTTTCAGTTGACTACCAGGAAAAATATGCCGCTACGGGAAGATTCCCCGGTGGCTTTTTCAAACGCGAAGCAAGGCCTTCGGAATATGAAATATTAATAGCAAGACTCGTTGACAGAGCTTTAAGACCTTTGTTCCCAAGTGATTATCACGCAGAAACACAAGTTTTAATAACTCTTATCTCGGGTGATAAAAACACTATGCCCGACGCACTTGCCGCACTGGCAGCATCATCAGCTATTGCCGTGTCGGATATTCCGTTCGGCGGCCCGATTTCCGAAGTCAGGGTCGGAAGACTTAATGGTGAGCTGGTAATCAATCCATCAGTTGAAGACCTTGAAAACCTTGATATTGACATAATGGTTGCTGCAACCTATGACAATATTATGATGGTTGAAGGTGAGATGAAAGAGATTTCGGAAGAGGAGATGCTTGAGGCACTTAAATTTGCACATGATGCAATAAAACCACAATGTCAGGCTCAAATTGAGCTTGCTAAAATGGTTGAGAAGGCAAAAACAAAAAGAGAATATTGTCACGAAGAAAATGACGAAGAGTTAAGAGAAAAAGTTCGCAAAGAAACTTATGACAAAATATATGAAGTAGCAAAGAGAGCTACTGCCAAACACGAAAGAGCTGAAGCATTTGAAAAGATTAAAGAAGAGTTCATCGAATCATTGCCCGAAGAAGAGCGTGAAGAAAAAGCTTCGATGATTGCAAGATATTATCACGATGTTGAAAAAGAAGCCGTTCGCAGAATGATTCTTGATGAAAAAATCAGACTCGACGGTCGTAAACTTGATCAGATAAGACCGATATGGACAGAAGTTGACTATCTTCCCGCTGCTCATGGTTCAGCCATCTTTACAAGAGGGGAAACACAAGCTCTTTGCTCCGTAACACTTGGAACAAAATTGGATGAGCAAACAATTGACGGTGCGGTTCTTGAAGGTAAAAACAACTTTATTCTTCACTATAACTTCCCTCCGTTTTCAGTAGGTGAAGCCAGGATGATGCGCGGAACCAGCAGACGTGAAATCGGTCACGGAAATCTTGCTTTAAGAGCTT
Organism: uncultured Bacteroidales bacterium; assembly: GCA_964408535.1. GTDB lineage: Bacteria > Bacteroidota > Bacteroidia > Bacteroidales > JAADJA01 > JAADJA01. The sequence continues at coordinate 3,051 of CAYOZZ010000316.1, read as the reverse complement.
TGAAACAGGTTATGCCCTCTTCGGAAGATAATCCTTACACCGTAAGAATTGTTTCCGACATTCTGGAATCAAACGGCTCTTCATCTATGGCTACCGTTTGTGCGGGAACTCTTGCGCTAATGGATGCAGGTGTTCAGATTCATAAACCTGTCTCCGGTATTGCTATGGGACTTATCACAGATGAAGGACTTGCAAAATATGCCATTCTTTCCGACATTCTCGGTGATGAAGACCACCTTGGAGATATGGACTTCAAAGTAACGGGAACAAGAGACGGTATTACGGCCTGTCAGATGGATATTAAAATTGACGGCTTATCATACGAAATACTTAAAGAGGCTCTTGAACAGGCAAAACAAGGCAGATTCCATATTCTTAACGAAATGGAAAAGACTATGAAAGAGCCGAGAGAAGATTACAAACCTCACGTTCCGAGAATTGAGAAAATAACAATTCCTAAAGAGTTTATCGGAGCTGTTATCGGTCCCGGCGGGAAAGTTATCCAGCAGATTCAGGCTGAAACAAATTCAACAATCATTATCGAAGAGGTCGGAGATATCGGCGTTATTGATATTATGTCAACAAGTAAAGAAACCTCCGACGAAGTTAAAAGAAGGATAAAAGCAATTACTGCCATCCCCGAAGTTGGTGAGGTTTACCTTGGAACAGTTAAAAACACAACAAACTTCGGCGCTTTCATCGAAATACTTCCCGGAAAAGAGGGGCTTCTTCATATTTCCGAGATAAACTGGGAGCACATTAAGGATGTTGAAAGCGTTCTGAAACCCGGCGATAAGGTTAAGGTTAAACTTATTGACGTTGACACGAGAACCGGCAAACTGAAACTTTCGAGAAAAATTTTACTGCCAAGGCCGGATAAAAAATAATATTGCGTAACATTTTACAGAGTTTACCGTAAAATTTCCCGAAAGATCAGATTACATTTTTTCGGGATTTTTTATGCTCAGGCATAAAAAATCCCGGTTTGATGAACTGATTAGCAACCACTTAAACTCTTCAATTATGAGGCAACTCAAAATCACAAAACAGGTTACCAACAGGGATACGGCTTCTCTCGAAAAATATTTATACGAAATCGGCCGGGTTGAATTGCTGTCTCCCGAACAGGAAGTTGCACTTGCTCAAAGAATCAAGCAAGGCGATCAGGTTGCACTTGAAAAACTTACCAAAGCTAATCTCAGATTCGTAGTTTCGGTATCGAAACAATATCAGAACCAGGGATTGAGTCTTCAGGACCTTATAAATGAAGGAAACCTCGGGTTAATAAAAGCGGCACAACGTTTTGACGAAACCCGTGGATTCAAGTTTATCTCTTATGCCGTTTGGTGGATACGGCAATCAATACTTCAGGCTTTGGCCGAACAATCAAGAATTGTAAGACTTCCACTAAACAGAATCGGTGACATCAATAAAATAAAAAAGGCTACTGCTACCCTTGAACAGGAATTTGAACGCACTCCCGATCCGACTGAAATTGCCGACCTGTTAAAGGTTGAGGAAAACGAAGTGGCCGATTCATTAAAAAACGCCGGAAGGCATATTTCAATGGATGCCCCGATTGTTGAAGATGAAGAAACAAGTCTGTATGATGTGATAAATAACAACGATATCCCGAATCCCGAAACGGAATTGATAAACGACTCTTTAAGAATAGAAATAAAAAGAGCCATTTCAACGCTGTCGAAACGGGAAGCGGATATTCTTCGTTATTTCTACGGTTTAAACCAAAAGCCACCGATGACACTTGATGAAATATCCCGGATTTTCGGATTGACAAGGGAAAGGGTCAGGCAAATCAAAGAAAAAGCAATCCGTACCCTGAAACAAACGTCAAGAAGTAAATTGCTAAAATCATATTTGGGATAGACTTTCCGGACAGAATGAATGAATCGAAAGCAGGTGTTAAAACCTGCTTTTTTGTTCTGCAATATAAGAAAATTGTTTTACTTTTACGGTCAAAAAAAATATTAAATGAGCAGGCTAATAGCACCGTCAATTCTTTCGGCAGATTTTTCAAAACTGGGCAGCGAAGTAAAAATGATTAATTCCAGTGAAGCTGACTGGATACATATTGATGTTATGGATGGCGTTTTTGTTCCGAACATATCTTTCGGATTTCCGGTAATTAAAAAAATAAATGAGTACGCCACAAAACCCCTTGATGTGCACCTGATGATAGTTAAACCCGACCGCTATTTTGAGAAATTCAGGGATGCCGGCGCCCATATCCTGACGATACATTATGAAGCCGAAACACATTTACACAGAGCGGTTTCCGCTATTAAAAAACTTGGGATGAAAGCGGGTGTTGCACTAAATCCTCACACTCCCATAACTTTGCTTGATGAGATAATTTCCGATTTGGATTTGGTTTTAATTATGTCGGTTAATCCGGGTTTCGGAGGACAAAAGTTTATTGAGAATACATACAGCAAGATTAAAAAATTAAAAAAACTGATTGACATTTCCGGTTCAGGTGCTATGATTGAAGTTGACGGTGGCGTTAATCTTTCAAACTCGGCCAAACTCTATTCGGAAGGTGTTGATGTTCTTGTTGCAGGCAACAGCGTTTTCTCATCTGACAATCCTGCTAACACAATTAATAAAATAAAATTCCAAACACATAACAAGCTGATATAGAAGCTTTTCATAATCTAAATTCACATAAATTAATTATTTCCTTCGTTTTTTCGGAACTTTTCTGATTTATCAGAGTATAAGCAAAGTGCAAATCAATCAAAATAAAAGTATGTTATGAAAAGGTCAGCACTTATCTTCTGCGCAATATTAACATTTTCATATTTCCTGTATTCTCAAACCGAAAACTCTGATAATGTCGCACTTAATGAGACAAGTAATCCGGAACTTAAGGTTGAAGCAAACAGTGAAATGAATTTCATTGAATGGATTAGTCAAAACCAATCCTAAAGCACCGTGCTCGTCATGATTACAAATCAAAATCACTGTTTCTTTAAAACGTGGATCAACCATCTGATTTGTGGCAACTAAAAACATTCCCTGTAATGAATC
>CAYOZZ010000315.1:0-9460 GCA_964408535.1 uncultured Bacteroidales bacterium | reverse complement strand
TGCAGGAATGATAACAGATGCCGATACAGAAAGAATCGTTGAAGCATTTAACCACTTTAAAAATACAAAGACTCCTGATTTTCCCCCTGTCTTTGGTGACGGAAAAGCTGCTGAGTTTATTTGCGGAGAGATTTTAAAAGCGTAGTTGTACTTTTTCGACTACGCTTTTACATTATTAAAGGTTATGAATACTATTTGATACGGATTTTCATATCAATCAGGTTCCTTAAATTACAAATATCTCAGTATATAATTAGCAAAGGATGAAGTATTTAGTGTAAATTGCATTTATTTTAATTGTTAATTAATAGAGTTGTAACAAGAAATTTATGAAATTTGGAAATACATATAAACATATAGACGATATGATAATCAGTTTAAGAAATAATAATTTTTCTATCAATAATATTGTAGGTGTCATAAATTCAAAGGGATACAATATAACTTCCTGGTATGTTTATTCTTTAAAGTTATTTAAAATTTCGTAATAAAATAACTCTATATGGCTATTGACAAAACGGCAATTTTAATTACAGGTGCAGCAGGCGGGCTGGGAAGAGCTTTCGTGGAAATGTCCAAAACTCTTCCTGACATTGATTTTATTATTGCAACCGATATCCGGGAGGAGGTTACTGAATTGTTTGATTCTGAGAAGAAGGTACTCGGGTTCAGGATGGATGCAGGCTCCGAAGAATCAATAAAAAACGTAAAGAACCAACTTGGCGGACAAGGAATTTCAATTAAATATATTATTAACAACGCAGGCATTTTTATGTTTCAGCCCGTTTCTGAAATAACAGAGGAATTGCTGGATAAAATCTTAAAAGTCAATACCTACGGGCCGGTTCTGACTGTAAGCGTTTTTTTGGATGACCTTATTAAAACCGGGGGAAGAGTCATTCAGATAAGCAGTCACGGAGTAAATTTTCCAACGCTTTTTCAACCATATCCGGCTTCAAAAATTGCCCTTGAAGCTTTGAGTGTTTCAATGAGACAGGAGCTTGGCCTTGTCGGCGTTGACCTTGTTTTGATACGTTCGGGTGCAATAAATACCCCGCTCCTCAATGATGTGAATATTCCCGACACTGTTATTGAAAAAAGCAGATATGCAAAGTATTTGAAGAAGTTCATTGGAATTGCACAAAAGGATGTCGGTAAAACCGTGGAAGCTGAGGCTGTAGCGAATATTGTAAGGAGAGCTCTCACAGCCGGCAAACCACGGAGGATTTATAAAATCAATCCCAACAGAACAATAACTCTGATGTCATCTTTCCCTCAGTGGCTTATTGATATATTGATCAGGAGAAGTGTAGAACAGACTGATAAAATATTTTAAACCAAAAAGACCTCATACCGTACAACCATTTTCTTCGGAACAATGTCATGGTCTTTGTATATAAAATAGTATATTTTTAATTCAGATTTAATATCATAATTATTATGAAAAAAGTTCAGATTTCCTTATTGTTCATCCTGTTTGCTTTTATTACCAATGCAGGTACAATCGAACAAACCTACCATTTTACCGGTTACAAAATTTTAAACGGTGAAACATATCAGGCAATATGGCTTGAAAACACTTTACTTACCGGGCATACCGGCGAACCTGTCTTACCCTACTCCCGGGTAGCCCTGATGTTACCACCGGGTGAATCGGCAGTTAGTATTGAGTTTATCGGAGAAGAAGAAACGGTAATACCAGGTTTTTTCACCCTCTACCCCCGTCAGCAGTCCAGGACTCTGAATGATGATAGTCCTGTTGATTTCCAGAAAAATGAGCAGGTATATAACACAGATGCCTTTTATCCATCAAAATCAACAGGCGAATTGTTGACTCAGTTTATGAACGGTTATTCATTTGCAATGTCAACATTTACACCTATGAAATATAATCCTGTAACCGGACAGGTTTCTTTCTATAAGAAGGTGACAATAAAGATTACTACAAAACCGTCGCCGGCTGCATCAAAAGCATTGCGGAATCTGAGTAATACAGAAACAGTAAAAGGAAAGATCAGCAGGTTTGTACAGAATGAAAAAATGATAGCACAATATCCCGCTGACAATAAAAGTGCTGACGATTATCAGTTGATGATAATTACAACTGCACAGTATGAGAATAATTTTGATGACCTGATTGAGATTTATGTTGACAGGGGAATTAAAAGTGAAGTTGTAACAAAAGAGTACATCACTGCAAATATTTCAGGACAGGATGTTCAGGAAAAGATAAGAAACTACATAATTCAGGAGTATCAGAATCATAATGTTGAATATGTAATTCTTGGTGGTGACGTGGAGCTTATCCCTTATCGCGGATTTTATTGCTATGTTCAGTCGGGATCGGGTTATGAGGATAACGGAATTCCTGCCGACCTGTACTATTCGGGTCTGGACGGAACCTGGAATGATGATAATGATAATCGCTGGGGCGAACCCGGGGAGGATGATCTCCTGCCTGACATTGCAGTAGGCCGTATGCCATTTAGCAACACAACGGAGCTTAATAATCTGAAACATAAGTCAATATCTTATCAGAACAGTCCTGTTCTCGGTGAATTCACAAGTCCTCTTCTTGCAGGTGAATTTCTCTATTCAAGTCCTGAAACCTGGGGAAAAGATTATATTGAATTGCTTGTCGGATATCACGATGATAACGGTTATACGACTATCGGCATTCCTGAAGATAACAACATCGAAACTCTTTATGAACACGATCAGTCGTGGAGCGGAAGTGATTTGATTGCAAAAATAAACAACGGCAAACAATTTGTGCATCACTGCGGGCATGCTAACGAAACCTATGTTGCCCACCTGTCGAACGGAGATATAACGAACTCTAATTTCTCAGGAGCAAACGGAGTTGATCACAATTACACTTTCCTGCAAACACATGGATGTATGTGCGGATCATTTGATTATAACGACTGTATTCTGGAAAAAATGGTAACAATACAGAACTTTGCCGTTGCCGTGGTTGGAAACTCAAGATACGGCTGGTTTAACGAGGGCCAGACCGAAGGTCCGGCTGCTCATCTGCACCGCGAAATGGTAGATGCACTTTATCACGAAAAGCTTAATCACCTGGGAGCTGCTTTTGCAGAAAGCAAAATACAAACCGCCCCGTGGGTAACAGCTCCCGGACAGTGGGAGGAAGGCGCTCTGCGCTGGAATTTTTACGATATTAACATCCTTGGTGACCCGGTTGTAAGCGTTCTGACCGATGAACCTGTTTCAATTCAGACTACTTATCAGAATGCTATTCCGGTTGGTGTCCCGTCAACTGATGTGACGGTTACAAGCGGTGGCTCCCCAATGGAAAACTTCGCCTGTACTGTCATTAAGGACGGAGAAATTGCCGGTGTCGGCTATACCAATGCTTCGGGAAATGCAGTGATAAATTTCGATCCTGTTTTTACCGAAGTAGGTGATGCCCAACTTGTTGTTTCAGGATATAATTGCCTGCCAACATATTATGATATTCAGATAATTCCGAATGAGGGTGCATATATCTCATTTTCAGAATATCAGATTGATGATTCACAGGGCAACAACAACGGCGAAGTGGATTTTGGAGAGGAGATTGGGCTCACCGTTGAAGTTGAAAACGTTGGGACAGTACAGGCTGACAATGTTCAGGTTACACTTTCAACAACAGACAGTTACATAACAATAACAGACGGAACCGAAAATTACGGAAATATTGCAGGCGGACAAACGGTAAGCGTAACAAACGGTTTCGCTTTTGAAGTGGCTTCGGATATACCTGATCAGCATCTTGTTACTTTCGATCTGGAAATGGTCGGAGGCGATACCTGGACATCCTCATTCAGCATAACAGTAAATGCTCCGGAACTCACAATCGGGAATATCTCAATTGATGATTCTCAGGGTGGTAACGGCAACGGGATTCTTGATCCGGGAGAAATGGCTGACATAACAATTCAGACAACCAATTCCGGACATTGTGCCTGTACAAATACCCTCGGACTGTTAACAACAAACTCCACCGATATTTCGATAACATCGGGAAGTTTCGATCTCGGTACTGTAAATGTAAATGAGACTAAAAATGCCGTATTTACAATAACCGTTAATGCAAATACTCCCCTCGGAACTGCTGTTGACCTGGGATATGAAGTTAGCTCAGGCCAGTACTCCGCTCAAAATACTTTTTATCTTTCTATTGGTCTTATTGTTGAAGATTTTGAAACCGGTGACTTCTCTGCTTACGGGTGGCAGTTCGGAGGAAACAGTAACTGGACAATTTCAACCGAAGACCCTTATGAAGGTACTTACTGTGCAAAATCCGGTACAATATCCGACTCAGAAATATCATCAATGTATGTTGAGATGGATGTCGTTTCCGATGGTAATATTTCTTTTTTCAGAAAAGTATCCTCAGAATCCGGTTATGATTATCTTAAATTTTATATTGACGGGGTGCAGCAGGGTGAATGGTCGGGTGAGGAAGCCTGGTCCGAAGAATCATATCCTGTCTCAGCAGGAACCCATACATTCAAATGGGAGTACTCGAAGGATATGAGTGTTTCAAACGGCTCGGATTGTGCCTGGGTTGATTATATTGTTTTCCCTGCATCAAATAATTCCGGGAATCCCCTTGCGGTTACTGCATCAGCAAATCCGGAAACAATTTGTAATGGCGGCAGTTCGCAATTAAATGCCTATACGACAGGCGGCTCGGGAAATTATGACTTTAGCTGGACACCAACGACCGGTCTAAGTAATCCAAACATACAAAATCCGGTTGCAACACCCGGTGAATCAATAACATATACGGTTGCGGTTTATGACGGTACATCAACGGTTTCTTCTCAGATTTCAATTACGGTGAATCCTTCTCCCGAAACACCGATTATTACAAATGAGGGTGATTATTTGCATTCTACGGCTGCAAGCGGTAACCAATGGTATAATTCCGACGGAATAATTGAAGGTGCTACATCGCAGGATTACTACCCCCTCGAAACAGACAACTATTATGTTATTGTCACTAATGAATTCGGATGTGAGTCAAGTGCATCAAATGTTATTAATTTCATCTATGCCGGTCTGAATGAAGGCATTACAGGCAGATATAAGATTTTCCCTAATCCTTCAAACGGTCTGTTTACAATAGATTTGAACAATAGTAAAGGACGGAATGAAGTTTTGGTTATTAATATGCTGAATGAGATAGTTTACAAAGGCAGTTCGGAGGATAAATCGTTATCTGTTGATATCAGGGAGGCAGGTTCCGGAGTTTATTTTGTAAAAATTAAAAATCCGGAATCCGAAGTTATCAGTAAAATTATAGTTAAATAATTTTGCGGTAACCGGTTATAATGAAGATATATTCTAAAATACCCATATTCTTCTGTGATAAAAAAGGGAGATACGGGTATTTTTCTATATTTGCCGAATTGAATTTTTTCAGGCAACCATTTAAACAGTTTAACTGTCTTTTTGTTAAATTCATAAAAGAGATATTATTATTTAAACACAACATTATATTTACCCGCCCAAAGAATCCATTGCAAACAGAATATTTTATTAATAATTAATTTTATCAGAATGAAAAAAAGAAACACACTATTATTTACACTGCTTATCTCCTTTTTGGTGGCAGGAACTGCTTTTGGTCAGAAAAACGGACTGAAGACCAAATCAAAAATTGACACGAGAATTGACAATATGGGATATTGGACGAAACTGGCTGAGGAAGGCCTTGTGCCTGTTGCACAGCCTGTTCCGATTAAACCCGCAGTCTATACAGGAAGTCAGATAGTTGCAAAATCAGTTATTGGCGGGAAAGAAGATTCTCCCGATGTACCGGTAACAAATTTAACAAATGTTACGGAAACAGAGGTGTCGGTCTTTGTAAATCCCGATGATGTTGACAATCTTTTGAATTCAAATAACTCTACTTCGTGGAACGGAAGCAGCGTCGGTTCTTTGTATGGAGCCAACTATTTTCTTTCGACAGATGCAGGACTTACCTGGGGTGGCTCGCAAAACGGAGCCGGAGGAACAAATAACGGAGATCCTGCCACAGCAATCAATCTTGACGGTTCAAGAATGTATGTTGGGTTTATTAACTCTGCCGGCGGGCAGGGTGTGTCTCATTCAACCGACGGTGGAAACACCTGGACACAGGTGCAGGCTGGAACTCCTCCCGGAGGATGGGATATTCTGGACAAAAACCATATGTGGATTGATAACAGTCCGGCAAGTCCTTATGAAGGAAATCTGTATAATGCCTGGACAGCATTCGGAAATGCAAATGAAAACGATATTGAGATAGTTCATTCTTCAGATGGAGGGATGACCTGGTCGTCACATTTAAATATTAGCTCAGCTGTTAATGCAGGCAGTCACAATCAGGGTGTGAACCTGCAGACAGGCCCTAACGGTGAAGTTTATGCTATTTGGGCAATTTATGATAGTTGGCCGCAGGATGAAAAAGCAATCGGATTTGCCAAGTCAACTGACGGTGGTCAGACTTTTGCAAACGCTACCAGAATAATTGATAATATTCGCGGTATCCGTAATTCGGGCGTGGGAAAAAGTATGAGGGTTAACTCTTTTCCTGTTATGGCGGTTGATATCAGTAATGGCGGTTTTAGCGGGAACATATATGTTGTTTGGTGTAATATCGGTGTCCCGGGGACTAATACAGGAAGCGATGCAGACGTATATATGATTCGCTCGGAAGACGAAGGTGCTACCTGGTCTGATCCTGTCAGAATTAATCAGGACCCAATTGGCCAGGGTAAAAAGCATTATATGCCCTGGATAACCTGTGACCCTGAAACAGGAACGCTGAGCGCAATATGGTACGACGACAGAAATGTAAGCAGCAGCCAGTGTGAAGTGTTCTGCGCAAACTCATTTGACGGTGGGGAAACCTGGGAAGATTTTAAAGTAAGTGACGTGGCTTTTACACCTACTCCTATCGCCGGTCTTGCAGGCGATTATATGGGTGATTATATCGGTATCACGGCAAGAGGTTCAAAAGTATATCCTGCATGGATGGATACAAGAGACAATCTTTTTATGACTTATGTTTCACCTTATGTTACTAATAATCTGCCTAAGCCTACCGACCTTATTGTTACACTTGATGAAGAAACAGGTGCTACTACACTAAACTGGACCTATGAGGAGAAAGAATTCCTTCATTTCAACATTTACAGGGATGGTGAATTACTTGGAACAACTACAGAAACAACCTATTCCGATAATCTTCCGGATTATGGGGTCTTTCAATACAGCGTGACGGCAATGCACGATGAAGGTGAATCTGTTGGTGCTTTTGCTTCTATTCAGTGGGGTAATCCTCATATAAGTGTCACACCTGATGCTATGGTTCAGAACCTAATGATTGGTGCGTCCGATATACAAAATTTAACGATTGAAAACACAGGAGAACTTGAATTATCATTTGACATTACTCCCGAAATCACAAGTGAAAAGGGGGTTAATGATTATTGTGACGCCGGCGGCGGATGTGATGAATATATTAGCAATGTTACTTTTGGAACAATTAATAACTCCTCAAGTTGTGATGGCTATGCTGATTATACAAGTATGTCAACGATGGTTAATAAGGGAGAATCGTATGACATAACTGTAACTAATGGAAATGTTTATACTTCTGATGACCTTGGTGTCTGGATTGACTGGAATATTGATGGTGATTTTGACGATCCCGGAGAAAATGTTGTTTGCGAGGCAGATAACAGCGGACAGGGAACATTCAGTATTACTGTTCCAGCTGATGCAACTCCGGGAGAGACAGTGATGAGGGTCAGAATCAAATATTCCGGATCCGACTGTGGAGACCCTTGCGGCACAACTCAGTATGGAGAGGTGGAGGATTATGGTATCTATGTTCTGGGCTGGTTAATGTTGGATCATACTGATGGTAATCTTAATGCGGGTGAAACAGATGTTATTCAGGTTACTTTCGATGCAGCCGATCTTGATGAAGGTGTTTATACTGCAAATCTCAACATCTCAAGTAACGATGCTGATATGCCATTGACTGTCGTTCCTGTCACCTTGAATGTGGGTGCGGATATTCCTGAAACAACTGTTTCGGCTGACCCTGAAGATGTTTGTCCGGGTGAATCGTCGCAGTTAACCGCTGATGCAACAGGAGGATCGGGTAATTATACCTATTCCTGGACTTCACTTCCCGAAGGATTCACATCCGACGAACAAAATCCGGTTGTAACACCGGCCGATACAACAAAATATGTTGTTGCCGTTAACGATGGAATGTTTACTGTCTATGACACTGTTATTGTAAATGTAAAACCGCTGCCGATGGCTCCTGCTATACCGGGTGGTGAAGTTGTTTTATGTCAGGATGGAGATAATACGGAATATACAACAGAAGGTGCAATGTATGCACAAAGCTATATGTGGGCTATTGATCCTGCTGATGCCGGAACCATTACAGGAACGGAAATGACCGGTGAAGTTGACTGGAACGCAAATTTCTCTGGTGAGGCTCTGATAACCGTAAAAGGAATTAATGAATGCGGTGAAGGTGATTTCTCCGATGCTTTAACAGTGATGATAAATGCCCTGCCGGAAGTTTCATTCGATCTTATTGATACTGTATGTGTTTACAATGAGGAGTTTGAACTTACGGGAGGTTTACCGGAAGGTGGCGAATATTCAGGAACGGGTGTTCTTGACGGTATGTTCTATCCTGAAACTGCCGGATTGGGCAACCATACAATTACATATACGGTAACCGGTGAAAACGGATGTGAGAATTATGCCGAACAGGTTATTAATGTAAGCGAATGTATTGGAATTGATGAGGTATTCGGAGGAATGAAACTTAACATTTTCCCAAATCCGAATACCGGTGTGTTTAATCTGGAAATTTCATCTTTGAATGCTGAAAATCTTGATATTACAATCTATAATAATATCGGTGTATTGGTTTATGAAAGCAGAAACCTTGAAATAAAAGGGAACTACTCATCGAAAATAGATTTATCTGACTTTTCAAGCGGACTTTACTTTATTAATCTGTCGAAGGACGGAGATAACTATAGCGAGAAGATTATTATTCGGAAATAGAAAATAAATTTTTTATCCTCGGAAGTTTTTCGGACATTTGCGCACTTATGTCTGAAAAACTTCTCTGGATTTAATAATAGCTTAATTCGGAAATTTATATAAACAAAAAACAGGAAAAATGAAAAATGCTTTACACACTTTGAAAAATGCAAAGTATCTGGCAGTTATGCTTGGCTTTGTCTTTCTTTACACAGGTGTTCTTGCTGACAATTATTCATACAAGGATAGTTGGGGAAAGGCAGGATACACACTTGAAAGTCAAAACAACAACAAGGTAATTGTCAATTACTCAATTAAAAACTTTTCTTTGGAAAGTATGCAGGTTAATGGTGAATCAATGATGAACCTTGAATTACCC
>CAYOZZ010000314.1:0-6991 GCA_964408535.1 uncultured Bacteroidales bacterium | reverse complement strand
GTTTGCGGGCCGGATTGAGGGTGGGATGAACCGTGCAGGTGTTGGGGAGAGAGGGAGAGAGGGAGAGAGGGAGAGAAGGAGAGATGGTGAGACGATGGGACGATGGGACGATGGGACGATGGGACGATGGGACGAAGGGACGAAGAGACGAAGAGACGAAGAGAATTCCTGTAAGGTTTGCGTGCCGGATTGAGGGGTGAGATGAACCTTGCAGGTGTTGGGGAGAGAGGGAGAGAGGGAGAGAAGGAGAGATGGTGAGACGGAGGGACGAAGGGACGAAGGGACGATGGGACGAAGGGACGAAGGGACGAAGGGACGAAGGGACGAAGGGAATTCCTGTAGGGTTTGCGTGCCGGATTGAGGGGTGAGATGAACCTTGCAGGTGTTGGGGAGAGGCGGAGAGATTTGGTGGAGTTGATTTATTAGTGTAATTAGTGGGTAAATTAATGGATAAAATGGTTTTTATAATAAATGTAAACAGGTTTAATAAAAAACAATCTTAAAAGGAAAGAAAAAATTGCAGAGAAAAAATAACATATTGACAAACAAACCCGGGAACATATACTTCCTTGGAATAGGAGGCATTGGAATGAGTGCTCTTGCCCGTTATTTCAAATCGAAGGGAGCCGTTGTTTCAGGTTACGACCGTACGCCCTCTGCACTTACGGCTGAACTGCAATCCGAAGGTATTGATATTCACTTTGTTGATAATCCTGACCTAATCCCCGATGACACGACACTCGTAATCTATACACCTGCCGTTCCCAAATCGTTGAAAGAGTATCAATATATTGAATCAAAAGGAATTGAAATTAGAAAGCGTGCTGAAATTCTCGGTGAAATTTCGGCGGAATATAACACTATAGCAGTCGCCGGAACACACGGAAAGACAACCGTTTCGACAATGATTACCTGGCTGTTGAAAAACTCGGAAATTAAATGTAATGCCATACTCGGCGGAATTTCAAAAAATTTGTCATCAAACGTATTACTTTCGGAGGATGCCGGAATACTTGTTACGGAAGCTGATGAGTACGACCGTTCTTTCCTTCGCCTGCAACCTGATTTTGCCGTGATAACTTCCGCTGATGCCGACCATCTTGATATATATAATGATAAAAGCAATCTGCTTGATTCATTCTCACAGTTTGCCGAAAAGGTAAAACCGGGTGGTACGTTACTGATAAAACGGAGTGCCGGCCTTAATTTTAACTCAAAAAATTACAAAATATACTCATACTCCCTTGACGGTAAGGCTGACTTTTATGCTGTAAATATCAGATTATCTGATGATAAATACACTTTTGACCTTGTAACTCCTGATGGAATAATCAAAAATCTTACTCCGGGGATTCCGGGGCTGATAAATCTGGAAAACTCCGTTGCCGCTCTTGCCACGGCTTTACTGTATGGAGCGGATGAAGATGAGTTAAGGGAAGCATTGCCTGATTTTAAAGGGATAAAGCGCAGGTTCGATTATCAAATCCGTTCAGGGAAGATAATCTATATTGATGACTATGCTCATCATCCTGTTGAAATTCAGGGTGTTCTGAATTCGGTGAAGAGTCTTTACCCTGAGAAAAAGACTTTGGTTATTTTTCAGCCCCATCTCTATTCCCGCACAAGGGATTTTGCAGAAGATTTTGCAGAAAGTCTGGATTTGGCTGATGAGGTCATTCTGCTTCCGATATACCCCGCACGCGAATTACCCGTTGACGGAGTATCGTCAGAAATGATTTTGAAAAGAATGACAAACGAACACAAACTTTTAATGGAAAAATCGGATATTCCCGGAAGGCTCGGGGAATTTGATTTTGATATTATTATAACACTTGGTGCCGGTGATATTGACAGGCTTGTTAAACCTGTTAAGGAATTTTTAATGCAAAAAAAATCTCAGGTATGATAAAAAAGGGTTTCAAAATAGTACTTTGGGTTTTTATTGTTGCCGGGATAATTGCACTTGGCGGTTTCATAAATATTGAAAAGGGAAAAACCGTTTGTAAGAAATTCGAGGTCAATATTAATTACGACGGTTCAGACCCGCTGATAACCGTTGACGACATAAAGGAAAAGGTTTATAAGTCATATGATTCGCTTGTCGGCAAAAGGATAAAGGATATTAATCTTGAAAAGCTTGAAAAAATAGTAAACGAAATAAAATATGTGGCAAAAGGAGATGTTTACACAACGTTAAGAGGAAATCTCGAAATAACCGTTACACAGCGGAAACCGGTTGTGAGAATAATAAACAGGAAGAATCAAAGTTTCTATATTGACCGGGAGGGGGTGCCGTTTCCGCTTGGGGAGGAGTATTCGTCAAGGGTACTTGTAGCCAGCGGAAATATTAAAGAATCGTTAAATGATACGACAAAACTTTACGGTTATGAAGATTTTACAGAGCTAAACATTGAGAATCCTCCGGTATTGCAAAAGGTTTATCTTCTGGCAACATATATTAACAGCAACGACTTTCTGAAAGCTCAGATAGAACAGATTTATGTGAACAAAAACACCGAATTTGAATTAGTACCTAAAGTGGGAAGACATATTATCGTTTTCGGTGATATTGACAATATGGAAAAGAAGTTTGACAAACTGATTGTTTTTTATAAAGAAGGGCTTAATAAGGCGGGCTGGGATAAATACAAAATTATCAATTTGAAATATGAAAACCAGGTGGTTTGTTCAAAATGAGAAATAAAGAAAATGAAGCAAAAGAAATATCAATCAACAAATTAACAGATGAAAACATCAGATATCATCGTCGGATTAGACATCGGAACAACTAAAATTGCTGCAATTGTCGGCAGACGCAACGAACACGGTAAAATTGAAATCCTCGGTCACGGCCGTACGGAGTCAATAGGAGTGAAAAGGGGTGTTGTCTCAAACATTGAGAACACCGTAAACTCTATTCACATTGCCATTGACGAAGCCTCCAAGAAATCAGGGGTTGACATTAAATATGTAAATGTCGGTATTGCAGGCCAGCACATTAAAAGTCTTCAGCACCGCGGTGGAATAATCCGCGAAAACTACGAAGACGAAATCAGCCAGCACGACGTTGACCGGCTTCTCAACAATATGTACAATCTGAATATGAGTCCGGGCGAGGAGATAATTGATGTTATTCCGCAGGAATATATCATTGATAATGAGCAGGGTATAAAAGAGCCGGTAGGTATGCTCGGGAACAGTCTTGAGGCTAACTTTCACATTATTATCGGACAGACGACGGCAGCCAAGAACATTTACAAGTGCGTTACAAAAGCCGGGCTTGAGGTTGTGGATTTGATACTTGAGCCGATAGCTTCAGCACAATCGGTATTGAGTGAGGAGGAAAAGGAAGCAGGAGTTGTTCTTGTTGATATCGGTGGCGGAACAACGGATATTGCAATTTTTCAGGACGGTATTATCAGGCATACGGCAGTAATTCCTTTTGGCGGTGATGTGATTACGGAGGATGTCAAAGAGGGGTGCACAATAATCAGAAAACATGCCGAGGAACTGAAGGTGAAATTCGGCTCCTCACTCGCAAGCGAAAACCGCGACGATGAGATTGTTGCAATTCCGGGACTGCGGGGAAGACCGCCGAAGGAGATTAGCCTGAAAAACCTTGCCAGTATAATTCAGGCAAGGATGGAAGAAATCGTTGAACACATCTATTACGAGATTAAAAATTCCGGGTATGAGAAAAAGCTTATTGCAGGAATTGTTCTAACCGGAGGTGGTGCATTGTTAAAGCATTTGCCGCAATTAACCGAATTTATTACGGGTATGGATACAAGAATCGGTTACCCTAATGAGCACCTTGCAAAGGATGTGCCGGAGGAGCTGGCCAGCCCGATGTATGCAACAAGTATCGGCCTTGTTATTGAAGGTATGGACAGATATAATAAGGAAAAGGAGAATTATCTGAAAATGGAGGAAGTTCCTGAAACCGAGGTGGAAAATCAGGAAAAAGAAGAAGAAAAAGAGACTGATACGATAAATAAACCAATCAGTTTTCTCAAAAAAATTCAGGATTTCTTTGAGAAAGACGGACTGTCATAAATATTAACATCAAATTTGTTAATAAAAAAAAATTAATATCACTTGATTAAATAGTTTTAAATATAATTTTAAATCCAAAAAATAATGGATAAAATGCTCAAATTTGACTTACCGAAAAACCAGTCGGCAATAATAAAAGTAATCGGCGTAGGCGGCGGCGGAAGCAATGCTGTATCGCATATGTATAACCAGGGAATACAGGGTGTTGACTTTATAATCTGCAACACGGATGCTCAGGCACTTGAAGCCAGTCCGGTACCGATGAAGATACAACTCGGTGAAAAAGGACTTGGTGCGGGGTCTGTCCCTGAAGTTGGAAGAGAAGCTGCAATTGAGAATATTGAAGACCTGAAACATATCCTTGAGAAAAATACAAAGATGGTGTTTATAACCGCCGGAATGGGCGGTGGTACAGGAACAGGAGCTGCTCCGGTTATTGCCAAAACGGCAAAAGAAATGGGCATTTTAACTGTCGGTATCGTAACTATACCTTTCTCATTTGAAGGGAGAAAAAGAAAAATGCAGGCAGAAGCAGGTATTGAGGAATTAAAACAAAATGTTGATACTCTTCTCCTTATATGCAATGATAAGCTTAGAGACCTTCACGGTGACCTTAAATTATCTGAAGCATTCCAGAAGGCCGACAATATTCTTACTGTCGCATCAAAAGGTATTGCCGAAATAATTACGGTCACAGGATATATTAATGTTGACTTTGAGGATGTTAAAACCGTGATGGAAAACAGTGGTACTGCCATAATGGGTTCGGCAACCGCCGAAGGTGAAAACCGGGCTATCAAAGCTGTGGAAGAGGCTCTGTCGTCACCGCTGCTTAATGATAATCAGATAAAAGGAGCAAGTAATATCTTGCTTTATATTTCGTCGGGAACAGAAGAGATAACAATGGATGAAGTTTCGGATATAACCGATTATATCCAGGAAGAAGCAGGACAAAGTGCGGAGATAATCTGGGGTAACGGCATTGACGAATCTCTTGAAAACAAAATCAGCATTACACTTGTCGCTACAGGTTTTAAAAGTGAAGAAGATCCGGGAGTATTGAGGAGACCTGCAAAACGGAAAATCATTCCTCTAAACACTGTAAAGGAAGAGAAAAAAGAAAGGCCGAGGATTACCGAGCCTATTAACGAAATTACACTTATAACACCTAAGAAAGAAGAAGAAAAAGAGGTGTCTAATGCAGAGAATTCCAAAGTGGAAAATAAACCTTTGGAATTCTCATTTACTGAAGAAAAAATTGACGTTAAACCGGCTGATTCCGTTGAACCGGCAGTTTTGAACGAGACGAAGGTCCAGAAACCGGAAACAAAACCTTTTATCCCTATCAATAAGGAAACGAAAGTCAGAAAAACCGGTTTTTCGGAGGATGTGGAGCAGAGTGATATTGAGAAGAAGGCTAAAGAGAGAATCAGAAGACTGAAAGACCTTAGCATTAAGCTCAGGTCGAACGAAGAGATTGAGGAGATGGAAAACGTTCCGGCATACAAAAGAAGAAATGTGGAATTGTCGGATGTTACTCCTTCGTCTGAATCGGTTGCAGCCCGTTATACTCTTGGGGAAGATGAAAATCATAACCCCGAACTTAGGGAAAACAACTCCTATCTGCACGATAATGTGGATTAAGCATTATCATTTGTCAGGATAATTGAGTTGCTTTTACATTTTGAATAAAAACCGGTTATTGAAAGCTGAATAATAACAATTATTATGAGTCTCGAAAACACAATAAACCAGGACATAAAGGCGGCAATGCTTGCCAAGGACAAGAAGACGCTGGAAGCGCTCAGAGCCGTAAAGGCAGCTATTCTTCTTGCAAAGACGGATAAAGGAACAGGCGGTGAGGTTGCCGGAGACGCCGAAATGAAAATTCTGCAAAAACTTGTAAAGCAACGTCGCGAATCGGCTGAACTTTATAAGTCGCAGAACCGTGACGACCTTGTTGAGGAGGAACTGTTTCAGATGAAGGTGATTCAGAAATATCTTCCCGAGCAGATGAGTGAAGATGAAATCAGAAAGGCAGTCCGGGAAATTATCGCTGAAACGGGTGCTTCATCAATGAAAGATATGGGGCGTACAATGGGAATGGCAAGCAAAAAATTAGCCGGTAAAGCCGATAATAAAGTTGTTGCACAGATTGTTAAGGAACTGTTGAGTTAGTACATCATTCCAAAATACCTTAGCAGTATTAAATTTCAATACCCATTTTGACTTCCGGTCTCTCTCAGCCGAAGGATTCCTCATTCCAATGCTACTGCCTGCACCGTAGTCGGAATGACAGCGTTGATGTAACGGAACCGTTTCAAAAAAAACAGATTGCTTCGGAATAATTTCCCATATATACAGTTCCGTGATTCATCGCATTGACGTTAACCGCTTAATTATCCGGGCGTTATATGAAAGTCGTCATTGCAAACCCGCTTTAGCAGGTGTGGCGGTCTGTCGGATGATACGGGTTTGGAAATCTACTTGCAGTTTGAGTCACCGTAAAGTTTTAGGCATACCTAAAAAAAAAACCTCGTAAAGGTTCGGATAATTGTAACATCGTCAGATAATAGGATACTTTCATCGTAGATGATATCATAGACAGTACTGAGGATTTGAGTGTTACTCCTCCGTTCTTTCCACTCCTACAGGGAATGGATAAAGGTGCCACTCCACCGCTCCTTCCTCTCCCTTAGGGAGTTCTGATAGCTATCGGAACTCCCCTGATAATCCTTCGATAAAACTACGGATGTTGAAAAAGAAGAGGGAAGAGTGGCAGTAGTTTTTTGTTTTTCTTAGTGTCTTTGCTTCGAAAATTTTCGGAGTCGTGGCAAAAAATAAAATGTCCGTTACAGGATTAATATCGGAATAGAAAAATACTACCACAAAGTCTCCAAGTCTCAAAGGTTCACGAAGGAGGCTTTTCTTAATA
>CAYOZZ010000313.1:0-7002 GCA_964408535.1 uncultured Bacteroidales bacterium | reverse complement strand
ATTACAATTGATAACAGCTTTTTCATACGTCTGATTTTTTTATTAAATTGATATTTTATATTTATTTCCTACTGTTTGCCGGTGATATTAAGAGTTATTGTTTATAGATTTGAGTAAAGAATGCCAAGAAAGAACTAATGTTGGGTCTGCAAATATATGTTTTTCTATGATTGCGGAATTAATAAAGGTGAAATTTTTTGGTTTTTATTTTTTATTTTGTAAATCAATTTGTTGCATTTGCTGTTTGAAAGTATCGTTGCTAAAAATAGGATATAATATTTAGTATTATTGGAATTGTTTTATATCTTTGTATCATTGCTGAATACATATATGGTAATTTATAAATGAAAAACAGCCAACTCATAATATATCAGACTGAAGACGGCAAAGTAAAAATTGAAACTCATTTCGAGAATGAGACTGTATGGCTTTCTGCCGGGCAAATTGCAGAGCTATTTCAACGGGACAGAACTGTTGTTACAAAACATATTCGCAATCTATTTAAAGAAGGTGAACTAATAGAAGAACTGGTATGTGCAAATTTTGCACACACCACTCAACACGGTGCTATTGAAGGGAAAACCCAAACTAAAAACATAAAATATTACAATCTGGATGTAATCATATCTGTAGGGTACAGGGTGAAATCGCACAGGGGTGTACATTTCAGGAAGTGGGCTACTGCACTTATCAAGGAGTATTTGATAAAAGGCTTTGTGATGAACGATGAATTGCTAAAGGAGGCTGGAGGCGGAAATTATTTCGATGAGCTTCTGGCTCGTATTCGTGATATTCGTTCATCGGAAAAAGTGTTTTGGCGTAAGGTTTTGGATATTTATGCCACAAGTATTGACTATGACCCAAATACCGAACAATCTGTAATGTTTTTTAAAACGGTTCAAAATAAAATGCACTGGGCAAGTCATGGGGAGACTGCTGCAGAAACCATTTATAAAAGGGTAGATTCATCAAAAGAAAATATTGGACTGACAAACTTCAAAGGTGAGATTCCGACCAAGAAAGAGGTGGAAATTGCAAAAAACTATCTTACTGAAGAAGAATTGAACATATTAAACAGAATGGTAACTGCATACCTGGAAATAGCAGAAATACAGGCTTTAGACCAAACACCAATGTATATGGCAGATTGGATTAAGCAATTAGATACCTTCCTGAAGATGACAAATAAAGATATTTTGAAACATTCAGGAACAATTAGCCATCAAAAAGCAATAGAAAAAGCACACAGCGAATACAAAATTTATAAAGAGAAAATTAAGAATAGAATCACACAGGTTGAAAAAGACTTTATTAAGCAAATTGAGGATAAAGCAAAAAGTTTTAAAAAATAGAATATTATCAACCTGTTACTTGAATCTCTTCCGGCTCAGCTCAATCATATTTCTTTCGTTTCCGCGCAGCGGTCTGATAGTGTATGTATATTTATATTCGCCGTATTTCAAAGTATATTGCGGATATGGCCTTGCTCCCCAACTGTCGTCGCCTCCGACTCCGGTCTGGGCATAATCAACCGTTAATGTTATGAAATCTTTCGGTTTCAGATCGTTTGTGTGTCTTTGTGCTTTTTTTATTCCCGGGTCCAAATCTTCAATCGTGAAATTCAGTGCTGAGAAACCGATTAACGAATCGGCTGTTATCATTATCCCTTTTCCTTCATCATCCTGGAGGGTCAGCCAACTGACATCCGTTTTGTAGCCCGTTTCCTGCGGGCGCAAATACGGAAAATACTGATCAGCCACTGTACTTGTATATAACCCTTCGGGTGAGCCGTATTTTCTGTCCCAATAATTCTCTCCCGGTCCACGACCGAACCACGTGAGGTTTGAGTATATACCCGGAACTCTCATAACCATTCCAAACCTCGGTAATTCCGGAATGGTCGGCTCTTTTTCAATTAATTTTCCATTGAAATGACCTGTCATATCGGGAATTATTTTCTCCTGCTGATTATCAAATGAGTACCAAACCAGAAGTTCTTTTTTATCCGCTTTCCCCGATTTTATCTCCTCGTCCGTTAATGCTTTTGTCCAGATTTTGAAATCATCCATCGTCCCGAGAAAGAACCTGTCCTGCGGATCATAGCCGCCGGCATAACTCACGCCTTCAATATATAGAGGCACCACAGTACCGAATTCTTTCGATTCCTCAAGCTTTCCGTCAATATAAAGTTTAAGTGATTTTGCCTTTGAGTCGAACACAAGAGTGATGTCGTAGGTCTTCCCTGTTTCAAAATCATAGTCGAAGTACTGATAATCGCTTTCATCCAGGAAAAAGCATAAGGTTCCGCTTCTGAATTCGAGATGAAGCCTTCCGGGAGCCCACAATTTGTTTATCCAAAGTCCGTTTTTACGTGTAAACTCCTCCGGAGTGATTTTAACCTGTAATGTAAAGGCCTCAAGTTCCCTGTCCCCCAAAGAGGGAATCTCGACAAATACCGGTTCCGGCTTGGTAAACTTCATCATTTTGCCTTTTCCCGAAGGTGAATCAATAAGGTATTTTCCTGTTCTCGGTTTCGGTTTTTCGGGTATCAGATGTTCCGTAACCTCAATATCCCCGTTTCCGAAAACCCTGTACGTTGTCTCCGTCATTGCTCCGGTGCCGGGATATTTGCGCTGAACGACAACCTTTACCTCGCCGTTATCAACCTGCTGTACGGAGAATTTTTCAACATCTTTTGTGTATGAGGCATCTTTCCAGACTTTGCAGCGTACCGGCATTCCGTTACCGAAATCGTTATCTGTCGGAGCACGCCAGAAATTGGTCTTCGGCCCTGTTTGCAACAATTCGCTGTCATAATATTTGAACGAAGATATTTTGCCAAGCTGTCTGTCGAATGTAACCCTGAAAGTACGGGCAATAATGTCAACCGTCGCTTCATTTTCAGCAATTTTCAGAGTCTGGAAATTATCTGTAAGGAAATGTTCCGTTTTTCTGACGGAGGGGAGTTGAAACTGTTCGGAAGCAACCTCAAATCCTTCGGGTATCAGCTCCGTTTCCTTATTTGTTTTGTAGCTGATGTTCAGATAGTAATTCACACCTTCCTTAACTCTTAAATTCGGATAGAAAGGGAACTTGAAATTTAGCGTATCGTGCGGTTTTACACCGGGAGAGCTGATGTTTCCGCTAAAGAGTACTGTCGTATCCGCTAATAATTTCCAATAAAGGTCAACATCCGTCAAAGAGATGAAATCATACAGATTTACTATTTGTATTCTTCCTGACGAAGGGTCAAGTAAATTTGTTCTAATGTATTGGTAGGATTTTTTAATCTCGGTCATTGCCGGATGAGGTGTGCGATCGGGAGATACAATTCCGTTCAGGCAGAAGTTACCGTCACTCGGAACGGTGTCGGGACCGAAATCACCGCCGTAGGCATAAAACTCAGCACCGTTTTTGTCTTTTTTCAGCAATCCCTGATCAACCCAGTCCCAGATAGAGCCTCCCTGGAGCTGGTCGTATTGTTCAATAACGTCCCAATAATCCTTGAAATTGCCGTTACTGTTACCCATTGCGTGGGAATACTCGCACATAATCAACGGTTTTTCCTGTGGTTTCGAAGCATATCTTTTCAGATAACCGACCGAAGGATACATCGGGCAATAGATGTCGGTGTTTGGTCCGAAACCCGCTCTTTCATAATGCACTGGTCTGGAAGCGTCGCGCTGATGAATCCATTTGCGGCACTTTGTGAAGTTTACACCATCGCCGGCTTCATTTCCCATTGACCAGATTACAACGGAAGGATGATTTTTATCCCTTTCAATCATACGCTCTATCCTGTCGAGATGTGCGTCGCCCCATTCGGGATTTTTTGCAAGGCTGCGTTTGCCATATCCCATTCCGTGCGATTCAATATTGGCTTCATCAATAACGTAAATACCATACTTGTCACACAACTCATACCAGTACGGATCGTTGGGATAATGGCTTGTCCTGACAGTGTTGATGTTGTTTTGCTTCATCAGAGTGATATCTTTCAACATCAGCTCTTTGGAGACTACATGCCCTGTAACGGGGTCGTGTTCGTGCCTGTCAACTCCTTTAAAAAGAACTGCTACACCGTTGATTAGTAGTTGTCCGTCTTTAATTTCCGATGTCCTGAACCCGATTTTGTGTCTGACTGTTTCAATGATTTCACCCTTCTCAGGCTGGATTGAGATAAGTAATGTATAAAGATTAGGAGTTTCGGCTGTCCAGGATTTTACATTATTAATAACGTTCTCAAATTTTATACTTCCTGTCCCCGATTTTGAAAATATCACCGGTTTTGTATCCTTATAAACCGTATTTCCTGAATAATCCGACAACTCAACAATAACACTATACTTTACAGCTGATTGTTGTACGTCTTTAAGTTCTATGTCAAGTTTAAAATCTCCGTCAGTATAATTATTTGTCAGAGCTGTATGGGCAAAAAAGTCCCGAATGTAAGTTTTTGGAGTTGAATACAGAAAGACATCCCTTTCAATTCCGCTAATACGCCAAAAGTCCTGACATTCAAGGTATGTGCCGTCAGACCAGCGAAAAACCTGCAAAGCAACATAGTTTTCCCCCTTTTTCAGATACTTTGTGATGTCCCATTCCGCCGGAGTTTTACTTCCCTGACTGTATCCCGCTTTTTTACCGTTGACCCAGATGTAGAACGCCGATTTAACGGCACCGAAATGAATAAAAACCTCTCTGCCGTCCCAGTCGCCGGGTATTGTAAAGGTTTTTCTGTAAGAACCGACCGGATTATAATCGTGTGGTACGTGCGGCGGGTTGGGATGTCGTGTAAATTCATAAGGTTGATTAACATATATAGGTACTCCGTAGCCTTCAAGCTCCCAGTTTGACGGAACCGGAATGTCATCCCACTTACTGACATCAAACTCAGGCTTGTAAAAATCAACCGGTCTGTCGGCAGGGTTCCTTACCCAGTTGAATTTCCAGGTTCCGTTCAGTGAAAGATAATATGGCGATTCCTCGTTTGACAGAGAAAGTGCCGCCTCAGGATTTGCAAAAGGCACAAAAAAAGTGTGAGGTTTAACTTTGTTTTGACCTACCATATGCGGATTTTCAAGGTCATTTGAAGGGAATTCCACCTGAGTATAAGCAATTATGGTAAAACAGGTTATCAGAGCTGCAAGGAAAAGTTTTTTCATACTTTTTTACTTTTTCAATTTGAGATTAAGAGTGATTTATAAATGAATGGGTAAAAGTAATATTTTTAGATATTGTGGGAAGGAAAAAATGGGAATTGATTTTATTTTGGAATTTGTGCTTTGAGTTTTCTTTGTTAATCCAAAGTCAGAATATTTCGTTCCTACGGAACTCATTTTATTAAACTCAGTAACCGGGACTAACGTCCTATCCAATAATATTTTATCCCTCCGGGATTTTGTGGTCGGGAAGTCGTGTCAAAGGCAGTAACATCACTCGTTATGAAATGAAAATCTAAACAGAGCCGGCACCGATATGGTGGTGTTTGCCCGCCTGAAGAAGTCGGGCAGGCGAATTAAGATTGTCAATAAGTAGTTATATTCCAATAATCAAGAGCCAGTATAACTTATTTTCCTCAGAATAGTTTATCGGGATTTATTTGTTTAATACCGATTACGCTTTCAATATAATCCAAATTCCACTCCTGCTCATTTGGACTATTTTATGCTAAGAATTGGTATAATATGCTGCCATAAGCAGCACATATTATGGCAGGAGTCGTAAGACTCTTGAAATTAAGTTTGAGCAGGAAAGAGTTCCATAGGAACGAAATATTTTAATGTATCACTATTCAAATACGAAATAGTAAAATGATTTTCTCACTCCCTTTTTCCAACCGAATTTGACGGTACGAGACATTTCGCATTTTCCCATCTTCCCTCGAGTGAATCAGGTGGGATCTCATTATGCTGACAATCAATATATTTGCCTTCTTTGTTTTTCAAAATAATCCTCATTGCTCCCGACTTAATGGAATCAATTACTATCTGCTGAATTGTTAGTCTGTCGGCATCTTTGTTAGCTCTTCCAATCTCTATTCCCTTTTCGTTATTCCATAAATCCATATCCGAAGCTACTTTATCGTGGCTATTTTTTCTTCCTTTTTTTAAAGCTTTTTTATACGACAGATAATTGGATTTTTCATGAGCTTTACCAAGTTTTTTTGCTTTTTTCCATTTTATGTTTTGCGATAAAAGAGCCATCCAGTATGAGTGTTTAAAGGCATCAAGTTGCCCTCCGGTGAGGTCGTCGCCGAGTGTCCCGGCGTTTTTAAGGCTGTCGAGAGTTTTTGCCGTTTCAAGGGTAAGTCTTGCAGCTTTCTTTACAATAAACGGATGACATACAGCCCACCATTTCTCAGGCCTTCCTGTTCTTTTTCTGATTTTTTTTATTTCACCCTGACCAAAAGCAGATTCTGAAAACAAAACCATTACCGACAATGTGGCAAGTAACAACAATTGTTTGAAATGAGTTGAACGTACAGCCATTTTTCTAAAACAATTTTCTCACTTCATCTTTTAGATGTTCAAGTGCTATATTAATCTGATTGTTTTTCTTATTGCCTGTCATTTCAAATATCTTACCTGCAAGTTGTGCAGAGTCGGCATCCTGTCCCAATTGTGACGCAGCGGTGTTTATTGTTCTTATCAAATCTTCTTTGGCCGTTTTAACCAGATCCCACCCGGTGGAGGAAATATAAAGTTGCTGCGAAAGATTGTGTTCAAATTCAAGCCTGATGGTTCCTATCAGTTCGGTCTGAAGTTTAAAAGCACTCATTCCGGGCTTACTGACGCGCAAAATTAGGTTTTCGGGTGAAATTCTTTCAAGAAAAAGAATAATCCTCTCATAGGCCTGTAGTCTGACAGGTAAAATTTGTTTCTTGCTTTCCTGGTCTATCTCCGATTGCCGGTTCCCGGCTTCTCTGTCAAGAAACATCTTTACTATGAAAAAAACAATTACACCTGTTATCAGTACGGGCAGCGAATATCCTATTATTGT
>CAYOZZ010000312.1:0-16884 GCA_964408535.1 uncultured Bacteroidales bacterium | reverse complement strand
TTTGTTGAAAAGTGTCAATGCATTGATAGTTTTTTGTCATTAAATTATCAATGCATTGACAGTTTTAACAGTTGTTCAATGGTTGAAATAAATATTTTATATTTGCATTAAAATTAAAAGAATTTCACTATGGTGTTAAATAAACAATATGTAGTTGATAGCAAGAACCGGAAAATAGCTGTTCAGTTAAGCATTGAAACATTTGAAAAAATGGAAGAGGTAATTGAAAACTTTGCCCTGTATAATTTAATGAGTAAAATTAGTGATAATGATTTATTAAATGAGTCAGAGGCAAAAGATTATTACAAGAAAATTAGTAAGGATAATGAAAGTACTGTACAGTAAAAAATTTCTTAAACAACTTTCGAAATTGCCTTATAATGTTAAGGAGAAGATTGAATTTTTTGTTTTTGATGATCTGCCTACACTTGATAATATTGAATTAAGCGGTAAAATTGAAAAGATGAGGGGGTACTCCGGATATTATAAAGTACGTTTTGGAGATTATAGAGTTGGATTATATAAACAGGCTGAGAATATTATTGTAAAACTTGTAATGCATAGAAAGGATATTTATAATTATTTCCCATAGTATTCTGCAACAAACTGCACGGTATTCCGGCTTCGTTGCTCCATCAGAATTCTCCGTCCTGCCGTCAGTTTCTTAATGCTTTCTTCAGTATAGTGTCTGATAGTTATCAATTCCAGATTATCATTGTATAAAATCTTAAAATTTTCTTTTAATCCCGACAGAAGAATATTTAGTTTTCTATGGGAAATCTTGTCACAACAAACCGAAAAACTTACCGCCGAATTTTGCATCAGGTTGACCTTGATTTTTTGCTTGTTGAGAATTGTAAAAATTTCACTCAGATGTTTTTCCACAACAAAAGAGTAATCCTTTGGGGTAACCGATAAAAGTGTCTGGGCATTTTTTATGATGAAAACGGGAAAAGAAGATTTGAAATTTTCTATTTTACGTATGACGGAGCCTTCGGAGTCAGTATCGTTAAAATTCCTGACAAACAACGGAATATTTTTGTTTTGAACGGGTTTTACGGTTTTAGGATGAATGACTTTTGCCCCGTAAAACGACAGTTCGATAGCTTCGTGATAAGAAATCTCTTTCAATATTATTGCATCATCAAACAGTTTCGGATCGGCATTATATATTCCGTCAACATCTTTCCATAAAATAACCTTTTCGGCATCAAGAATATTGGCAATCAGAGCGGCAGTATAGTCCGAGCCTTCACGTCCCAAAGTTGTTGTATTACCGTCTTTATCTGACCCGATAAATCCCTGTGTAACAAATATTTTGCTTTGCGAAAAGTTAAAAGCGTCATTTAGATTTTTTTCTGTTATATCCTTTTCGACCTTTGCCTCCCTGTAAGAGGAATCTGTTATCAGGTGCCTGCGGATATCAATCCACCTGTTTCTGATTCCCTCCGAAGAGAGATAAGCACTGACAATTCTTGTTGATAAAATTTCTCCGGCACTTACAACCTGATCGTAAAGAAAATCGTAATCATCACCGTTGTATTCAACAAGGGTCTTACTTAATCCCGAAAAAACTCCTATTACAACATCATAAACAGGATTTGTTCCTGACGGAAAAAGTTCTTTCAGCGTCTCAGTATGCTCGTTCATCAGGCTGATGAGGGCTTCGTTAAAACTGTCGTCTCCTTCCGTTTTTAGGGCAACAATTTTTTCAAGCTTGTTTGTTGTTTTTCCCATTGCCGACACGACTATGACAGTGTCGTTATCCTGATTCCTTAATATTGCGGCAAGCCTTCTTATTGCAGCGGCATTTTTTACTGAAGCACCTCCAAATTTATTGACTATCATATTGAAATATTAAATGTCCGGCAAAAATAAACATTACAGCCGTTTTTCGGTTATTTATAACAAAGTGAAAATTATTTATTCTTCAAACACGAAGTTTCAGTGTTTTAGTATAATTTCGCAAAAAATTATTGAGTCCGGGATAAAAGCTACGGAATTAATTATGGATAAGTGGCTATTGACAAGTGAAACGGACAGGTTTTGTTAATAAATTTAATATAAATGAATTACGATATTATAATAATCGGAAGTGGCCCCGGAGGTTACGTTGCAGCGATAAGGGCTTCGCAGCTTGGAATGAAAACTGCCGTTGTTGAGAGAGCCGAACTTGGAGGTATTTGTCTGAACTGGGGTTGTATCCCCACAAAAGCTCTCCTGAAAAGTGCTCAAGTTTATAATTATGTTAAGCATGCTGAAAATTACGGTGTGAAAATTGACGGAACTGTAAGCCCCGATTTTGAAGGAATGGTAAAACGCAGTCGCGAGGTTGCTGCCGGAATGAGTAAGGGGATTGAATATCTTTTCAAAAAGAACAAGATTGATCATATTAAGGGAACCGGTAAAGTAAAACCTGGAAAAAAGGTGGAGGTGACCGACGATAAAGGTAATGCTACGGAGTATTCGGCAAAGCATATTATAATTGCAACCGGAGCAAGATCAAAGGAACTGCCGGCTCTTAAGCAGGACGGAAAGAAAATTATTGGATATCGCGAAGCAATGACTTTGCCGAAACAACCGAAATCAATGGTGGTTGTCGGGTCGGGTGCTATCGGAGCGGAGTTTGCGTATTTTTATAATACAATAGGTACGGAGGTGACACTTGTTGAGTTTCTGCCGAATGTTGTTCCGCTTGAGGATGAAGAGGTTTCAAAACAGCTTGCAAGAAGTTTTAAAAAGGCTAAGATGAAGGTAATGCTTGAATCTTCCGTTGAGTCGGTTGATACATCAGGTAAACTTTGTAAGGTAAATATAAAAACAAAGAAAGGAAATGTGACTGTTGAGGCGGAGGTTGTCCTTTCGGCAGTTGGAATAAAGACCAATCTTGAAGGGATCGGACTTGAGGATGTAGGAATAAAAACCGATAAAGATAAGGTGGTCGTTGACGAGTTTTACAGAACTAACATTGAGGGGTATTATGCTATCGGCGATATTGTTCCCGGTCAGGCACTTGCACACGTTGCTTCCGCCGAAGGTATCTGCTGTGTCGAAAAAATTGCGGGACTTGACCCCGAACCGGTTGATTATGCAAATGTTCCGGGAAATACATATACGGTGCCGGAGATTGCTTCCGTCGGGATGACTGAAAAAGAGGCTAAGGAGGCCGGATATGATATAAAAGTAGGGAAATTCCCTTATACTGCCTCAGGTAAGGCAAGTGCGGCAGGAAATAAGGATGGTTTTGTGAAGGTTGTTTTTGATGCAAAATACGGCGAGTGGCTCGGAGCACACTTTATCGGTGAAAATGTTACGGAGATGATTGCCGAAGCGGTAGTGGCAAGAAAACTGGAAACTACAGGCCACGAGATTTTAAAATCAATCCATCCTCATCCTACAATGTCGGAAGCGGTTATGGAGGCGGTTGCAGCCGCTTATGGTGAGGTTATTCATTTGTAAATAGCAACCTGTAAGGTTTGCGCAGTGAGCCGGTGTGCAGGATGTTTAATATTGAGTAGAGAAGAAAAATGACGAGCGTGGACGCTTGTCACGGAAAGAAATGATAAGATAACGACAAGCGTGGACGCTTGTCATATAACAAAAAAAGGAATTTGGAAATAATAAAAACAAAATTGGAAGGATTGCTGATAATCCGGCCGAGGGTCTTTGAGGATGATCGCGGTTATTTTTTTGAGTCGTTTCGGCTTGATAAGATGCGTGAATCCGGTGTGACACTGGATTTTGTTCAGGATAATGAGTCGAAATCACAAAAGGGAGTGCTGAGAGGATTGCATTTTCAGAATCCTCCCTTTGAGCAGGGAAAGCTTGTCAGGGTAGTAAAAGGAGCTGTTCTGGATGTGGCTGTTGATATAAGGAGGGATTCGCAGACTTATGGAGAATGGCTTTCTCAGGAGCTTAGCGAAGATAATAAAACAATGCTTTGGATTCCACCGGGATTTGCACATGGGTTTCTGACACTCAAAGATGATACTATCTTTCAGTATAAATGTACAAACTATTACAACAAAGAATCGGAAGGAAGTATAAGATGGAACGATCCTGACCTTAACATTGACTGGGGGGTTGAAAATCCGGTGGTTTCGGAAAAGGATAGGACTGCTCCTTTTTTTAGTGAACCGGATGGCCGTATGGTTGATAAGCGACGGAATTAGAGGTGGAATATTACCTGATGACGTAGTTTTGTGATTGTTTAAAAATAAATAAAAGAGATGAAGAGACTGCTTTTGTTCGGTATATTTACTGTTGCGGGTTTATTCCTGCTAATGCTTTTCGTTTTTTCATCACAAAAGAAAGTTTTGCCTGACAGTACCTATCAACAGGCATTTCAGGAAAATTATAAGATTTTTTCGGTCGAAATTCCCGATAAAATCAATTTTGCAGGAGAAGAGGCACCGCTTGACTTGTTTTATGTCAGAGAGAAACTTGACAGAGAGTTGCTGATAAATACCTACTGGCATACATCTTCAATACTGTTGATAAAAAGAGCTAACCGCTGGTTTCCGGTTATCGAACCGATACTGAAAGAAAACGGAATACCTGATGATTTTAAATATCTGGCATTGATTGAGAGCGGATTAATGAATGTTGTTTCTCCGAAGGGTGCGACAGGTTTCTGGCAGTTTCTCGAAAAGACTGCAAGGGAATATGGCCTTGAGGTAAATAAGTCCATTGATGAAAGATACAATGTTGAAAAATCAACGGCAGCAGCTTGTCGTTACCTGAATGATTCCTATGAGCAGTTCGGTGACTGGACACTTGTTGCCGCCGCCTATAATGCAGGACAACGAAGGATAAAGGAAGCTGTTGAAAAACAAAAGACCGGCAACTATTACAATCTATACCTTAATGATGAGACATCACGATATTTGTACAGGATTATGGCAATTAAAACTATTTACAATAACCCGACAAAATATGGTTTTTACATCAGAAAGTCAGACCTGTATCCGGTAATTCCGGTAAAAGAGATTACGGTTAGTAATACTATTCCCGACCTTGTGGAATTTGCTGAAAAACAGGGAGTCTCATATAAGGTTCTGAAGATTTTCAATCCCTGGCTGCGTACCGATAAACTTCCCGACGAATCGCATAAGACTTATCATATTAAAATTCCTGAAAAGAAATATCTTGACCCTGAAAATGTGAGAAAACTTCTTGGAAATGAGAATGAAATTTTTAATGACACTCTGAGAGTTGAGGATTTGTAAAATTTTGTTTTTACCTTTAGCTTTTTACCGGGAAATTCCTTGTACTTTTGCAGATTCATTTTTTTATTGCTTTTGAAAAAAGAAAACGACATAACATCTACTGATAAATTATCAGGAAACAATGATTTACTTGAGGTTTACGGAGCACGTGTCCATAATCTCAAAAACATTGACCTTGCAATTCCGCGGAATAAACTTGTTGTTATCACAGGATTGAGCGGCAGCGGAAAATCATCTCTTGCATTTGATACAATCTATGCGGAAGGGCAGAGGCGTTATATGGAGACATTTTCGGCTTATGCCCGCCAGTTTATCGGAAATATGGAACGTCCCGATGTGGATAATATTACGGGGCTTAGTCCGGTAATTTCCATTGAGCAGAAATCGGTAAACCGCAATCCGCGTTCAACGGTTGGGACAATTACTGAAATATATGATTTTCTGAGGCTGTTATATGCCCGCGTTGCTGATGCCTTTTCGTATGAAACGGGAGAAAAGATGGTCAGATATACCGAATCGCAAATCCTGAATCTTATAAAGGAAACATTCTCAGAAAAAAAAATCATTATTCTTGCTCCGGTTGTAAAAGGACGTAAAGGTCATTATCGCGAACTGTTGGAGCAGTACAGAAAGCAGGGGTTTTTGAAAGTTAGGGTTGACGGAGAAATAAGAGAACTCGGATTCGGACTTCAGTTAGACAGGTATAAGGTTCACGATATCGAGATAATTGTTGATCGGATTAAAGTTAATCCCGATAGTGAAAAGCGCCTTGTGCAATCTGTTCAACTTGGTATGAGGTATGGTAAAGGTGCGGTAATGATTCTTGATGATGAAACGGATAACATAAAGCATTTTAGCCGTACTCTTATGTGTCCCTCAACGGGAATTTCATACAATGAACCTGAACCGAATACTTTCTCTTTTAATTCGCCGTACGGAGCCTGCCCGAATTGCAACGGACTGGGAACCGTGACCGAAATTGATATGAATAAAGTCTTTCCCGATAAATCAAAAAGCATAAAAAAGGGAGGCATAGCTCCACTCGGTGAATATAAAAACAACTGGATTTTCAGTCAGATGGAGGTGATAGGACATAAGTACGGTTTTGATTTGAACACTCCGGTTGAGAAGATACCGCAAGAGGCAATATCAACAATTCTTTACGGGTCTGATGAGCCGTTTACAATAACAAAAGAGTATCTCGGAATAACATCAACCTATACACTTGATTTTGAGGGTGTGATAAACTTTATTAATAATCAGTATAAAGAGACAACATCAGCAGGTATTAAAAAATGGGCACAAAATTTTATGAATACGGTTGAGTGTCCGGTTTGCAACGGTGAAAGACTGAAAAAAGAATCACTGCATTTCAAAATTGACGGTAAGAATATTTCCGAAGTGGCAAAATTTGACCTCATTCATTTACAAAAATGGGTTGAAGCACTGTCGGATAAGATTGACGAAAGGAAAAAGCACGTTGCTTATGAAATTCTGCGTGAGATTAAAACAAGGATTAGGTTTTTGCTTGATGTCGGACTTGACTATCTTTCGTTAAACCGTCAGGCAAGGTCTCTTTCGGGCGGCGAATCACAGCGCATAAGGCTTGCAACTCAAATCGGTTCACAACTTACAAGTGTTTTGTACATTCTTGATGAACCGAGTATCGGTTTACATCAGCGTGATAATCAAAGACTTATTAAATCGTTACAGGAATTGCGGGATATCGGTAATTCGGTTGTTGTCGTTGAGCATGACAAGGAGACAATCCTGTCAGCCGATTATGTTGTGGATGTCGGCCCCGGAGCAGGACGCCACGGCGGGGAAGTTGTGGCTCAGGGTTCACCGAAGGAAATGCTTGATTGTGATACTATTACTTGTGATTATCTTAAAGGAAAAAGAAAAATTGAAATACCCCGAATAAGGCGTAACGGTAATGGGAAGTTTATCGAATTGTTTGGTGCGACAGGCAATAATCTGAAAAACGTTGATTTGAGAATACCTCTCGGGAAATTAATATGTGTTACCGGTGTTTCGGGAAGCGGGAAATCCACTTTGATTAATGAAACCCTTTATCCGGTACTGAGCAGCCGTTTTTACAGGTCGGAAAAAAAGCCGTTGCCTTATAAATCGCTTGAGGGAATAAAGAATATTGACAAAGTTATTGATATTGACCAGTCTCCGATAGGACGTACACCAAGGTCAAATCCTGCAACATACACCAAGGTCTTTGATGAAATCAGAAAACTGTATGCTTCTTTGCCCGAAGCCAAAATCAGAGGTTATAAACCCGGAAGATTTTCGTTCAATGTAAAGGGTGGCCGCTGCGAAACCTGTAAGGGCGCAGGTATCAGAATAATAGAGATGAATTTTATGCCCGATGTTCACGTGCATTGTGAAGACTGTCAGGGGAAAAGGTATAACCGCGAAACACTTGAAGTCAGATATAAAGGAAAGTCAATCAACGACGTTCTGAATATGACTATCAATCAGGCGGTGGAGTTTTTTGAGAACATTCCTGCAATAATCCAAAAGATAAAAACCCTTCAGGATGTTGGGCTTGGTTATGTTACGCTTGGGCAACAGTCAACAACCCTTTCAGGAGGAGAGGCACAGCGTGTAAAACTGGCTGCCGAACTGTCGAAACGCGACACTGGCAAGACTCTTTACATCCTTGATGAGCCTACAACAGGACTCCATTTTGAGGATGTTAATGTGTTGTTAACGGTTCTCCAAAAACTTGTTGACAAGGGAAACACAATTATCGTTATCGAACATAATATGGAGGTTATTAAAGTTGCCGATCATATAATTGACCTCGGACCAGAAGGCGGAGAAAGGGGTGGGGAGATAATTTGTGAAGGTACCCCCGAAGATGTGGCTAAGTGTGAAAAGGGGTTTACTGCCGGATATTTGAGGGCGGAGCTATCCTCTTAATAATAAATTTTATATAAACAGGACTAATCTTTAACCGCATGCAAAATATCTTCCGGTGCCATATTTAAACTCTATGTACTCATCTGATGCACCTGAATTATTCAGAACGAAGTATGACCATATGTATAGTGCTTTTTCGAGCCACCTGGCAATTGTTATTTTTTGTATTTTTCAACTCGGGATAAAAAGAGAGAGCATAATATGCAGCCACTTAAATATTAAGAGGAATCGTTTTGTTTTTTCCGTAGATTGATTTAATACTATCCGTTTTTTGCGATAGGGTCAGACCGTCGGGACAGTTCCAAGATTTGTAAAAATGACCGGAGAAAAAGATTGATTTAGCGAAAATAGTAAATAGAATAAAAAAGAAATACTTCATAAGTGCTGTATTTACAGCGGTTTGCAAAGTTGATAAAAAAAACGGGAATATTTTTATTAGAAACAGGGTAACCTTTTTGCAAAAACCGGAATTAATAACAAAAGCACTTGGCTCGGGATTACATTACAGGTGTTGAAAAGAAAAAATACGATCATTTTTTACTGATGGTTTGCAAAATATCAGGCCGACACCATGGGAAAGAGCCTCATTCTATTTTACCACACCTCTATTAATTAAAAAAAGCCGGTAATCGAAATTACCGGCTTTTTTGTGGGATATAGTGGATTCGAACCACTGACCCCCGCCCTGTCAAGGCGATGCTCTGAACCAACTGAGCTAATATCCCTTTCGGGCGGCAAAAATAATAAATCATTTTAAATTAACATCTCTTTTGTAAATATTTTTATACTTTTGAAACCGAACATTTAATACGGCAAATATGAAAAAGTTTACACTTCGGGTTTTTACCGGTTTTCTTCTGATTAACTTATTGATTTCTTCAGCTTTTGCACAAACGGAAAAGAAGGAATTAACTCTTAATGACGTTTTTAGATCAGGGAAATTTTATGCTTCCGGCGTTTATGGAATGAGACCGATGAATGACGGTGAGCATTTCTGTATGCTCGGGAAAGACAGTCTGAATATTTACAGTTATAAAACCGGTGATTATGCCGGTAATATTGTGACTTCTCAACAATTGATTCCTGACGGCGATACAGTGCCGATAAGTATGTACGGTTATCAGTTGAGCAAGGATGAGAAAAAGATTCTTTTTGCAACTGAAACTGAAAGCATTTACCGCCGTTCGAGCATATCGGAGTATTATGTATTCAATACGGAAACCGGCAAACTGATAAAGTTGTCCGACAACGGAAAACAACGTCTTGCAACGTTCGCACCCGATGGTACTAAAGTGGCTTTTGTCAGGGATAATAATCTTTTTGTTAAAGACTTAATCTCAAATTCGGAAAAACAAATAACAACCGATGGATTAAGGAATAATATTATCAATGGTGCAACAGACTGGGTATATGAGGAGGAGTTTAGTTTTTCAAAAGCCTTCTTCTGGTCGCCGGACGGAAATAAGATTGCTTTTTACAGGTTTGATGAAAGCAAAGTAAAGGAGTTTCAGTTTACGGAGTGGGGAGATCTTTATCCCAAAGAATATAAATATAAATATCCTAAAGCGGGAGAAGCAAATTCTGTTGTAAAAATTCTGGTTTATGATTTAATTGAAGGTGATACAAAAGAGATGGACATCGGAAAGGACACAGATATCTATATCCCGAGAATAAAATGGACAAATAATCCCTCTTTGCTTGCAATTCAATGGATGAACAGATTGCAGAATCATCTGAAAATATTACTGACGGATGTTAATACAGGGACAAATAAGGTAATATATGATGAAACAAATAAGTATTACATTGATATTACCGATGACCTGACCTTTTTTAAAGACAACAAGCGATTTGTTTTTACGAGTGAGCAAGATGGATTTAACCATATATATTTATATAGTATAGATGGTGAATTGATTAATCAGGTGACTAAAGGTGATTGGGATGTTACGAGTCTGAACGGTGTTGATGAAAAAAACGGACTTATATATTACACTTCTGCCGAAACATCGCCACTTAACAGGGAACTTTATGTTATAAAATTAAACGGTAAAGGGAAAAAGAAGTTATCGGAAAGGGATGGAACCAATCGTGCGGTCTTTAGTAAAACATATAAATATTATGTAAACACATACTCCTCGGCTAAAACGCCGTCATACATAACTGTTCATAATGCAAGCGGGAAGGAAATCAGGGTTCTGAAAGATAATTCGGCACTGCTGGAGACGCTTGCCGAATATAATTTCAGTTTTATGGAATTTTTTAAGTTTACAACATCGGAAGGTGTGGAATTAAACGGTTGGATGATAAAACCTCCCGATTTTGATCCTGGGAAAAAATATCCTGTATTGATGAATGTTTACGGAGGGCCGGGTTCGCAAACGGTAAGAAATTCCTGGAGGGCTAATATGTGGAACCAGATGCTGGCACAAAAGGGAATCATCCTCGTATCTGTTGATAATCGCGGAACCGGAGCACGCGGGGAAGAATTTAAAAAGATGACCTATATGCAACTTGGTAAATATGAAACAATTGACCAGATTGAAGCTGCAAAGTATCTCGGTTCACTTGATTATGTTGATTCCACAAGAATAGGAATTTGGGGATGGAGTTACGGCGGATATATGTCATCGCTTTGTATCACAAGAGGTGCCGGCTATTTCAATATGGCAATTGCCGTCGCACCCGTGACAAACTGGAGATATTATGACAATATTTATACTGAAAGATATATGAGAACCCCCCAGGAAAATCCTGATGGTTACGACGATAATTCACCGATAAACCATGTCAGCGAGCTGAAGGGAAAATATCTGATAATTCACGGTACTGCCGATGATAATGTTCATCTTCAAAATACAATGGATATGGTAACGGCTCTTGTTAATGCCAACAAGCAGTTTGAGATGCAGCTTTATCCCAACAGTAATCATGGAATTTATACCGGGCCGAATACAACTATGCATCTCTATACAAGACTGACCAATTTTATTTATGATAATCTTTTAAAAAAATAATTGAAAAAATATTGTAAATAATAAAAAGTATTTTATACCTTTGCGCCCCCGTTAATAAAGGTAACGGTCGAGGTTTTAATTAATAAAAAAACAGAAATATGATTATTATTCCGGTTAAAGAAGGTGAAAACATTGACAGAGCACTTAAAAAATTCAAAAGGAAGTTTGAGAAAACAGGTGTTATAAAGGAATTGCGTGCAAGACAAAAATATACTAAGCCTTCAGTTATTAAAAGAGAGCAGAAATTGAAAGCTATTTATGTTCAGCGCCTGCGCCAGATGGAGGAAGGTTAAGCCGTTTAACATAAATTAACAAGAAATACTAAAGAAACTTTAGTTCCTTTAAAATATTTTATTATTTTTGGGACTAAAGTTTTTTTATTTGTATATGGTAACAACCGGTTTCATAAACTACCTGAAGTTCGAGAAGCGATATTCACCGCACACAATTACAGCCTACAAAAAGGATTTGGAACAGTTTGATTCATTTCTGAAATCGGAATATGAAGTTACAAAAGCGGATTATGTCAGTTATCAAATGGTAAGGTCGTGGATAGTCGGACTTATGGAGCAGGATATTTCAGCCAGATCGGTAAACAGGAAATTATCGGCATTAAAGTCGTATTTTAAATATATGAAAAAGGAAGGATATATAAGGGAAAATCCGATGCCGATGATACAATCTCCGAAAACTTCAAAAAGATTACCCGTTTTTGTTGATACGGAAAGTATGGAGACGCTTTTTTCATCTGAAATATTTGACGACGGTTTTGAAGGCATACGCGACAGGTTGATACTTGAGATGTTTTATATGACCGGTATAAGACTTTCGGAACTGATAAATCTGAAAGACTCCGATATTGATTTTTATCAGCAAAATATTAAAGTTTTGGGAAAGAGAAATAAGGAGCGCCTTGTCCCAATCTCACCCGGTTTAATCAATTCGATAAAAAAGTATTTGGAGATAAGGAATAAAAGTGTTGAAGTAATTGAACAAAATGATTATTTTTACGTAACAATAAAAGGAAAAAAACTTTATGAAAAACTTGCATATCGCATAGTAAATTCGTATCTTGGGAAAGTTTCAACATTAAAGAAAAAAAGTCCGCACGTGCTAAGACATACATTCGCAACACATATGCTTAATAACGGAGCTGATCTGAACGCTATCAAAGAGATACTGGGGCATTCGAGCCTGGCTGCCACTCAGGTTTATACACATAACACCATTGAGAAGTTAAAAAATATTTATAATCAAGCCCATCCCCGGGCATAACTAAATGAAAGGAGAAAAAAATGAAAGTAAACATTAATTCAGTTCATTTCAAAACAGACAAGAGTTTGGACTCATTCATTAATGAAAAAGTAGGTAAGTTGTCGTCACTATACGACGGCTTAATCGGAGGTGATGTTACCCTTAAAGTTGTCAATTCCGACAAGCCTGAGAACAAAATTGCGGAGGTTAGATTGATAATTAAGGGTTATGACCTGTATGCAAAGAAGCAATGTAAGACATTTGAGGAGGCTACCGATTTGGCCGTAGATGCCCTGAAGAAGCAGCTTTCAAAGCATAAGGAGAAGCTGAAAAAACACTAAAAACCGGGAAAAAAAATATTTTATATTTTTTCTTTGATTATTCAGAATATGTTTTATACTTTTGCAGTCCTTTTTTAAAGGACTGTTTTTTATATACTGAGACATCAGCCAATGTAGCTCAGTTGGCCAGAGCAGCTGATTTGTAATCAGCGGGTCGGGGGTTCGAATCCCTCCATTGGCTCGTTCTTTTGAAATACTGTATTGAATTAATAAAATAGGATGGGGAGATTCCAGAGCGGTCAAATGGGGCAGACTGTAAATCTGTTGGCTAAGCCTTCGGAGGTTCGAATCCTCCTCTCCCCACTATTTTTTGTTGCTTAATGGTTTTTTATTTATACATTATATTATATATACAAAAGACTTTTTTTAGCAGCGTTTTTAATGTCAGCGGGAGTAGCTCATTTGGTAGAGCGATAGCCTTCCAAGCTATAGGTGGCCGGTTCGAGCCCGGTCTCCCGCTCTGATGCCATTGTAGCTCAGGGGTAGAGCACTTCCTTGGTAAGGAAGGGGTCACGAGTTCAATTCTCGTCAATGGCTCTGCGTATATTTCATCTTTAAATCAATATT
Source organism: uncultured Bacteroidales bacterium (assembly GCA_964408535.1). Taxonomy (GTDB): domain Bacteria; phylum Bacteroidota; class Bacteroidia; order Bacteroidales; family JAADJA01; genus JAADJA01. The sequence continues at coordinate 3,540 of CAYOZZ010000312.1, read as the reverse complement.
TGCAAACTTTTATAATAAATTTTTTGATATGGCTAAAGAAACATTTGATCGTTCAAAACCGCACGTTAATATCGGAACTATCGGTCACGTTGACCATGGTAAGACCACTTTAACAGCTGCTATTACTCTTAATCTTCAGGATCAGGGGTTCGCATCTTTTAAATCTTTTGATGAGATTGATAATGCTCCGGAAGAAAAAGAAAGAGGTATTACTATTAATACTGCACACGTAGAATACGAAACTGCCAACAGGCACTATGCACACGTTGACTGTCCGGGTCACGCTGACTACGTTAAGAATATGGTTACAGGTGCTGCCCAGATGGACGGTGCTATTCTTGTTGTTGCTGCTACTGATGGTCCTATGCCTCAAACACGTGAGCATATCCTTCTTGCTCGTCAGGTTGGTGTTCCAAGAATCGTTGTTTTTATGAACAAGGTTGATATGGTTGACGATGAAGAGCTTCTTGAACTCGTTGATATGGAAATCAGAGAATTGTTGAGCTTTTATGAATTTGACGGTGATAATACTCCTATTATTCAGGGCTCTGCTCTCGGTGCTCTTAATAAAGAGGAAAAATGGGTTCCTGCTATTTTTGAATTGATGGATGCTTGTGATAACTGGATTCCTTTACCACAGCGTGATGTTGACAAGCCGTTCCTGATGCCTGTTGAGGATGTTTTCTCAATTACAGGTAGAGGTACTGTTGCAACAGGTAGAATTGAGCAGGGTGTTATCAATGTTGGTGATCCTGTTGAGATTGTAGGTCTTGGTGCTGAAAAACTGAAGTCGGTTTGTACCGGTGTTGAAATGTTCCGTAAGATTCTCGAAAGAGGTGAAGCCGGTGACAACGCAGGGCTATTGCTGAGAGGTATTGATAAGAAAGAGATTTGTCGTGGTATGGTTATTGCCAAACCGGGTTCGATTACTCCTCACACTCATTTTAAAGCTGAGGTTTATATCCTGAAGAAAGAAGAAGGTGGAAGACATACACCGTTCCATAACAACTATCGTCCTCAGTTCTACTTCAGAACAACCGACGTTACCGGTGAGATTATTCTCCCTGATGGAATTGAAATGGTACTTCCCGGTGATAACCTGACAGTTGAGGTTAAACTCATTGCAGAAGTTGCTATGGCTAAGAACCTGAGATTTGCTATCCGTGAAGGTGGCAGGACTGTAGGTGCCGGACAGGTAACGGAAATTATTGAATAATTTCAGATAAATAGATATATTTGATATAAAAGGTATTCCGAAATTTCGGAATACCTTTATATGCAAATATTATTCGTTCTAATATAAATGTAATACGGGTGTAGCTCAGCTGGTAGAGCTCTGGTCTCCAAAACCAGGAGTCGTGGGTTCGAATCCTACCACCCGTGCTTAAAAATATTTAGATAAATGGCAAAGTTTAAAATTCAAACTTACGTTAAGGAAAGCTACGATGAATTAATTCATAAGGTTTCCTGGCCTACTTGGAGCGAACTTCAAAATAGTGCGATTGTTGTGTCTGTTGCTTCCCTCATCATCGCTACTGTTGTTTACATTATGGATTTTTCATTCCAGAATATTTTGGAGGTCTTCTATAAAAATTTTTAATTTTAATTTTATCTCAATCTATTATCAGGAATGAGCGAACAAGTAAAAAAGTGGTATGTCGTTAGAGCGATAAGCGGGAAGGAAAAGAAGGTTAAGGAATATATGGAAAGTGAAATCAACCGGTTAAACCTGAGCGATTACATTTCCAATATACTTATCCCTTTGGAAAGGTATATCAGATAAGAAACGGAAAAAAGGTAAGTAAGGAGAGAAACCTTTATCCGGGATATATCCTTATTGAGGCGGCGTTGGTCGGCGAAATACCTCATATTATTAAAAGCATTCCTAATGTAATCGGTTTTTTGGGAACTCAGGGTGAACCTATACCCTTAAGACCGGCTGAGGTAAAAAGAATTTTGGGAAAAGTAGATGAACTTGCCGAACAGGGTGAAGAAGTTAACGTACCTTATATCGTTGGTGAGAGCGTAAAGGTTATTGACGGACCCTTTAACAGTTTTAGTGGTATTATCGAGGAAATTAACGAGGAGAAGAAAAAGTTGAAAGTAATGGTTAAAATCTTTGGTAGAAAAACACCTTTGGAACTGGGATTTATGCAAGTTGAGAAAGAGTAAGTTTTTAAACGGGAAAGTTGCTGTTATCTAAGAGCTGTTACGCGTTAGTAAACAAATTTAAAGTTAAATTTTTAACATGGCTAAAGAAGTTAGTGGATTAATCAAGTTACAAATCAGAGGCGGAGCTGCAAACCCCTCACCACCTGTTGGGCCTGCATTGGGTGCCAAGGGTGTGAATATTATGGAGTTTTGTAAGCAGTTCAACGCTCGTACACAGGAAAAAGCCGGGCAGGTTTTGCCGGTTATCATTACAGTGTATCGCGATAAGTCTTTTGATTTTATTATTAAAACTCCACCTGTTGCCGTTCAGTTATTGCAGGCTGCCAAACTTAAAAAAGGCTCGCCTGAACCTAACAGGGTTAAAGTTGCTGCTGTTACCTGGGATATGGTTAAAACCATTGCCGAAGATAAAATGGTCGATTTAAATGCATTTACCGTTGAATCGGCAATGAAAATGGTAGCGGGTACAGCCCGTAGTATGGGTATTACAATAAAAGGAACACCTCCTTTCGGAGATAATTAATGTGGAGTTAAGTTAGTAGAATTTATAAAAAGCGGGAAATGGCCAAATTAACTAAAAAACGTAAGGAAGTTTTAGCGAAATTCGATAAAGATGGTGTTTATCCATTATCCGAAGCTGTTAAGATTGTTAAGGATATAACCTATACAAACTTTGATGCATCGGTTGACCTGGATATTCGCTTGGGTGTAGATCCAAGAAAAGCCAATCAGATGGTGCGCGGAACTGTTGCCTTGCCTCATGGAACAGGTAAGGAAATCAAAGTTCTTGTTTTGTGTACTCCTGACAAAGAAGATGAAGCTAAAGCTGCCGGGGCCGATTATGTCGGACTTGACGAATATGTTCAAAAAATAAAAGGCGGTTGGACTGACATAGATGTTGTCATTACAATGCCCAGTGTTATGTCCAAAGTTGGACAACTTGGTAGAATCTTAGGCCCGAGAGGTCTTATGCCTAATCCTAAAAGTGGTACTGTTACCATGGAAATCGGGAAAGCGGTAAAAGATGTTAAGGCCGGTAAGATTGACTTTAAGGTTGACAAAACGGGTATTATTCATGCTGCTGTTGCTAAAGTTTCGTTTTCAAGCGAGATGATAGCTGACAATGCAAAAGAATTGATAAATACAATTGTCAAGCTTAAGCCGAGTGCATCCAAAGGTACTTATGTTAAGAGCATTTATATGTCGAGCACAATGAGCCCGGGCATTCAAATTGATCCTAAGTCGGTGTAATTACTCATCGCATTAAAGGTAAAATGATTCAGATATGACAAAAGAGGAAAAAAATCAACTTATAGAAAGCTTAACGGAGCAATTAAATGCTAAGGATTATATTTATCTCGCCGATAC
>CAYOZZ010000311.1:0-8970 GCA_964408535.1 uncultured Bacteroidales bacterium | reverse complement strand
TGAAATTATAACGATAGCACAAAAGAAGTAAAAATATTTATCGGAAATAAAAATAATTTTACTAATATTATTTATAAAATATTCTAAATTTTACATTTATCGAAAGAATTTACCGGAAATATTTATATATTTTGTACTTTTACAGTCCGATTTTTTTTGATTAAAAAAATATTATTAAATTAAATATATAGATTATTAATAATAAGTAAAAAATAATATTATGTCAACTTTAAAAGATAGATTATATTCAAAGATTGAGCAGCATCGTCCGCGTACACAAAGATTAATTAAGGAGTACGGAGATGTTGTTATTGACAAAGTAACGGTAGCTCAGATTATAGGAGGTATGCGTGGCATTAAAAGTATGGTTACCGATATCTCTTATCTTGACCCGAATGAAGGTATCAGGTACAGAGGTTATCCGCTAATGGATGTGGTTAAAAAACTTCCCAAACCTGAAGGAGCCGAAATGCCTTATGTGGAGGGATTGTTTTATTTACTTTTGACCGGGGATATTCCATCCGAAAATGAAGTTGCTGAGGTTGTGGACGAATTCAGCAAGAGAAGAATTGTACCCCGTTATGTTTACGACCTTATTGATTCGATGCCTTGTTGCAGCCATCCTATGACCGTATTTTCGGCAGCTATTGTTTCGATGCACCGCGAGTCGTTTTTTGCCAAAAAATATAATGCGGGTATCGCAAAAAAAGATTATTGGGACCCGATGTATGAAGACTCACTGAATCTTCTTGCCAAACTTCCCGAAATAGCATCTTATATATATGCCAAACTTTACCGCGGAGGCGAGCGTATCCAGTCAAATCCGAATCTTGATTTCGGAGGTAACTTTGCACATATGATGGGTATCCCGAAACCTTATGACGATGTTGCAAGGCTTCATTTTATCATCCACAGTGATCATGAAAGCGGTAATGTTAGCGCTCATACAGGCCACCTTGTAGCAAGCTCATTATCTGATATTTATCTTGCCATTTCGGCAATGATTAACGGTCTTGCCGGCCCGCTTCATGGCCTTGCAGCCCAGAATGTGCTTATGTGGATTCACGAATTGATTGAGCGTGTTGGAGGCGAAGAACGTGAACCGTCGGAAGATGAAGTAAGACAATATGTATGGGATACTCTTAATTCAGGTCAGGTTGTCCCGGGATTCGGACACGCCGTTCTGCGTAAAACAGACCCGCGATATACCCTGCAAAGAGAATTCAGCCTTAAGCATCTTAAAGATGACAATGTCTTTAAATATGTTGATATGCTTTATAAAATCGTTCCTCCTATATTGAAAGAACAGGGCAAAGCTAAGAACCCCTGGCCAAACGTTGATGCACAATCCGGTGTTATCCAGTGGCATTACGGAGTCAGGGAATATGACTTCTATACCGTTTTGTTCGGAGTAGGAAGAGCATTGGGTATCAGTGCGAATATTATCTGGGACAGAGCTCTCGGATATCCGCTTGAAAGACCGAAGTCTTTAACAACTGATATGCTTGAAGCAATGGCAAAAGCAAAAGTTGCCGAAACAAAAGGCGACAAATAGATTAATGGTTTTTAATTTTCGGCTGTTTCAATATATGATTCCAAATCATTGAAGCAGCCGTTTTTTATTTGATTTATTTCATAACAATCTTAGAATTTTCCAACAACTATGGTTGAACAGTTTCATATTATACTGCCTGAATTCCCAAGGGGATTTCATCTGATTACACATATCATTGAAGATAATCTTCCCACTTTACCGGAAAAGGGACTTATTCACATTTTTATTCAACATACCTCTGCCGGTCTTACAATTAATGAAAATGCCGACCCGACAGTGAGAACAGACTTTGAAACATCCTTTAACAGATTGATTCCCGAAGGAGCTTCGCACTATATTCATACTTTTGAGGGACTTGATGATATGCCTGCCCATCTTAAATCATCGCTTGTGGGACAGTCAGTATCTGTACCGGTTAAAAACCACAGACTTGCTCTTGGAACCTGGCAGGGTGTTTATCTTTGCGAATTTCGTAACCATGGCGGCAAACGGAATATTGTAATGACTGTTATATCCTGATAGCATAAAAATTATTATCTTAGCGCAAATTTTAAAGAGTGAATATTTCTCGTAAGTGTTTGCTTTTGTTACCCCTAAATTATGAAATAGTTAGAAAATGATTTTTATTAACTATTAAAAAAGAAAAAGTTATGAAATTTATTTTAACCGTTTTAACGGTCATCGCAGGAATAATAACGGGCTTTCAGGCTTCAGCCCAGGTTCCTCTTGAAATTAGCGGGAAAACCGTAACAATGTCAAAAGGTGATCAACCGGCTTTTATTGTTGAGATTCCCCAGGTAACTGCTGAAAATATAGAAAAATCCTGGATGAAACTTATCAGGCAAAATACAAAATCAAAAGTGTCAACTGAAAATGGTGAAATATTTATTCTTAATACTCAAATAGATGAAATCAGTGATAAACCGATAAATATTTATAGTGCTGTTTATCAGGCTGATTCTGCTGTCAAATTGGTTTCTCTTTTTGAAATTGACAGTTCATTTTTTTCTTTTGACGGGGATAAAGAGGATATGAATTATGAAAGAACTTATCAGGGAATAGAACACTTTTTACACGACTTTGCCGTTACGGAATACAGGGATGCAGTGGAAGAAGAGTTAAAAACTGAGAATAAGGAGCTGAAAAAACTCAACGGTGATTTACAAAAGCTTGTTAAACAGACAGAAACATTTCAAAAAAAGATTAGGCAAAACGAAAGTGACTCCTTGAATGCAGAGGATCAGATCAGTTCTCTCGAAGTTGACAAACAAAGAAAACAAGACGAAATCGACAGTAAAAAAGAGTCCATGTCTTCAATTGCCGGAGATAAGGAACTGTATGATGAAGCTAAAAAGTACCTGAAAAGTCTTGAGAAACAAAGAAAAAAGATCGAAAAAGAGATTGATAAGCTTAAGGCAAATATAGTTGAATACCATTCGGATAATGTGGAATTAAAAAGAAGTATAGTTGAGAATAATAAAAAGAAAGAGGAGCTTCTTAATGAAATCTCGAAACAGCAGGAGACAGTGAAAAAGGTAACGAGGAAACTTGAAAACATAAAATAGAAACCGGCAATGGTACTATTAATAATATCTGTTGTTATATTGATTATTTTAGCATGGATATTATTTGTCCCGTTCAGGTTTTGTATTGATACGACAATTGACCAATACTATTTTGAATGGTCGGGAATAATTAAAATTAATTTCATTCCCGATAAGGTTGAGATTTTCTTTATAAGAGTAAAAATTCCGTTTTTCCACCTTCATATCTATCCGGTAAAAAAGCTGATAGATGAAGAAAAAGAGAAAAAGGAAAAGTCAGGAAAGGAGAAGAGTGAAAAAAACCTGTTACAGCGCATAAACAGGAAAGAGGTCAGAAAAATAAAGTTACTCTCAAAACTCGGATGGAAAGTATTTAAAGCACTCAAACTGAAAAAATTTGACGTAAATATTGATACCGGAGACGTTATCTACAATGCCCGGCTGATACCACTGTTCGCTACACTCAACGGGAACAGGACAAATCTCCGGGTGAACTATCAGGGGATTGTAAGTGTTGTTTTATTGTTTGAACACAGTGTTTTCAGGATTTTAGTAATTTTGATAAAATTTTTATTTCATAACAGAAAAAAACTTTTAAAACTATAATTATGGATTTTAATATGGAAGATGTGCTCAATAAGGTTATGGAGCAAATGAATTCGGTTGCCAAAACAAAAACCGTTATCGGAGACCCTTTTAAATTGGGTGAGTTTACCTGTGTGCCCGTTATTAAGATTGGAGTTGGATTTGGCAGCGGCGGTGGCGGTTCAACAGAAGCCGACGTAAAAGGGAAAAAAGTCGGAGGTGCCGGTGCAGGAATCGGGATGGAGCCAATAGGATTTCTCGTTTCGAGAGGCGATGAGATTTCAATGGTAAGTGTCGCCCGCTCAAAAGGATTGCAATCTGTTTTTGAAAAAGTTCCCGACCTGCTCGAAAGTATCATTAAAAACAGAAAAGATAAAAAGCAGGAAGAAAAGGAAGGTGAGAACAGTTAATTCTGCTCCGTTTAACCTGTCATCCTGTAAATTAACGCAAATATTGAAGGCGGATTACGGATTGCAGTTTGCTGTGCCGAAAGTATGGATTTACGATTACAATACTATCCGGTATCAAATTCCCCTTTCACTGCGTCGCTTTTCTGAATACCGTATAATTTCAGGGAAAAAAGTCTGGAATTCGGTTTTATATTTATCATAATCTTTTTTGAGGTCAATAGTGGCATTTTCCATCCCCGAATTAAAGGGTGTACGCCCCGACATTCCTTTCAGTGCCCTGTCAATTCCTTCAAAAGTTCCGTAACCGGCCAGCCAGTTCGACTTTGCCATAAACGGCAACAGCCTTTTTGTCTTCGGCGGGAGGATAAAATAGTGCTTAATTGCAATTTTGTACATCCTGGTTGTAAATGAAATAATATCTTCATCGGAATAGTCATTCCAGTTAGCCGACAGAAAGTGGTCGTAAAACATATCAACAATGACTCCCGAATACTTTCTGTATATTTTTTGCAACCTGTTTTTGCTCGATAAAAATATCGGGTGTTTATCGGTAAAAGCATCTATTTCTCTGTGCAGTTTTATGCCTGCAATAATTCCTGCAGAGTATTTGTTTATTCTTTTGCCTTTGACATGATCGGCAATAAAATTCCCAAGAATAGTCTCCTCATTTTCACCTGATAAATACAAATGTGCCAGAAAATTCATACATTACTATAATAAGGCACAAAAATCGGAAATATTATTCATATTTTTTTCATAACTACTATTAATTATATACTTTTGCTTCCGGATATTAAAAACAGAGCAGAAAAACAGAGATATGGAAAAAATAATGGTATTAGGTGATGAGGCAATAGCTCAGGGGGCTGTTGACGCAGGATTGTCGGGGATATATGCTTATCCCGGGACACCTTCCACCGAGATTATGGAGCATATAATGCGCACACGGGAAGCTAAAGACGGAAAAATCCGCACCGGATGGGCATCAAATGAAAAAACTGCAATGGAGGCTGCACTCGGGATGTCTTATTCCGGTAAACGTACAATAGTTACTATGAAACATGTAGGTCTGAACGTTGCAGCCGATGCTTTCATAAACTCGGCTATTACGGGTGCCAATGGAGGATTGGTGGTGGTATCGGCAGATGATCCCTCAATGCACTCATCACAAAATGAGCAGGATTCGAGATTTTACGGAAAATTTGCTTTGATACCGATCCTCGAACCGTCGAATCAGCAGGAAGCTTATGATATGATGGGATTTGGATTCGACCTTTCCGAAAAATACGGTGTTCCTGTACTGATGAGAATTACAACGAGGCTTGCACATTCGAGATCAGGAGTTGTTGTCTCCGGTAAAAGAGAGCAAAATCCACTACGCCTGCCTTCCGACCCGAAACAGTTTATTCTTCTGCCTGCCAATGCACGCAGACGTTACAAATATTTGCTTGGAAACCAGGGCGCATTTATTGAGGAATCGGAAGAATCAAAATATAACCGCTATTTTGACGGTAGTGATAAAAGTCGCGGTATTATCGCCTGTGGTATTGCCTATAATTATCTTATGGAAAATTTCCCGGAGCACGATATTCCGTATCCCGTGTTGAAGATAGGACAATATCCGTTACCCGAAAAACATCTCAAGAGATTATACGATGAATGTGACGAAATCCTTGTTCTTGAAGATGGATACCCGCTTGTCGAAGAGGCAATAAAGAGCTATTTTAACCTCGGTAAAAAGGTTAGAGGAAGGCTGGACGGAACTGTCCCGCGTGACGGAGAATTAAATCCGGCAAGAGTAGCTCTTGCCCTTGGGATGGAAGTCTCGCACAAAAGGGATGTGCCGTCGGTTGTTGCCGCACGTCCGCCGCAATTGTGTAAAGGATGTCCGCATATCTATTCTTACCGTGCATTGAATGAGGCTCTTGCCGGCTTGTCGAAAGGAAGGGTGTTTGCCGACATAGGCTGTTATACTCTTGGAGCACTTGAGCCTTTTGATGCCATTAACAGTTGTGTTGATATGGGTGCTTCTATCACTATGGCAAAAGGTGCTGCCGACTCCGGCCTTATTCCTTCTGTTGCCGTTATCGGAGATTCAACTTTTACCCATTCGGGAATTACAGGTTTACTTGATGCTGTTAACGACGGCACACCGATTACGGTCTTTATCCTTGATAACGGCACAACAGCTATGACCGGCGGACAAAAATCACAGGCTACAGGTAAAATTGAAAAAATTTGCGAAGCGGTAGGTGTTGAAAAGGAGCATATTCGTGTTGTTGACCCAATGCCGAAAGAGCACGAGAAAAATCTGAAAATTTTTAAGGAAGAGATAGATTATAATGGTGTTTCCGTTATTATTCCACGACGTGAATGTGTTGTTACGGCATCGAAAAGATTGCGTGAACTCAAAAAAATTAAGGAGAAGGAAGCGGTTGCAGGTTGAGAATCATACACTAATTTAGCTGAGGGTAGTTTACCCTCACCTTAATCCTCTCCCGTCGGGAGAGGAAAGACAGATGACCCGGCTGCTTCCCTCTCCTTTCTCGACATCCGTAGTTTTAACGAAGGATTATGAGGAGAGTTCCGATAGATAGCTATCGGAAAGGGTGAGGTGATAAAGAAATTTAAAAGCAATAGAGTATAAATAATTACAATAGAAATAATTAAGTATATGAAAAGAGATATAATTCTTGCAGGAGTAGGTGGTCAGGGAATTCTGACAATTGCAAATGTTATCGGTCTTGCATCAATTGAAGCCGGATTGTTTATCAAGCAGGCTGAAGTCCACGGAATGAGTCAGCGGGGTGGCGACGTTCATTCCGATATGAGGATTTCGGATAAAGAGATTGCATCAGACCTGATTCCTGAAGGGAAATGCGATTTGATAATAGCGGTTGAGCCTATGGAGTCGTTACGTTATGTTTATATGCTTGATGATGAAGGCTGGCTTGTAACCAATACAACACCTTATGTGAACATTGATAATTATCCAGATATGGCAGATGTATTGAGAGAGATTGAGGCTATCCCGAACCATGTCGCAATTGATGCGGATAGAATTGCAAAGTCTATCGGTTCACACCGTTCGGCAAATATGGTGATACTTGGGGCAGCATCCCCTTTCCTCGGCATTTCCGATGAGATGTTGAAAAATGCCATTAAAAAATTATTCGGGTCAAAAGGTGATAAAATAATAGAACTGAATATTAAAGCATTTGAGGAGGGTAGAAAAATTTCTGCTGCACAACAGTAATAATTACAAAAATATCAGCTACAAAATATAAATAAGCTTTGAAATGGGAAATGCAGATTACAAAAAATTACCGTTAACTTAATTTTTCGACCTTTAACTTTATTATTCTTGATTTTGAAAAAAAAATTATTTAATTTTGCAGGCTGTTTAAAATATTTAAGCATTTAAAAAGAGTTATTAAATAAATTTATTGTCTAACAAAAAAAAATGATCATGAAGAAGATTTTACTTTCAGCTTTAATTCTGAGCATGGTAACGCTCGGTTTTTCGCAAAAACATGCCAACTTTCCAAAAGAGAAAGTTAATGTTGCCGTACAAGCAACTGTTCAGGCTCCTTTAACAGGTGCTGAAATAATCCAAATGCCTGTAAACCCAAATGTTGCAACTCCGCTTGCTTCAAAAGACGAATTGATTGCCGGTACAACCAAGTATGACTTACAGTCAAATTCTCTGCTTGGTAACAGAGTTTGGCTACATGAAGACGGTACTGCCGGTGCAGTATGGACGATGGGACTTGAAGGAGCTCCCGGCTTCTCCGGAAGAGGAACAGGTTATAACTATTTTGACGGAAGTGCCTGGGGCCCGGCTCCTGATACACGCATTGAAGATGACAGGTGCGGATGGCCATCCTATGCTGCCTGGGGCGAAAACGGTGAAATCGTTGTTTCTCACCTCGCAGGTCAGTCAATTTATACTGACGGTGGTTTGATGTTAAATAAAAGAGAGGAAAAAGGAGTAGGTGACTGGACCGAAATTTACATTCCGGGATCTGCCGGTATGGGCGGTACAGACATTACGTGGCCACGTGTTATGACATCAGGAACCAACCACGAGTATATCCATATTATTGTTCCTGCTGCTAGTGCTTATGCTGATCAGGATTTACCATTGTTATATATCAGGTCAAACGATGGTGGTGAAACCTGGACAGACTGGACAATCCTTGAGGAAATAAACTCTGATTATTATAATGGTTTCAGTGCTGACGATTATACGTGGGCTGAGTCAAGAGGTGATGTTATTGCCTTTACAATATCAAGCCCCTGGCACGACTGGATTATTATGAAATCAACAGATAACGGTGAAAACTGGGAAAAAATTATTCCATGGGAACATCCTTATCCGTTTTTCGACTGGAATTCAACAATTACAACTGATACAATCTGGGCTCCTGATAATTCCGCTGACATTGCAATTGATGAAAATGGTCTTATCCATGCAGTTTGCGGCCTTACCCGTGTTGCTCATACGGAAGTGGGAACTACATATTCATACTGGCCATGGACCGACGGTATTATTTACTGGGATGAAACAATGGAGCCTTTCACAAATGAAAACCAGCACTATGCTTTAAAATATGACAATCTTACTGAAGATGTTAACTACATCGGCTGGGTTGTTGACGGAGAACTTATGGAAGAGTTACTTTCATATCGTGAGCTCGGAATGAGTACTATGCCTAACATTACTGCGGACAATGGTCAGATAGTAGTTGTTTGGTCTTCAATTACACCGGGATATCACAATGGACAATTTAACTTCAGACATATCTGGACCCGCCGTTCTTATGACAACGGTGCTCCGTACAGCTGGGGTGATTTGATGGATATTGATACGGAT
>CAYOZZ010000310.1:0-2968 GCA_964408535.1 uncultured Bacteroidales bacterium | reverse complement strand
GAACAAACCTTGCAGGTGTTTTGAAGCAACGGAGAACTCCACCTATGCTAAAACTTCGGCGGACGAGGGAAGGGGCGATGGAGCGATTGGGCGATAGGGTGATAGGGCGAGGGGGCGAGAGAGTGAAAGAGTGAAAGCACCCACCTGTAAGGTTTTGGCAGGCCGGTGCGCAGGAACAAACCTTGCAGGTGTTGTGAGCAGATGTTATTATTGTTGGAATAAAAAAATTTGGAATGATTTTAATATACACACATAAAATAACGAACCGGATTAAGTTCATTTTTAATCTGATGATTAGGGAGTTGCTTGGGGTGGATATTAAATTTACTTCCGATGCGGAGGAGTTCGGTTCGTTTGACGGTGTAAAGTTTTCATATACAAACGAAAGGCTGGGCGATGAGCTTTTCTTTGCCTCTGGCAAACTTCTTTTTGAAAGGGGAATCACAACTCAGGAGCTTTCTTTTATCGAATATGACGGTATGCCGGCTTTTTATTCCGTTTACAACAAGGAATCGGCTTTGCCTTTCGACCCTTTTGCCGCAGCCTTTTATCTCGTTTCGAGGTATGAGGAGTACCTGCCACACCGTAAAGACAAATACGGACGTTTTCAGTCGTCGGAGAGTCTTGCCCATGCCAAAGGTTTTCTGCAAAAGCCGCTTGTTAATATCTGGGCATTGAAAACAGGTGATATTTTGAAAGAAAGATTTCCCGGATTTTCTTTTCCTGGAACAAAATACGAATTTATTCCCACAATTGATATTGATGCTGCCTGGTCGTACCGGCAAAAAGGATTGTTCAGAACAGCGGGCGGTTACCTTAATTCGCTTTTAAACCTTGACTTTGCAGCCGTTTCGGAGCGAACGAAAGTTATTTTGGGATTAAAGAGAGACCCGTTCGACACTTATGAATATCAGCTTTATCTCCAAAAAAAGTATAAGCTGAAACCCTTGTACTTTATTCTTTTTGCCCAATACGGGCTGAACGATAAGAATATTTCGGTCAGAAATCTGAAATTTCAGAGGTTGATTAAAGCGCTCGGCGATTATGCTGCCGTCGGCATACATCCCTCCTACGGGTCGAACGAAGACCCCTCAAAACTGAAACAGGAGGTCGAGATGCTGTCGAAAGTACTGAACAGGGAGATTACGAAAAGTCGTCAGCATTTCCTGAAACTTGTTTTACCGACAACATACAGAAATCTGATTAATCTTGATATCCTTGATGACTATTCGATGGGATATGCCGCACAGCCCGGTTTCAGGGCAAGTATCTGCAGGCCGTTTAACTTTTACGACCTTGATATGGACACGGAAACAAAATTGAGAATACATCCGTTCACCTTTATGGAGGGAACCCTGAGAGACTATATGGACATTGATGCGGGCAGGGCAATGAGCCGAATAAAACCGCTCATTGACGAGGTAAAGGCCGTTAACGGCACATTTATTTCGTTATGGCATAACGAGTCGTTAAGCAACAAGGGGCGGTGGCTGGGATGGAATAAGGTTTATGAAGATATGATAATTGAAGCTTTACCATAACTGCCGATATGATTAGATACCTGACAAATGACGAAATAGATAAAAAAAAGTGGGACGACTGCATTAAAGAGTCATTCAACGGACTGGTATATGCCTGTTCGTGGTATCTTGACATTGCGGCCGAAGGATGGGAAGCGCTTGTGGAAAACGACTACGAAAGTGTTTTCCCGTTGACCGGTAATAAAAAAGCGGGTATTTACTACCTGTTTCAACCGCCGTTTACCCAGCAGCTCGGTGTTTTTTCAAGAGGTGTGCTTTCCGGAAAGGTTGTCGAATCGTTTTTAAACTCCATTCCCGCTAAATTCAAATTTGCCGAGATTAATTTGAATTCGTACAACAAAGTTACTTCCGGGAAGTATGTAATAAAACCTTGGCTTACACATTTGCTCGACCTTATCCATTCGCACGAGAGCATAGTTAAAAAGTATTCGACTAATTTGAAACGGAATTTAAAAAAGGCGGAGAAGGCAGGTGTTACAGTGATGAAAAATGTCAAGCCCGACGAAATCATAACCCTGTTCAGAGAAGACAGGGGGAAGAGAATCGGTAATCTGAAAGATGACGAATACAACAAACTGAGGAGATTGTCTTACGTGGGTATTTACAAGGGGTTGGTTCAGACATACGGTGCTTTTTCGGTATCCAACAACCTGATAGCCGGTGCTATTTTCATTCGTTATAAGGAGAGGGCGATATTCCTTTTTTCGGGCAACAGCGAAGAAGGGAAACAAGCTGCAGCAATGCCTTTGATTATTGACAGTTTCATCAAAGAGAACTCCCGTAAAAACCTCACTCTTGATTTTGAAGGTTCCAACGACCCCAATCTTGCGCGGTTTTACAAAAGTTTCGGCTCAAAAGAGGTCACCTATCCGCACCTTGAAATAAACCGGCTTCCGGCTGTTTTAAAATTCGGGGTGAGAGTTGTTAAAGGGTTGGGGTGATTGAGAGACTTGAGAGACCTAACAGGTTTTTAAAACCTGTTAGGTCTTACAAGGATTCGGAATGTTTTTAAAATTCCGGAAGGGTTAAAATTGCATTAAACCGGGATTATTCCAACTAATCCATTAGTTAGTCAAACTCTTGATGTATTCGGCAGACTCACCCTCCGAAGCTTTTACAAGTATGGAATTTAGAAAAGAGAAAGCGAAGGAGGGTCAATATTCAGTGGAGTAATGTTTCCTTAATCACTTCAATAAATAAAGACACCACCGCAACAGCAAAAGGAAGGTCTCAGTGGAGTAATGTTTCCTTAATCACTTCAATAGAATCTATTGAAATTGGTGTTAGTGGAGGAATGTCTCAGTGGAGTAATGTTTCCTTAATCACTTCAATATCTACTTCTGATTGACTTAACCCAACTTGACTTCTAACAACACCTATCTATCTGTATAATAGTAATGTATGGATTTTTGATTTATAATTCGGGT
>CAYOZZ010000309.1:0-3250 GCA_964408535.1 uncultured Bacteroidales bacterium | reverse complement strand
AGTTTTGCATCTGTCTTCGATGTCTCTATTTCCTCCGGTATTACAAAAGAATTTGTTAGATATGTTAAGCCGTCATCTTTCACAAAAGTATTGTTTGCGCTGCTTGCTTTTATTTCGGGACCAGGAGCAAAATTGATGTCCTGAGAGTTTGCCGCAATAGCCTGGTTCCCGGTTGTTATCTCTTCAATATTCATTGAGGACGGGGCATCAACATCAAAGTTGATTTCAATGTCATCATTAAAATCAGGTTCGTTGAGAGCGAATGTTCCTGCATTTATTGTTTCGACCTGCTTTACCAAAATGTCATCATTTGTAAAACGTACTTCAATAATTTCGTCCTCAGGTTCTGTATTTGCAAAAACAAGACCGTCAACCGGAATTTGCCTAACCTGAATTATATTTTCTTTATCAACTGAGAAGTTGATTTCAATATCATCAGAAGGTTCGGTATCAGCCGTTGTCAGACCGGCAATATTTATTGTCGAAACGACAACCGGGTTAACAATTTCTGAATTTGTCTGTATGGCAGTAGGAGCGGGGTTTTTTATGCCTGTATTAATAGTAGTGTTTGCTGTTGCAAGATATGTACCTTCCTCTCTTTGTTTCAGATATTCACCGGCAAATGCAAGTTCCTTTTCAGGAATGGTGAAATCCATTTCACCTGATGAAATCAACGCTATCTCTTTTGAAATGTCCGCCGGTTTTTCGGTTTTACCCGCTTCGGTTTTTATTCCGGTGAACAGGGTTGTAACAGAGGCAATATCACCTGATACTGATTCGGACTGGATACTGCCTGCAATCTGTTTTAGTGTTTCCAGTTCCTTTTCCTTATCCGTGATTTGGGACGAAAGCTCTTCCGCCATACGGTTTGCCTCGTTTGATGCTGCAATAAGAATACAATATTGCCGTTTCAAACTCCTCGCTTTTTCGAGCTTGTTCTTAACAATGTCAATATCACTGATGTTATCAAGGCTTCTCATTAATGAATCAAGTGATGATTCAATAAATTCCGCCTTTTGTTTTTTACTGTCCGATATTCGTTTTACCCGCTCTCTTGTGTTTGTTAACTTTCTGATATCATTTTTTGTATTGGCAACAAAGAGGAAAGCACTGTCAGTTATTGAGCGCATATAATTTCGTTCTTCCAACAGTCTTTCTCTTTGAATAAATGCAGCAGATTTTTTGTTCACCTGCTTTGTACCGGAAGGCTTTTCTTCCTTAATTGTGTTTTGTGCAATATAATTTGTGTTTTGTGTTTCTGTGGGTTCTGTTTTTTCAATTTTGTTTGATTTTTCCTGTGGTAATGCTTCTGTAAGTGCCAATTCTTGCGAAGAATTATCAGTATTAAGTTTCACGTTAAAAACCGTAATAGTATTGTCCGCATTATCCCTGTCGGATGCAAAGTATGCCATATTTCCATCTTTACAGGGGATGAACAAAACATCGTCAAATGGTGAGTTTATCCCGACGCCGAGGTTTTCGGGTTCGCTCCAGATATTTTTTTCTTTGTCGAATTTTGTGACAAAGATGTCATATCCGCCGAGTGAGTTATGTCCTTTGGAACAGAAGTATAAGGTGTTTCCATTATCGGCCATAACCGGATAATCTTCATCATATTGTGTGTTGATGACTGATGAAAGCTTTTCAGGTTCACTCCATTCGTCATTCTCCTGTAAAACGGATTTATAGATATCCCTGTTTCCGTTTTCCCCTTCACCATAGCTTGAAAAGTAGCAGGTTCCCTGCGGTTCGGAAAGATATACGAGAGATAATTCTTCTTTTTTATTGTCCGTTTTTGTTTTGAAAATATCAGGTTTTACAATAAGAGTACCATTTAAATCATCTGCATAATAACCTCTGTGAAAATTATCTTTTTCAAAAATTGTTTTATCAATAATATCCGAAATAAGTTTTTTTCCTGATAATGTCAATCCGTTAAGGCAGGAGTTTACCGATTTTAGAACCTCGGTTTTTCTTTGTGCATCGGCAGACGAGCTGTTCAGATATAAATTATAGTATTTCAGGGCTTTGGCGTAATCCTCGCTGTAATTATAAGCCAGCCCGAGATAATAATTAAGGTCGGAATTGTTCTGCATATTCTTTTCCGCAATTGTCAGATATTTTACCGGTGTTTTTTTATCGTCACGTTTTGCAAATAATGCGCAAACACCATATCTGAAATTGAAAGTTGCATTTTCGGGGTGTACACTTACCAGATGTGCATATAGGGGCATTGCACTTTTGAAATTGCTGCCTGTAAATAATTTTTCAGCATTGTTAATGAGTTCATCCTCAGTTGTAGAGCCGATCTGTGAGAGTCCTGTTGCTGTGACGGCAAGGATGAAAAATCCCGTAAATATTGATAATACCAACTTTTTCTTCATATTTTGAAAGTATTAAATATGAGGTTTGTACGCAGGATTGGGAAAAAGGTTTTAAAAAATAGAAGTTCTCCTTCAATAGGAAAATTTCTCAAATTTGGAATTACACCTCGCGGAGTTAAAAAGCATTTGTAATACGTCTTAGGAAATCCGTTTTCTTTCTCAGGTTTGAGATGATATATCTGTACTCACTTCCTTCTTTGTCGCCTTTAAAGGTTCTTTTATCATCTTTGGTGTCCCTGATAAGGTTGTTATATTCGGTGTTTGATGATATTGTCTGCAACATATTGTTTCTATAATTAAAATAGTACCAGTATTTACTTCTGTCGAATTCGAGGTATATATTTACAACGTCACCGGTACGTTTCTTTGCAACTTCAACATAACCGTTAAAGAGCTTGTTTATTTTTTGGTCGTTAATACCACCGACACCTATTGCGCCTCTTGAAATATACGACCGTGTTGCATAATTCCATTTAAGTTTTAAGTCTGAAAATACTATTGTATGCTGTAGTTCGGAGGGATATTTTCTCAATTTCCCGAATAGGTTAATATCCGAGACAATTTTATCGGCTTTCTTTTCGCCAAGCATATCGGTATATGCTTTAAGCAGTATGGGCCTTCTGACATTCACACCCTGCAGGTTTTTTCCGTTTGTATTTTCAACAAGCATATCCAAAGCTTTTTTGTCGAACGGGAAGTCGAGTGTCATAACAACATCAAATGTTGTCGAGTCGGGTATAATGTATTGCACAACGGTTCCGTAGGTAGTCAAATCAACCATTCCGAGATCCACACCAAGATTTAGAATGCCGTCACAAGTCAGTACACATTGTTTTCTTTCAAGAATCAGTTGATTGCCTTCAAGT
>CAYOZZ010000308.1:0-4956 GCA_964408535.1 uncultured Bacteroidales bacterium | reverse complement strand
GTGCATCTACCCGAAAAAATTATTTATCGTATATTATCTTCTTCGTTACGGATTTCCCTCCTGCAGTAATTTTAACAAAGAAAATATTTTCAATAGAATTTACAGGCCTCCATCTGAATTCATTTAAACCGGATTTAAACTCCCCTTCATAAAGGGTGGCAACTCTTCTTCCGGCAAGGTCATAAATTTTGATATTACCATTGATTGCATTTCTGTTTTCAAATGAAATTTTCACATACGATTTAAACGGATTGGGATAAACCATAACGGATCCGGTGTTCAAATCCGCCACATACGGTTTCGCCGACGTAAAAATCGTATCCTGATTCAAATCATAGCTGTACATTGAACGCCCGAAAGTTGCGGCAACAAGTTTCCGTGTATCATTATGAAGTGTAAAATCGCAAACTACCACATTAGGCAGGTTTGTTCCCATAACATCCCAGTTTGCACCGAGATTTCGGGTATAATAAGCTCCTGCATCAGTGGCAATATACAGAACGGAATCATATTCCGGGTCAATAATTATATCATTCACAGGCACTTCCGGCAAATTCCCCGAGATATCAGTCCAGGTTTGGCCAAGGTCTGTTGTACGGAAAACATGCGGCAGATATTCATTATATCTGTATCCCGAAATAGTTACAAAAGCCGTATTCTCGTCGTGCGGGTCGGCAGCTACGCGTGTCACCCAGCGCACCGGCAGTTCATCCGATATTTTAGTCCAGTTACTTCCCGATTTTACCCAAACATTTCCATCATCGGTGCCGGCATAAACAATATCGGGATTAACAGGCGAAACAGCAAGGGTTGTTACAGTTCCAAAGGTGAGATTTCCTCCTCCCGGGCCGTTTGAAAGATCGCCGCTTATTGCAGTCCAGGAAACCGCCCTGTTTGTTGATTTATAAACCTTATTCGTTCCAAAATATAAGATTTGCGGATTTGCCGGATCAAAAACCACAGGAGTGTTCCAGTTAAACCTGTCCGATCCGCTGATTCCGTTCAATGCATAAGAGAAGGAATTTCCACCGTCCGTTGATCGTCCGAATCCACCGTACTGCGATTCGGCATAAACATAATTATTATTTTCAGGATCAACAAGAACATAAAACCCGTCGCCACCATATATTGATTCCCAGCCTCCGGAATTTCCTGTCATAGTCCTGTTTGTTCCGTTATCCTGTGTTCCTCCGTAAAGGCGTTGCGGATACTGATTATCAATCTCACTTGTATAAAACTGGGTTACGGGAAGTGTATTTTTCTTTGACCAGGTATTACCTCCGTTTTGAGAAACATACAGACCGCCGTCGTTACCGAGAACCAGGAAATTATTATTCTCAGGATGGATATAAATCTCGTGCTGATCAACATGAACGCTATATCCCGAAACATCAGACCAGTTAATTCCACCGTTTGTGGTTTTGTAAAGTGTAAAAGCAATTGCATAAGCAATATCGGGATTTACCGGATCAACTTTTATCCTTCCGAACCACCAGCCGTAAGACTGATACTGAATGCTGCCGTCATCGGCCTGAATCCAGGTGTCACCGCCATTCTGTGTTTTGTAAATTCCCTTAAAGTATCCGGTTTTATCGGCATAAATTGCATACAAAATATTTGGATTTGATTTTGAAATATCAATTCCGATACGACCATTGTTTGACATTGGCAGTCCTCCCGAAAGCTCTGTCCAGGAGTCACCTCCGTTTTCGGTTTTATAAATACCGCAGGTCGGACCTCCGTAGCTTCTTCTGTCGGGTCTTCGCACTCTTTCCCACATTGCGGCATACAGAATATCAGGATTACCGGGATTAATGACAAGGTCAATGGCTCCGGTCGAATCCGAGACAAACAGAACATTTTCCCAGGTTTCCCCGCCGTCCTGAGTACGGTAAACCCCACGGTCGGGAGAATTGCCGAACAGGCTTCCCATCGTTGCAACATACAGAATATCAGGATTATCAGGGCTGACTACCATACGTCCGATACTACCGCTTTCGGGCAAACCGATATACACCCAGCTATCTCCTCCGTCAATTGATTTGTAAACACCCACACCGTCATAAGCAAGTGAACCGCCTCCTGCATTTGCTTCACCCGTCCCGACATAGATAATATCCTTATTTGAAGGTGCCGGAGCAATATCTCCGATTGAAAGGCTAAGCGCTTCATCAAATATCGGAGTCCAGGTGTTTCCGGCATTATCCGACTTAAAAACTCCACCCGAAGCGGCTCCGATAAAAATGGTCTGCATATCATCCTCATACATCTCGACATCCGAAATACGGCCACCTATATTGGTCGGACCGGCAAACTCCCATATTTTTTCATCTTTGCTTGCAGCCTGCTTTTTCATCTCCTGACGCTGTTTCATAGCTTTCATATAAATATCGTGAGGAATTTGCCCGGTGGGAAAAGCTCTTTGCCTGAAAAACCAATCGTTTGGAGACATAATATCATTATCGGCTTTTACCCCGGAATTGATATTGAACATTACATATATTGATCCTGAGACCAGGACGGAAATCAGAATAATCAGATATTTTTTCATAATATTAAAATGATAAATAGTTTTAATGAAAACAAGACAGTCGTCATTAAAAAATAGTTGTAAAAAAATACAGAATAAATAAAAAGAAAAAGTATTACAGGAAAAAACTTATATACTCCCCAATCATTATTAGTTTTTCATTATCATTTCATCGAAAATTTGTCTATATGTAACAAAACGTATTTTTGAACCATACTTTTCTTGAGAAGTAATAACAAATTTTTTTAATAACTGAAAATGATATTCATCCATTGATTTAGGATGACCTATTAGGCTCAAAATTATTCTGTCACTTTTATCAAATTTTTTTATATTAAAATCAATAATTTTAATTAGATAATCAAGATCATATGTATAATTGTCAACAGTTAACATCCGGCTTGATAAAAGTTGTTTAAGTTTATCAAATATTTTAATATTATCATTTGTGTGTATCATGTTACCTCTGTTTTCAACTGCACGATACCCATATTTTTTTAATTTGAATTTTGTCGGCACTTCAAAAAGACCCTTTGGCTTGCTGGCGATAGGGATTTCAAATAATCCATTTTTGTCGTTTGAAGCTATTCTGAGATCACCCTTTAAGGATAAATACCAATTTGGCAGTTTAGGTACTTTTTTATAATTTACATAAGAAGTATCTGATTTAAAATAATAGCCTCTACTGATTGAACTGTCTATTCGTATTCCACAATCGTATAAAGCCTTTAATATATCGGCAGTATTAGGAAATAAATCATATCCTCCGGCTCTGTATGCAATACATTTATAATTATCATCCCCTTTTATACATATATCAGTTAGTGACTTAAATCCGGTTTCAATAATTCCAGCAATATTTTCAGGATAATTACCATTTGAAAAATCACTTAACGTAAATTTCTTCGACGGTTTAAATAATTTACCTTTTATAGTAGTTTCCAACCAATGAGGGTGAATATGAAGTTGAACATCTTGTCCTTTTTTAATAAATTTTATAAGCTGTTCCTCAAAAGGGATAAAATAATCACTAATATTATAATCTTTAAATTTGATGTAACTAAGTATATCCGCAAATAATACAATTGGGACATTTAATTTATCTACAACATTAAGGAGTTTTTCCGTCGGACTAAACAAACTATGCTCAAAAGATTTTAAAATCCCGCCTAAAGGTAGTTCATAATCAAAGGATAATATAATATCAATATGTTTCATGGCAAATAATTATAGAAACTGGCTTAACCCCCAATAAAACGTCTTGTGTCATATTTACAGGGAAATAATAACTTCTATTAAGCTACCCCAACACTTTTATAAGCAACAGAATTTGTATTATACTAAATAAATACAAAAAAAAATTTTGCCCTTTAAAAGCTTTTTCATTAATTTGTCGAATATTACTATCCAAAGACATTTTTATTTATGAAAAAGTTGCAGATTTTAAACCTTATTATTTTTCTTTTTACCCTTTCTTCATCACTTTTTGCCGATGAATCGAATTTAGACAAGGGTTGGGAATATTTCAAAACAAATGATTACGAAAAAGCCCGCGAGTATTTTAAACTCGCAATAAAAGAAGGCGACTCATCTATGGTGGCTGAGGCAAACCTCGCTATGTCGCTTATGGCATCTATTGTCGAAAAACCCGGAGATGCATTTTCCTATTTTAAAGAGTTTTATAAATTTGAAAAAGAGTCGTCTCCATATCTGTTTGCCTTATGGTACAGCGAAAGTGTCAACGGCAAATACGGGGCTGCCAAAGGGAAAGAGCAGCTTGAGTTTTTTACGGAGTTAGCAAATTCGCCTTCCGTAAATGAAACGATGAGGGCATCTGCTAATTTTGTTCTCGGAAAGCATTATGAAGCGTCAAACAACCTTTCAAAAGCCAATGATTTTTTCGAGAAGGTAGGCGCCGTAATGCAATGGCAGGCAGTTGGTGAGTTTGAAAATATTTCGGCATCGGGATTCGATAAAGATTTCCCTCCTGTTCATAAAGCTGAACCCGGTAATACATTTAAAAACAAGTATGGTGCTGAAATCAAATGGTTCGATATAAACAAAACTCTTCCCGGACGATGGATACGTTTTCCTCATCATTTTTTTACCGACAATTCCATCATCTACTCGCAAACCTTTTGCGAAAGTCCGGCCGACCAGGATGTGATTATCAGAATAGGAACATCGGGTTCATTAAAACTGTGGTGTAATGACAAGCTAATGTTCAGTGAACCCAAAGAGAGAAACAACGGTATTGATACATATTCATTTAGTGTTAAACTTTATAAAGGTTGGAACAGGATACTCATACAGGTTGGAACAAGCGAGATAAGCAACTCTAACTTCCTGATGAGGATAACCGATGAGGCAGGAAAAAATATTGAAGGGTTAACATTTTCGACACAGTACAATCAATATCCGGAAGA
>CAYOZZ010000307.1:0-1677 GCA_964408535.1 uncultured Bacteroidales bacterium | reverse complement strand
TATCAGGTGTTGAATCTGATGTTGCGACTAATGATGTAAGTATCTATTCCTTTGCGAATAAAATCTTTGTAAACTATCAGTCTGACGAAACAGGAGAAATGACTGTTTATGATATTTCGGGAAGAATTGTAGCGACACATTCTGTTAATCAGGGATTGAATGAAATTGAGCCGAAGGTTGACCGAGGTTATTATATCGTTAAAGTAATATCAGGAAAAAGTGTTAAGACAGCAAAAGTTTATTTGAAGTAAGCCACTACTGATATAGTTAAAATAGTTTAAAAAATGTCCGATAAAGATTTATCGGACATTTTTTGTATTCAAATATTTATATATCTTTGCCGCATAATCTTTTCTATTAACAGTTTAATTCATTTATTATGAAACATTATTTTATTTTGTTTATTTTATTACTAAGTCTGATTTCATTTCAATCTTTTTCCCAAAAAACAAACAAAAAGTTTGATGAACAGGTTGATACCCGTAGGGATAATATGGGTTACTGGATGGAGAAAGCCCGTGAGGGTTTGGTTCCGTACAATCCAAAAATACCGGTTAAACCGGCAATCTACAAAGGAAGTTCTATTAAAGCCGACGGAGTTAAAAGTGTAAATTCCGTTGACGTTCCCGTTACAAGCCAAACAGATGTCACTCAAAGTGAAAATTCTGTTTTCGTTGATCCGAATGATTTTAACTATATTCTTAATTCGAATAACTCAACCGGTTGGGACGGCAGTAGTGCCGGTACTCTTTACGGTGCCGATTACCTCCAGTCTGCTGACGGAGGGTTAACTTTCGGTGGTAGTGTACAGGGAGCCGGTGGTAGTAATTATGGCGATCCTGCTGCTGCAATCAACCTTTCCGGCAGGCAATTTGTCGGATATATTTCCTCAAGCGGCGGAATGGGTGTCTCTTATTCTGATGATGGCTCTTCCTGGACGGCAAAAACTGTGTACAGTACGGGAAGTCAGGATAAAAATCACCTCTGGGTTGATAATAGTGCAACAAGTCCTTACGAAGGAAATCTTTATAATGTCTGGACCGATTTTAGTGGAGGAGCAAATGATGCAGAGATTTTATTTTCGAGATCAACTGATAACGGAAACACCTGGTCATCGGCTGTGAATATCAGTTCCGCAGTAAATGCCGGCAGTCATAATCAGGGAGTTAACGTTCAGACAGGCCCTAACGGTGAAGTTTATGTGGTTTGGGCTATTTACGACAGCTGGCCGTCAGACGAATCGGCACTCGGATTTGCAAAATCAACAGACGGAGGTGCAACCTTTAGTTCAGCAACAAGAATTATTTCAAATATAAAGGGTATTCGCAACTCGGAAGTTTCAAAAAACCACCGGGTTAATTCGTTCCCCTCAATGGCTGTTGATATTAGTGGAGGCAGTTATAATGGGAATATTTATATTGTCTGGACAAATGTAGGTGTACCCGGAACAAACACAGGAACCAACCGAAGTGTTTATATGATTCGTTCATCAAACGGCGGTACTTCCTGGTCAACTCCTGTCAGAGTTAATCAAGGACCTTTTCAGGATGGAAAAGAAGCATATTTCCCATGGATAACCTGTGATTCGGAAACAGGTACAATAGCAACTGTTTTTTATGACGATAGAAATACAAGTAGCTCGTCGTGCGAAGCTTTCTCTGCTTATTCTCTTGATGC
>CAYOZZ010000306.1:0-3040 GCA_964408535.1 uncultured Bacteroidales bacterium | reverse complement strand
CGGGAGTAGAAATAAAATGGCTCGACAGGCAATCATAAAAGTTGAAAATCTGGTTAAAAAATTTGGCCGGTTTGTTGCAAACGACAATCTTACTTTTGAAGTTTACAAAGGTGAAATATTCGGATTTCTGGGAGCAAACGGTGCCGGAAAAACCACTGCCTTGCGTATTCTTTGCGGACTGTCGTCTCCAACTTCCGGTAAGGTTGAAGTAGCGGGATTTGATGTTTACAGGCAAACCGAAAAAATAAAATTGAACATTGGGTATATGAGCCAGAAGTTCTCTCTTTATGAAGATTTGACAGTTAGGGAGAATATACGATTCTACGCAGGTATTTACGGTTTGTCACGAAAGATTATCAGAGAACGGACGGACGAATTGCTTAAGAAGCTGAATATTGAAGAACTGGGAGATAAACTGATTTCTTCATTGCCGCTTGGCTGGAAGCAGAAACTCTCTTTTTCAATAGCTATTTTTCACAGGCCGCAGATTGTTTTCCTTGATGAACCTACCGGTGGAGTTGATCCTATCACAAGAAGACAATTCTGGGAAATGATTTACGATGCTGCAAATGGCGGGATTACGGTTTTTGTTACGACACACTATATGGACGAAGCGGAATATTGCGACAGGGTAACTATTATGGTTGACGGAAGAATTGAAGCTCTTGATTCTCCGGCTGCACTGAAAAAGGTTTATAATGCTGAAAATATGAATGAGGTATTTTTGAAACTGGCACGTAGGAAGGGGTGAGGGGAAGAAGGGACGAAGGGACGAGGGGGCGAAGGGACGAAGAGGTGAGAAGTAAAGAGTTATGAGTTAATGGGTACTGAGTTTAATGAAATAAGATGAAAAAATTCATTGGATTTGTAAAAAAGGAGTTTAATCATATCTTCAGGGATTTTCAAACCATGCTGATATTGTTTGGAATACCTGTTGCCCAGCTCCTTATATTCGGATATGTGGTTACCAATGAATTAAAAGACATTAAAATAGCCATTCTGGATCAGTCAAAAGATGATGTAACTCTTGAAATATCAAATAAAATTATAGCTTCGGGATATTTCATTCCCGACCAAAATCTCAGGTCAATTGAAGATGTAGATAAAATATTTAGAGAAGGAAATGTAAGACTCGTAGTGATTTTTGAGCCGGGTTTTGCAAAGAAACTTGAACGTGAACACACTGCTAAAGTACAGCTTATAGCAGATGCTTCGGATGCCAATACTGCAAATCTCATCGTAAATTACACTTCCGGGATTATTTACAACTATATCAACAGTATTAACGGAACTAATGAAATGCCTTTGAAGATAATACCTGAAGTCAGAATGGTCTATAATGAAGAGATGAAAGGCGTTTATATGTTTGTTCCGGGAACAATGGCAATGATTCTTATGCTGATTTCCGCTTTGATGACTTCTGTTTCAATTGTCAGGGAGAAGGAGATGGGCACAATGGAAGTGCTTCTGGTTTCCCCTTTGAAACCCGGTCAGATAATACTGGGTAAAGTTATTCCATACGTGGCTCTTGCTTTTATTGATGCGGTGGTAATTATTGCTCTCGGATATTGGGTTTTCGGTATGCCCGTCAGAGGCAGCCTGATGTTGCTGATAGCCGAAAGTTTTCTCTATATCAGTATGGCTTTGTCGCTTGGCCTTTTTATCTCAACAGTTACAAATAACCAACTGGCAGCAATGTTTATCTCCTTTTTTGCATTAATGTTGCCGACATTGCTACTTTCGGGTTTTATATTCCCGATTGAAAATATGCCACTTATACTTCAGTGGCTGAGCGCATTAATGCCGCCGAGATGGTTCATAGTGATAATTAAAAATATTATGCTAAAAGGAGTCGGTTTTGAATATGTCTGGAAAGAGACACTTATACTTGCCGTAACTATGACGGGATTTATTGCACTGAGTATTAAAAAGTTCAAAATTCGTTTAGAGTAATGCGGACTATACTTTACATAATACAGAAAGAATTTATTCAGATATTCCGCAACAAAATAATGTTGCCGTTCATATTTGTCTATCCGCTTGTGCAGTTGATAATTCTCGTAAATGCAGCTACTCTTGAGATGAAGCAGATTGATATGGTGGTGGTTGATATGGATTTTTCATCTTTATCACGCGAGCTGACCGGAAAATTCAAAGGATCGCCGTTTTTCGTGATTGAAAGTCACACAACTTCAATAAAAGAGGCTGAGGCCAAACTGAAAAGCGGTGAAGCCGATATTATTCTTCATATCCCGCAAAATTTTGAGAAGGATTTGTTCTCAACGGGAAAAGCCGAAATTCAGCTTCTTGCAGATGCAATCAATGCAACAGCAGCAGGAATAACAAATGCATATTGCTCGTATATAATTGCCGATTTCAATAAAAGTGTCATTTCCGAAAACAGGAATATCCTTCCTCTCAGTCTCCCGAAATCCGTTGATATAGAATACTCCTACTGGTATAATCCCGAGTTAAACTATAAGATTTTTATGCTTCCCGGTATTCTTGTTATCCTTGTTTCAATTATCGGAATGTTTTTGTCGTCTGTAAATATTGTCAGGGAGAAAGAGATGGGAACAATTGAACAGATAAACGTCACTCCGATAAAAAAATATCAATTCATAATTGGGAAAATGGTTCCTTTCTGGCTTATTGCAATGTTTGAGCTTGGGTTCGGACTTATAATCGGGTGGATTTTATACCGTGTTCCGGTCGAAGGCAGTTTAATTACACTTTTTTCTTTTACGGCTGTTTACCTGCTGGCGTTGATGGGGCTGGGATTGTTTGTTTCGACAATCTCACACAGGCAGCAGCAGGTTATGTTTATAAATTTCTTTTTTATGCTGACCTTTATTTTGATGAGCGGAATATTCACACCTGTCGAAAGTATGCCCGACTGGGCAATAAAGGTTAATGTCATCAATCCGTTTGCCTATTTTATGCGTGTCATCAGGATGGTTATGCTGAAAGGCTCCGGTTTTCAGGAAATCGCTTATGAGTTTTACGCAATGTGTATTTATGCTGCCGTAACTTTGAGCTT
>CAYOZZ010000305.1:0-18949 GCA_964408535.1 uncultured Bacteroidales bacterium | reverse complement strand
GTAGTTTTGCCGCTTGCTCATAAAAGGACTATTCGGGATATGAATCAGTGTTATCAAAATTATCTTATTTTTGCAAACTCTAAAAAAGTGATAACGAAAAATTTGGTTATGCAAGTAACTCGTACCTTTGATTTATTGCCGAGATATAAAGCCCGATTCAGACCCAAAGATGACGTTCTTGCCGGTAAAGTTGACGGAAAATGGATAAAATATTCCATTGATGATTATATCGAAACTGCAAATAACATCAGCTACGCCCTTCTGAAATCGGGAATCGAAAAAGGAGATAAAATAGCGACAATTACTACAAACCGTCCCGAATGGAACTTCCTTGATATGGGTATTGCACAGATTGGTGCGGTACATGTCCCTATCTATCCCACTATCAGCGAGTCGGATTATGAATATATTCTGAAACACGCCGAGGTGAAAATGGTATTTGTTGAAGGTAAGGAGCTATTACGTAAAATCGAAAATATTCTGCCGTCAATAACTTCAATTAAAGAGGTTTACACCTTCAGGAAAATTGATATTGTAAAACCTCTTGAAGATTTTATCAGGTTTGGAAAAGAAAATGCCGACCCTGCAAAACTTGAGGGAATAAAAAACACAATAAAACCGGAAGATACGGCTACACTTATTTATACTTCGGGTACTACCGGAAACTCAAAAGGAGTTACCCTGTCGCACAACAATTTTATCAGCCAGGTTCTTGACCTCTACCATGTTTTTCCGGTTGACGACACCTGTAAATGTCTCAGTTACCTGCCTGTAAGTCATGTTTATGAACGAACGAACCTTTATGTTTACCAATATCTTGGCGTCTCGATTTATTATGCGCAAAATATGGGAACCATTGCCGATAATTTGAAGGAGATTGGCCCCGAAATGCTGACAACCGTTCCCCGATTACTCGAAAAGGTTTATGATAAGATTGTTGCAAAAGGGATGAAACTGAAAGGAGTAAAGAAGAATTTGTTCTTCTGGGCACTGAACCTCGGTCTGAAATATGAAGTTGACGGTAAAAACGGATGGCTGTATGAAAAGCAGCTTAAACTTGCTAACAAGCTTATTTTCAGTAAATGGCGGGAGGCTCTCGGCAATAATATGCGTGTTATAGTTTCGGGTGGTGCTGCTTTGCAACCGCGACTTGCCAGAGTTTTTACGGCAGGAAACATCCCCGTTCTGGAAGGTTACGGACTGACGGAGACTTCGCCGGTTATTGCCGTTAACACACTTGAAAAGGGTGGTTTGAAGTTCGGTACTGTCGGGAAACCGCTGAAAAATATTGAGGTTAAAATTGCCGATGATGAAGAGATTTTGTGCAAAGGCCCGAATGTTATGCAGGGTTATTACAAAGACCCGGAAATGACAAAAGAGGCTATTGATGAGGACGGGTGGTTTCATACCGGAGACCTCGGACGTATTGAGCCGGAAGGCCATCTTAAAATAACCGGAAGAAAAAAGGCTATTTTTAAAACGGCTATGGGTAAGTATATCAGTCCCGAGCACATCGAAAACAAATTCGTGGAGTCACCGTTTATTGACTCTATCCTCGTCGTTGGTGAAAATCAGAAGTTTGCAGCTGCACTTATTGTCCCCGATTTTCTGTTTTTAAAATCATGGTGTGCCAAAAAAGGTGTTAAATGCTCCACAAATCAAGAAATGATAAATCATCCTGAGGTTATTAAAAGGTTTAGGAAAGAGATTAACGAATACAACCAAAACTTCGGCAGCTACGAGCAGATAAAAAAATACAAGCTCCTTGATAAAGAGTGGACAATTGAAACACGCGAACTTACTGCTAATCTTAAGCTCAGGAGAAAATTTATTTTTGAGAAGTATAATTCTGATATTGAGGGGCTTTTTAAGTAATATTTTTGAACTCTGGATGTTCCGGACTTCAATCACTAAACTTTTTTGAAGTTATACGACGGAAAAATCTTCTAAGAAGTTCATGAAGTTCAACCTGAAAATTTTATTAAATCTGCAACTAATTAACGCAAATTATTGTCTTTTAACATATTTGACAGTAATACAACGATACCTTGATATTTTTATTAGAAATCTTAAACTTAGCAAGATGAGAACTTTTGTTTTTTTTATTATTAATTTTTTTTGGATAGTAAGTATTTATGCTTCCGGTGAGTGGGTAAACATTAATTCCGAAACTCCGGTACCTAACAGTATAAATTTGCTTTCATCCGATATTGAAACTTCGGTTTTGCAATTCAGCCTTGAGGGTTTTTATAAAACCGAGGTGCAGACACAACAGGGTACAACTTATAAAATTAGTATGGATGAAAGTGCGCCACTACTTATCAAAGGTGCACCTGATTTGTGCCTGGTGTCCGCTTCCATAATAA
Organism: uncultured Bacteroidales bacterium; assembly: GCA_964408535.1. Taxonomy (GTDB): domain Bacteria; phylum Bacteroidota; class Bacteroidia; order Bacteroidales; family JAADJA01; genus JAADJA01. Next base: position 16,583 of record CAYOZZ010000305.1, on the reverse strand, counting down.
TTCCTGATAAGGGTAAAATGGAAATTGAAATTATTTCTTCCGATTTTATTGACTTCGGAAATATCGAAATAGCCCCGTCAAAAGGCAGCCTGTTGCGAAGTGTTGACCCTGCTACAGTTCCGTTTAATTATGGAAAACAGTATGATGAAGATAAGTTTTTCCCTCAAAAGCAGGCAGAATTGAGAGAACCGTATATCCTTCGCGACCACAGGGGACAAACAGTTTTGGTATATCCGTTTCAGTATAACCCCGTTACAAAAACTTTAAGAGTTTATTATAATATTACTGTTGAAGTCAGGAAATCGGGAGAGGAAGGAGTGAACCAAAAAAACAGAAACAAACAAACCGAAAGGGTAGATATTGATTTTGAGGCAATATATTCCAGTCATTTTATAAATTATAATTCCTTTACATCCAAATACGATCCCGTTGAGGAAGAGGGAAGTATGCTGATAATTTCTTATGGTGATTATATGGACGCAATGCAACCGTTTGTCCAGTGGAAAAAAGAGAAAGGAATTGAAACGGAAATTGTTGATATTGATGAAATCGGGAATGATACTTCTTTTATAAATCCCTATATAAGAGATAAGTACTATAACTGGAATTTAAAATTTGTGTTACTCGTTGGAGACTTTAATCACATTACTTCTCCGATTGTAGGTCAGAGTGCCGGAAGTAATGAGGGAGGTGCTGATAATTTGTACGGTTATATTGAAGGGGATGACCATTATTCAGAAGTTATAGTTGGCAGATTTTCTGCTGAATCGGTTGCTGACGTTGAAACACAGGTCGAGCGGAGTATCAATTATGAAAAAAATATTTCGGAAGCAGATACGTGGCTGAATAAAGGGCTTGGAATGGGCTCAAACGATCCACAGACTAATTATCAGGGATACCACGACTGGGATCATATTCGCGAACTTGTCCGTGCCGACCTCCTGGATTATACCTATATTGACGTTGATGAGTTCTATGACGGAACACACGGCGGACAGGATTTGCCGGGTGATCCGACAGCACAAATGGTTATCGACAAATTTGATGATGGTATCGGAATACTTGTTTACAGTGGACATGCCGGCCAAAGCGCTTTCTCTACTTCCGGTTTCAATACCACTAATGCAGCTCAATTGCAAAATATTGGAATGCTGCCGCATGTCTGGGTTCTGGGTTGCAATCCGGGTGAATTCAACAGTGGGTATTGCCTTGCCGAGAGTCTTGCCAGGGCACAGCAAAACGGCGAACCGACAGGTGCACTAACTTCGTTTATGTCGTCAACAAGCCAGATGTGGGATCCTCCTTATTTGATGGAAGAGGAAATGGTGGATATTTTAACCGAGCAGAAACATATAAAACGTTCAGCCGGAGCATTGGCAATTAACGGATGCATGGAAATGAACGATTATTTTGGACAGACCGGATGGGGTTATTTTACTACCGATACATGGATATTCTTCGGCGATCCCTCTTTAATTGTCCGTACCGATATTCCCGTTGACCTGACATTGTCAAACGAGGAAATTTATACCGGAGTTCCGTTTACCACAATTGTAAGTTCAGTCAATGGACCGGTTGCCGGAGCAAAAGTATGTATTTCGCAAAACGACAATTATTTTATGGGAATCACTGATGAAACAGGATATGTTTCTGTCCCGCAGAGTCTTTTACCCGGAACAGCATTAATAGTTGTTACTGCCTATAATGCAAAAACAATTTATCAGGATATTTCGGTTATTCCTCCAACCGGGCCTTATGTAATTTATCAGTCGGTTGAAATAAATGACGAAACAGGTAATAACAACCAATTGATAGATTATGGTGAGACTGCTAAACTTAGTATTACAATTAATAATGTAGGTGTTGAACAGGCCGATAATGTGGTTGTGTCACTGACCACTGATGATGAATTTGTAGTTATTACAGACGGAAATGAAAATTACGGAAGTGTTCCGGCAGGCGAAACGATATCGATTTCTGACGGTTTTGAAATTGAAGTCGAAAATTTAGTACCTGATGACCATAATATTTTATTTGAAGTAAATGCCACTAACGGTTCAGAAACGTGGACAAGTAGTTTTTATCTGACTGCTTATGCTCCTGAACTGGAAACAGGTGATTTTGTAATTTCGGGAGATGGCAAAATTGATCCGGGAGAAACCGTTGATATTACAATATCTGTTGAGAATAATGGTTCATCAGATGCCTTTAACGTTTCGGGCGAATTAGTAACAACCGATCCATTTATTACCATTAATACTACCCAGCAAACTTACGGAAACATCGCAGGTGGAACAGTAGCTGACCAGGTATTCAGTATTACGGCAAATGCAAATACTCCGGTAGGCCATATTGCTATTCTTAATTTTAATATAGAAGCTGATCTCGGTCTAACAGGTTCTGGTGCTTATAATGCTATCATCGGACAAATTCCTGTTCTTATTCTTAATCTTGACGGAAACAACAATACTGCTACTGCAATGGATGCAGCGTTAAATGTTCTTGGAGTGTCACACGAAACAGTTACATCATTCCCAGATGATCTTAACATTTACAGTACAATTTTTGTTTGTCTTGGAGTATACAGCCAGAATCATGTTTTATCATTAGGAGAAGGACAGGAACTTGCCGACTATATGAATGCCGGCGGTTCGGTTTATATGGAAGGTGGTGATACCTGGGCTTTTGACAGCCAGACTGCTGCTCATGCAATGTTCAATATCAATGGCGAAGATGACGGCACAAATGATATGAGTACTGTTGCCGGACAACCAGGTACATTTACCGAAGGAATGTCGTTTTCTTATGACGGTACCAACAGCTATATGGATCATCTTTCACCAATCGGTTCTGCATTCCTGATCCTCGAAAATCAGTCTCCTGTTTACGGTACAGGTGTTGCCTATGATGCAGTAACTTACAAAACAATTGGTACTTCTCACGAGTTTGGCGGATTGACAGACGGAAGTTCACCATCAACAAAAGAGGAGTTGATGAGTAAATATCTTGAATTCTTTGGCATAGGAGCTTCGATGCAGGCATTGTTTACTGCAAGCACAACAGAAGTTTGTGTTAATAACACCGTTGAGTTTTCAGATGCTTCATCAGGTCAGCCCACATCCTGGGAATGGACATTTGAAGGCGGACAACCTGCAACTTCAAATTTACAAAATCCGACCGTTATGTATAACAATGTGGGAACCTATGATGTAAAACTGATTGTTTCAGATGGAGAAGATAATGATACACTGATAATTGAGAACTTTATTACAGTTAATGATATTCCTGAAGTAACTCTTGGTGCTTTTGAAATGGTTTGCTTTTATGACCCGGCATTTGAACTTACCGGTGGAGAACCTGCCGGCGGAACATATTCAGGCGACGGTGTTACAAATAATATTTTCGATCCTGAAGTTGCCGGTCTTGGTACTCATACCATTACTTATACATACGAAGATGCTTTCGGATGCTCCAACTTTGCAGAGCAGGACATAGTTGTTGATGACTGTACAGGTATTGGTGAAAACAATATTGAAAGAGTTTCGGTTTATCCGAATCCTAATAATGGAAGTTTCACTCTGAAGATAAACCTGAATTCTTCTGACGTTGTTAACATCAAAATCTACAATGTGCTGAATGAAGTTGTCTTCATCAAGAGTAATGTTGAAACAAGTCAGAAGTTTGTTCAGAAAGTTAATCTGAATGATTTTGCAAAAGGACTTTACTACCTGCAAATCACAGGCAGTGAAACCAATATTGTTAAGAAGGTTATAATTCAGAAGTAAATTATTCCTGAGCTATTCCGGATTTTAGCTCAAGCTGGAGTGTAAGCCTAATCCGCTCTTTAATCGGCGGTATTCAGCGAGAAATTTTCAGGATATTTTGCATTAACATCCTTGTACATTTCATTTAGCTGTTGCATCACTTTTTTAATATCACCAAGGTCGGTTATTACGCCTTTTACTCCGATTTCCTTTTTCTTATAATCAAGTGCCAGTGCAACAATAGGTACATTTGCCTTTCTGGCGATATAATAGAAGCCTTTTTTCCATTTCGCAACTTTTTTTCTGGTTCCCTCCGGTGCAATGATAATATGGATTTCATCTTTTTCAGACATTAACTCTGCAATCTGATCAACATAGCTTGTGTTGGCTTTTTTTCTGTCAATCGGTATGGCTCTTACAGCTCGGAACAGAATATTCAGAGGGAATACAAATAGCTCTTTCTTTGCCAACACATTGTATTTCAGCCCGATAATATTCAAATAGAGCTTGCCGATAAATGAGTCCCAGTTGCTGGTGTGAGGTACGAATATTGCAACCGACTTTTTAATATCGGGAAATTTATTCCCGGTTTTCCAGCCCATTAAATCGTAATAAATAAATCCCGAAAGTGTTTTCATAATGCCAGGGTAATATTCAATGTTAATATTTTGCAAATATACTCATTTGCCTTATATTTGTCAATGAAGAATCTTATATAATAACTCTTTTAGAAGCTCACCATCGGTAGCGGAAATGTTATCCACACCTTTGGATTTCAAGTCATATTCACGTAAATATGAAATTATTTTTACAATCTTGGCAATGCTGTAACTCTTTGCAGCTATTTCAAATTTATTAACAAAGAAAGGGTTGATGGAAAGTTTGGCGGCAACATTATTTCGCGACTTATCTTTCAGCCTGTGATAAAGCAAGATGTTCGCAAAATAGCCGTATAAAATGGTAATGGTTTTCACCAAAGGGTTTTCCTTTGGGTTGGCCGCAAAATAACCGGCAATCCGGTTTGCTTTTAAAACATCTTTCCTTCCGATAGCATCCTGCAGCTCAAAAATATTAAAGTCTTTACTTATCCCTATATTTTTTTCAATCAGGGTGTCGTTTATCTCTCCCCCTTCCGGCAGATTAATAGTCAGTTTGCCAATTTCGTTGACAATTTTCCCAAGGTCGGTTCCGAGATATTCGGCCAGTAAAGCTCCGGCCTTTGGCGTTATTGATAAACCTTTCTCCCGGATATAATTTGTTATCCACGGCTGAACCTTATCCTGATAAAGCTTTTTCGACTCAAACAAAACACCCTTTTTTGCAATCAGTTTTGCAAGTTTTTTCCTGCCGTCCAGCTTTTTATACTTATAATTGATAACAAGAATTGTCGAAGAGAGCGGGTTTTCGACATAGGAGGTTAATTCTTCGATTTTCGGTTTGGGTTTATCCAGGTCTTGTGCTTCTTTCACTATCACAACCTGATAATTTGCCATCATCGGAAAACGCTTGGCATAGCTGATTATAGTCTTCACGTCCACATCACGGCCGTAAACAATAGTCTGGTTAAACTCCTTCTCATCCTCAGTGAGAACATTATTCTCAATATAACCGGATATTTCGTCAATATAATACGATTCTTCTCCGGTCAGCATATAGACCGGATAGTAAATCTTCTTTTTCAGGTCGTTTATTATCTGATTGTATGTCACTTAAAGAGTTTTCTGATTAATTATCGAATCTAAGATGTTTAACGGTCAGCCCGTCATTTATTAACTGTTTCAATGAATCAATTCCAATTCTAAGATGTTCTTCAACAAAATTCTGAGAGACTTTTTTATCGCTTTCTTCGGTTTTGACCCCTGACGAAATCATAGGCTGATCCGAAACCAGCAACAGAGCACCCATTGGAATTTGGTTGGCAAATCCTACTGTAAATAGCGTTGCCGTTTCAAGGTCAATAGCCATACTTCTTGTTTTTCTCAGATACTTTTTAAATTTATTATCGTGCTCCCAAACTCTCCTGTTTGTCGTATAAACTGTTCCCGTCCAGTAATCTTTTCCGTGGTCTCTGATTGTGGTTGAGATAGCTTTTTGCAGACTAAAAGCCGGCAGAGCCGGTACTTCGGGAGGGAAGTAGTCGTTTGATGTACCCTCGCCACGTATGGCAGCTATCGGCAGAATTAAATCACCGAGATTATTTTTCTTTTTCAGTCCTCCGCATTTCCCGAGAAAAAGGCAGGCTTTCGGTTTTATGGCACTCAGTAAATCCATTATAGTAGCTGCATTTGCACTTCCCATGTTAAAGTTTATCATAGTTATGTCGCCGGCTGTTGCACTCGGCATTGCGCGGTCAAGACCTTTTATTTCAACATTATTCCATTCGGCAAACATATCAAGATAGCTGTGAAAATTTGTGAGCAATATATACTCTCCGAAATCTTCAAGTTTTGTGCCGGTATATCGGGGTAACCAGTTTTCAACAATTTCTTTCTTAGTTTTCATTTTGAAATTTTTTTGCAAAGATAATGGTTTTGAACAAAGGAAAATTTGTTAAATTCGCAGTGCGATTTCAGCGGCAGGATTAACTGTAAGGTTTCTGTAAGCCTGTGTGTAAATAATCTTGCGGGTTTTAGGTGGAGAAATGTAAGGCTATAAATATATGAATACAAAACTATAAACAGATGAAAAAATTTGCAGTAGTATTATCGGGTTGTGGCGTCTTCGACGGAGCCGAAATTCACGAAGCCACTCTAACAATGTTAGCAATTATGAAGGAAGGTGCAGAGTATCAGGTTTTTGCACCGGATATCCCTCAACATCATGTTATCAATCACATTACGGGTGACGAAATGAGTGAAAACCGTAATGTACTGATTGAATCTGCACGTATTGCGCGTGGAAATATCAAAGACCTGAAAGAGTATAATCCTTCGGATTTTGATGCTTTGATTTTTCCCGGCGGATTCGGTGCGGCAAAAAATCTTTGTGACTTTGCTTTCAAGGGTGCCGATTGTACGGTTAATGATGATGTAAAGGATGCAATTATCAAGACTGCCGGACAGGGAAAACCTATCGGAGCACTATGTATCTCTCCTGTTATTATTGCCAAAGTTTTTGGTGATGTCGAGCTTACAATTGGACAGGATCAGGGAACTGCCGAGGCAGTTGAGAAAATGGGCGCAACCCATAAGCAGACAAACCACGGTGATGTTATTCACGATGTTCGGCATAATGTTTTTACAACACCTTGCTATATGCTTGATGCCAACATCCTTCAGATTTGGGATGGAGCTGATAACATTGTGAAAGCGATGTTGGAAACTATGTAGGGAGTTTGTTTTGCTTTCTGTAGATGTTGTGTGTATCTTATGCAGGCGATTCCATTTGTTTCGTCGGTTTAAAACTGTGTCTGTAAATTCCGTTGCTTACGATAAATCGGGGTTGTCATTCTACTCTTTTTTGTTTTATCTAAAGTAGAATTATATATGGAATAAATAAGATTTTCACCCTGTCCGCAACTGTACAAACCCTGAACGCTGCCGAACAGTAGTACCTGCATACGGTTTAAATCAATACTGAATATCAGTATGTTACAATCGGTGGCATAATATTCGTAATTTTGGAATTCTGTAAAATCACATACAAGAATTACGCTTATGGGAATGGACAGAGTAATAGAAAAGAAAAAGTGGACTACAAAAAAAATCCTCAATATCACCTGGATTAGCCTCCTCGTGATTTTTATCCTTTATCTTCTTTTCTTTCGTGATAAGAGAAGTTCATTATATATTGACAAATCACAAATAACCATCGCAACTGTAAAAGCGGATAAATTTCAGGAATTCATACCTGTTGACGGTGTCGTCTATCCGAAAAACACCATTTATATTGATGCCGTTCAGGGCGGGATTGTCGAAAAAGTTTATGTTGAGGATGGTGCAATACTCAGTAAAGGCGATACAATCCTGAAACTTTCGAATCCCAATATGGAATTGAGTTTTATGGAGCAGGAAACCAGAATTTACGATGCTATCAATAATTTGCAGAATACTAAAATCGGTCTGGAACAGAATAAGTTTTACAGACAAAAAGATATTGTCGAACTTCAGTATCAGATTGATAAGACTAATACGGATTTTGAACGAAAAAACAAGCTTTATGCCGATAAGGTTATTTCGGATAAGGAGTTTGAAGATGCAAAGCGGGAGTATGAATATACTGTAAAACAGCTCAATATCTCAATACAGTTAAAAAGGCTGGATTCCATTTCGGCGGCAAGCAGAAGCTACCAGATAGATGCCTCAATGGCCAGAATGCAGAACAATCTTGAGATGTTGAGGGCTAACCTCGAAAACCTTTATATCAAGGCACCTGCCGACGGGCAGCTTTCCTCGTTCAGCGTTGAAATAGGTGAGACAAAATCTGCCGGAGAACACCTCGGTCAGATTGATAAGAAAGACGGATTCAAACTTCGTGCTAACATTGATGAGCGGTTTATCTCAAGGGTTTTTATCGGTCAGCCTGCCGAATTTGACTTTGCCGGTAAAACGTACGAATTGAACATAAAAAAAATCTATACTGACGTTACAAACGGCTCTTTTCAGGTTGACCTCTATTTTGAAGGGGATGAACCTGAACAGATAAAACGGGGACAGACTTTGCAACTGCGCCTGAAATTCAGCAGTGAAACGGAGGCAATTATTGTCAGGCGCGGCGGCTTTTATCAGGAAACCGGAGGTAATTGGATTTACGTTGTTGACCCGTCAGGAGACTTTGCCATAAAACGTAAAATTAAGATCGGAAGACAAAACACAAGATATTACGAAGTAATGGAAGGCCTGGAGCCGGGTGAAAAGGTTATTATTTCGTCTTATGATGCTTTTGGCGATAAGGAGAAGTTGATTTTTAAATAGATTATAAGATACAAGATTTGAGATGACAAGATGGAAAGACACAAGAAAACATTGCGTCGCCGCGTCACTGCGTGAAGATACAAGAAAAAAAACGTTGCGTCACTGCGCCGCCGCGTGAGGCTCAAAACAGGAAATAATTAAAATTGGTAAAACAATAAAACTATCTAAATATGATTAAAACGGAAAACCTGACAAAAGTATTTCGCACCGACGAGGTGGAAACCACAGCTCTAAATGATGTGTCTTTTGAAATCAAACCCGGCGAGTTTGTTGCCATTATGGGACCTTCGGGATGCGGGAAATCAACACTGCTAAATATTCTCGGGCTTTTGGATAACCCGACATCAGGAAAGTATTATTTTATGAATGAGGATGTTTCCGGACTTTCGGAAAAGCAAAGAGCGAAACACCGTAAAGGGAATATCGGCTTTGTATTTCAGAATTTTAACCTGATTGACGAGCTTAATGTTTTTGAAAATGTAGAGCTGCCTCTTATCTATCTCGGGATTAAATCATCCGAAAGAAAGCAAAAGGTAAATGAAGCTCTGGAGCAGATGAAAATTGCACATCGCGCAAAGCATTTCCCTATGCAGTTGTCTGGAGGCCAGCAGCAAAGAGTGGCTGTTGCAAGGGCTGTTGTTTCAAAACCCAAACTGATTCTTGCGGATGAGCCAACAGGAAATTTAGACTCGGCACATGGTGAAGAGGTAATGAATATGCTTGAGGAGCTAAATCAAAGTGGGACAACGATGATTATTGTTACCCACTCGCAGCGTGATGCAGGATATGCACAAAGAATAGTCCGTTTGTTCGACGGACAGATAATAAATGAAAATATCAAAGGTAAAGTTAAGGATATAGTTATCTAATAAAGCGCTCTGTTTTAATGTTTTACAAAAAATACCGGCTTGCCGGGAAGGAGGTTGTTTGCCTGGAGGTTTGGGGCCACCTACGCTAAAGCTTCGATGGACGAAGGAAGGGACAAGGAGAGTCTTGGGAGCTCCTGTAAGGTTTGTGTGCGGGCTTGTGTGTGAGATGAATCTTGCAGGTGTCGGGGCGGGACGACAAAGTGAAAGAGCTATAGTGAGGTTATTTGAAATTATATAGTATTAAATCAGGAATAAAATGAAAATGTTTTCTATTAAAGGTAAATAGCTCGGTTGAAAAATAAATAGAGGTTGCTGCAATTAAACTGTCAGGAATACCAATAGAGTGGCTTAACGAATAATCAGTAATTAATTTGTTAAAAATATCAGATATATGAGAGTTAATTTCAAGGATATTAATAGTGGAAATTCTTTTGTGAAAATTATTAAATTCATTCTTATTTCTTGCCCCTGCATACAATTCGGCAAAAGTAATAACACTTACGGCCATACTTTCTCACGGATTTTCTCAAGAGTAACATTAGAGTTTTCCCAGATACCAAATAATTCTGCGAAATCAGTATTTTTATTTTCCGAAGAAGTATCTTCGATTTCTTTTTTCCTTTTTAAAGATAAGATTTTTATTTCAGGATTTAGCTTTTTAACAAAACTTAAAAATTTTGTAATCTCATCATCCGGTATTGTTAACAAAACTTGTCCCATATCTTCTTACTTTATTTCAGTATTACAAAAATACAAAATTTTAACGAATAGCGTAAATTATGTTTAGAAATTACATAAAAACGGCCATCAGGAATATTTGGAGAGACAAAATTTCTTCGATGATAAATATTTTCGGTCTGGCAATCGGGATAGCCAGTTTCATACTCATTTTTCTTTATGTTTATGATGAAGTTAAGTATGACAAATACAATAAGAAAACGGAAAATATTTACCGGCTTCTTGTCAAAGCACCTAATACGGGTAATATATATGCCATACAACCGGGAGTGATGTATGATTTTCTTTCAAACAGCATTCCCGAAATTGAAGCAACTACAAGAATAAGCCACAGAGACGGAAATGTAAGTTATAATGATAAAGTGTTTTTTGAAAAGAATTTTCTGATGGCCGACCCGGCAATATTTCAAATATTTTCCTGGAATCTGAAATCGGGTAATCCTCAAACCGTACTCAACGAACCGCATTCAATAGTTCTGTCGGAGAGTATGGCGGAAAAGTATTTTGGAGATGATAATCCTGTCGGTAAGATATTGACATACAACAATGAATACGATTTTACGGTTACCGGAATAATGGAGGATATCCCGTTGCAATCACATCTGAGACCCGATTTCGTTGCCTCAATACAAAGTCTGAAAACCCTCAATCCTTCGGCACTGAGCGAGTGGCTTAACTCATCGGTGAATTATTATTTTCTTGTTTCCGGTACCGCAAATATCGAAGATGTTGAAGGTAAGATACAAAAATCAATTATTAAAAACGGGAACAGCGATTTTGAGGGACTCAAATACATTTTGCAGCCACTTGACGAAATACATCTTTATTCGGGAAATATTAAATGGGACGACAGCATTCGCGGTAACATAGTTTATGTCAGGGGATTTTTACTTATTGCCGTTCTGATACTTCTTATCGCCTGCTTCAATTATATTAACCTCTCGACTGCAGGCTCTTTTGCAAGGGCTAAAGAAATCGGTATCAGGAAAGTTGTCGGTGCCGACCGCCATAGACTTATGGGGCAGTTTCTCGGTGAATCGGTCATTACGGTTCTTTTTGCTTTTATAATTGCAATTGCAATGGTTGAAGTACTCGGAGACAGTTTCAGCACATTAACCGGAAAGGATTTGAGTTTACATGCGTTACCTTTTTTACATATGGTGATTTTGTTCAGTGCGATTATTCTGATTATCGCATTTGTGGCCGGCAGTTATCCCGCTTTTATCCTGTCAAAGTTTAAACCCGTATCCGTTCTCAAGGGCTCGAAAAATATCAACGGATTAAGCTCAAACAAAAAAACTCTTTTCAATCTTAGATACATTCTTACGGTATTTCAATTCACTATTACCACTGCACTGATAGTCAGTTCGGTTATCATTTATAAGCAATTGAATCTTATCAGGGATAAAAATATGGGTTTTGATAAAGATAATCTTGTCGTAATTGAAAATCCCTGGGACTCGTTAATGACTCAGAGATATAAGACATACAAAAACAGGTTATCGCAAAATCCTGATATTGTTATGGTTTCGGCAGCATATAATGTTCCTCCCGGAGAAATCAACAATTACTCAAGAGTGAGACCCCCTGAAATGACTGAGGAGGAAGGCGGAACGCTGGGGCTTGTAGCTGTGGATTATAATTATTTTAAGACTATCGGTGCGAAAATTATAAAAGGACGTGATTTTTCGGAGAAGAATGCTTCAGATGCCAACAATACCTGTATTTTAAATGAGGCTGCAGTAAAAAAGCTGAAGCTTGAAAACCCGGTAGGACAAAGGCTTTCACATTTTTACGATACGATAGTCAGAACAGTAGTTGGGGTAGTTGGCGATATTCATTACAGGTCGCTGCACGAGCCTGTTAAGCCGATGGTATTTTTTGTTTCCGAAAAGGAATATCCGATGTTTTCACCCAACATTATCATAAGGCTAAATTCAAAAAACAAGCAGGAGACAATGGCATTTTTACAGGATGAATTTAAAAAACTGGCTCCAAAATGGACGGTCAACTACTATTTCGTTGATGAAAAGTTCAATAGTCTTTACCGCTCTGAAGAAAATGCCGGAAAGATAATTACTCTGTTCACTTTGCTTGCAATATTTGTCTCCTCTTTCGGGTTGTTCGGACTTGTGCTGTTCATCACCGCTTCAAAAACTAAAGAGATAGGGATAAGGAAGGTTCTCGGTGCGTCAATTGCAACTATCAGAAAAGAGCTTATGCACGATTTTGTTGTACTTATTATTATTGCTTATGCAATTGCTTTTCCTGTCAGCTATTATGTTATGGACAGGTGGCTCGAAAATTTTACGGTTACCGTTTCCATCAATTACCTGGTATTTCTGATTGCCGCAGTAATAACGTTTGTAATTGCTTATCTCACAGTCATATATATAGTTCACAAAGCAGCAACAACAAATCCTGTGGAGGCTATTAAATATGAATGACGATGAGACGAGGAAAATCCTGTAAGGTTTGCGTGACCGCCTGAGTGCCGGATGAACCTTGCAGGATTGGATGAGGAAACAAAGAATCGGTGAATTGGAAAATCCTGTAAGGTTTACGCGACTGCCTGAGTGCCGGATGAACTTTGCAGGATTGGATGAGAACAATTTCACCCGCTGACTAAAAGGAGTAAAATAACGAATAAAAACAACAGATATGATCAGTAATTATTTCAAAATAGCGTTAAGAAACTTATGGAAAAACAGGGTGTTCAGTATTCTTAACACTCTCGGACTTGCCATTGCAATGGCGATAGCTCTGATTATCTTCTTGTATATTGCAAACGAGCTTAGCACGGATAACTTTCAAAAAAACAGGGATAATATTTATCTTGTTTCGGTATCGGATTATTATACAACCCCTCCTGTTTTGCTGAAATCCGTAGGAGATAATATTCCCGGACTTGAAAGCAAATTACGACTTTGGAGAGGCAATTTCGTTGCAAACAGAGATAATGACAAGATTAAATTCATTACCTATTTTGCCGATTCATCCTTTTTCAATTTTTTCAGTTTTAATATGATAAGAGGCGATAAGCCGAATGTGTTAAAAGAAAAGGGACAGATAGTGCTAACCGAGTCTCTCGCAAAAAAAATTTTCGGGACAACTGATGTTGTAGGCAGAGCTATTGATCTTGAGCAAAGTATCTCAACCGAAAAGCATACTTACGTAATAACCGGCATAATGGAAGATGTACCTGACAACTCCAGTATCAGATTTGAGGCTGTTACAAATTTTTTCAGTTTGGAGAATTTGTTTGGAAAAAATTTTGAAGATGATTTTTCGGAATGGAGTTACACCTCTTTATTATTGTTGAACAAAAACACTGATCTTGAACAATTCAAAAAAACATTTGATAAGCAGGTAATTGAATTCTTAATGGAAATTAACGAAGATGCAACCGAAGAGGATTTTAAGGATGAAAATTTCAGCGAACTGATTAGGTTTTCTTCACTCTATTTCGATCGTCCGGATATCCGTATCTTCAGAAAGGGAAGTAAAAATTATATCTACATCTACCTTTCAATAGCAATATTTATCTTATTGATTGCAGTGGTTAATTATGTGAATCTGAGTACGGCTATTAGCTTTGAGCGCAACAAAGAAACGGGAATAAGAATGGTTTTCGGTGCCATTAAAAAACAGCTGATAATTAAATTTTTAATAGAGAGTGTTATAATCACTTTCCTGGCTTTTGTTTTAGCTTGTATGATTGCGGAAATTGCCCTGCCGACAGTGAACAGGGAGATACCGGACGATATAAACATGAGTCTTTATAAAAATCCGGGAATCTTTATTGCTTTTATCATAGGTTCTGTTATATTCGGGATTATCAACGGACTTTTTCCTGCCTTGTACCTTAGCAGGGTGGATGCAGCCAAAATTTTAAAAGGAGAGCTTACAAAAGGAAAACGTGCTGAAAAAATGCGCTCAGGGCTGATAATTTTTCAGTTTTTAATTTCGGCGGTTCTCATTTCTTTCACACTTACGGTTTTTTTGCAGCTTTCACACCTGAAAAATATGGATATGGGATTCGATAAAGAAAATATTATTCGTATTCCGTTAAATATGAATATTCAGAATAAGAAGAAACTTTTGAAAGCAGAAATATTAAATCTGCCGTTTGTTGAAAAAGCTTCCATATCCCGTGGTATTCCCGGCGAGGTGTATATGGGCTGGGGGCGTTCTTATAAAGATGAGGATATTCATTTTACAGCAATGCCCGTTGATGAAGATTTTGTAACTCTTCTTAATATGAAGATTATCAAAGGAAGAGATTTTAATACGGGTGATATACAGGGTGCTTATATCATCAATGAGGCTCTTGCTAAAATACTGAAAACCGAAAATCCGGTGGGTGAAAAAATTGGAGATTATCCGATTGTCGGTGTCGTGAAGAATTTCAACTTTCAGTCGGCAAGGTTTCATGTAGGCCCTCTCGCTATGTACTTTGGCAAAGGATTTTCATATCGCAATTTTTTACTTGTTAAATTATTGCCGAACACGAACCCTGGGAAAGTTGATGAAATTAAGGCTGTATGGGACTCATATTCTCAAGAATTTCCGTTTGAATATTCATATCTTGATAAAAGTCTGGAAAAATTATACAAAGATGAAAAGCAATTCGGAGAACTGTTTTCCCTGTTTTCGGTTTTGTCGCTTTTCATTGTTTGTATCGGGCTTTTCGGACTTTCGGCTTACGTAGTGAAACAAAAAACGAAGGAGATAGGGATAAGAAAGGTTCTCGGAGCGTTAAGCGGTAATATTTTGCAGCTTCTATCGAGGAAATTTTTGATTCTTGTGTTAACCGCAAATATTATAGCTGTTCCGGTAGCGTGGTACCTGATGGATATATGGCTTACAAATTTTGCAAACAGGATAACTATTCCGTATTATGCTTTTATGGTAAGTTTTATATTATCGGTAATAATAACTGTTATTACCGTTAGCTGGCAGGCATTGAAGGCGGCACGGATGAATCCCGTGGAAGCTATTAAGTATGAATAGGACGGCGACGGAGAGCCTCCTTAAGGTTTGCGTGTTGGAAAGTCACCCGCTGAATAGCGGTGGAAATGAATTGATTTACGATTTACAGTTTGCCACACTGCAAGCGTGGATTTACAATGGACATAAATGAAAAACGATTTACGAATACAATATGAAAAACGAAACATCAATAATGGCAAGACCGGCAAATCAAAAATTAG
Source organism: uncultured Bacteroidales bacterium (assembly GCA_964408535.1). Classification (GTDB taxonomy): domain Bacteria; phylum Bacteroidota; class Bacteroidia; order Bacteroidales; family JAADJA01; genus JAADJA01. The sequence continues at coordinate 1,086 of CAYOZZ010000305.1, read as the reverse complement.
GTAATATCATAAAAAAGCATTATTCCAATGCCTTAATAATAACGGCCGTACTGTTTTTTCTGTCTGTTGTTGAAATCTCAGCACAGGAAACAAAAATGTCAGAAGACAAAACAGACTGCGACATTGACCGGAAAACCTACGATAAAATTACCCGGAGTCTCTTAAAACTGACTGATGACCAACTGCGGAATATTGGATTTACAATCAATAAAGATTCCGTATTTTTTGATGCAAGATATGAAGGGGAAAACATAATCAGGCATATATCATTTTTAAATGACAAGGATTATTTCGGAACGAATTTGTCGTTGGGAAAAGTCGTTAAAAGTAAAAATAACAAATTGCCCGATTATATTCCCATTGCCGTTTTAAAGTATAAAAACCTGATTTTTGATATTAATGTTGATGAAGGAGAATCAGAGGCTGTTCCGTTGCTTATCAAAGGTAATCCCGATCTGAACTATCCGGACGATGTGATTATAATTCTTTTGGCAACTAAGGAATTAAGAAGGAAACTGTCATTGACGGTTGATGATATTGACAGGTATATAATCAAATATTAAAAAACATAGCGACTCGAATGAATAACGTTGTAGATAACAATTTTGGTTTTAAAAGTTTTATAGATAAAAATATAATTCTTTTTAAAAATCGCACACCTGTAATTCTGTTTGAAAAAAGAGGGTTTCCTGCAAACCGGATATTTATTTGGGAAGTCATTAAGGGTTTGAATAAAAGCATAAAAATTTTCATAAAGTTTATATGCTCTTTCAGGATTTCCTTCTTTGGAAATGTAAATCATAATTTCAGCCATACTAACGGCTGCTCTCTCTTTAACCACTATTTCGAGTTCGTTTGCAGCCATTCGTCAAAATATGTTTTTGTCATATTTTTTGCTTCTTCAAAAGTTAGCTCTTTACTTTTTTTAGCTTCTTTAATCATCTGCTCAAACTCTTCATCTGTTGCAGGACGTCCGGGTTTACTCCAGTCTTCTGCGGTTAAAGGTTTTGTGGTTTCATCCACCTCCTCGACTCCGTGGACGAAATCAAGTTTTTTTACAAACTCCAAAAATGCCGAAGAAACTTT
>CAYOZZ010000304.1:0-3869 GCA_964408535.1 uncultured Bacteroidales bacterium | reverse complement strand
TTTGAATAAATATTATGGCAATTCAAAATTTACCGCTAAATTTAACGATTGGGTATTATTTCACTCTATTCCCTGTAATTCATTTAAACAGGCATTAGCAATCGAAAGGCATATTAAAAGACATACAAAATGAGAACTATTTAGGTTTTTGACTCACAGAAATAGGCAGGTCAAAATGAGTTAGAGCAAATACTCTCCAATGTGCATTATCAATCCGGTACTTTTTCACGTAAAGGAGTTTCCCGACTATTCCTATTAATGCAGCACTTCCCACAATAATCATATTCGTTGCAGTAAATACAGGTTGTTCATCTCTGATTGTACGGTTTATAGTCGTTATAGCAAAATAGCCTAATCCGATTTTCAGAAAAAAGAGGTTCCACATCTGATAAAATCCGTGTCGCTTTCGTATCACATATTCTATCTCAGAGATTTTAATATGATACAATCCGTCTATTACAAGTATCGAATCCTCTATTCGTGATATTCTACCTGAAATAATTTTCTGTTTTTTGAGTTCAAGGATTATTCTGCTATCAACCTTATATTTATAATTTCTTCTATGATTATGTTTTTCCAAAACAAGGATATTCTGGCTTGCCATTGTTAATGGAAACAACAGAATTATTGTAAATAAATATTTATTGAGGTAATAAGAAAGCATATCAGGTATTATTGCAGAATACAAAGATAAGAAAGTCACAACTCAAAACACATTCTTTTTTGTTAAATTATGTTATACCGCTTTAACCTGAAAAAATTATACCGAAAATATTAAGTCCCTGTTGATAATAAATATATATTTTTGTGCTGTACACTTTAATAACCGGATGGCAAACGTAAAAACAAATAACGATTTCCCAAAATGGAAAAGGAGGCTTCACGAGGTAATATTTGAAGCCGATACAGTAGCAGGAAAAGCTTTTGATATAGCTTTGCTTATCTTCATTGTTCTGAGTGTTATCGTAGTATTACTTGACAGTGTCCCCACAATTAACCGCCGGTATGGAGTACAACTCTATTATACAGAGTGGTTTTTTACAATAATATTTACTATTGAATATATTTTAAGAATAATTTCTACCCGGCAGCCTTCAAAATATATTTTCAGTTTTTACGGGATTATTGATTTGCTTGCAATTGTCCCGACATATTTAAGTGTTATTGTTACCGGATCTCATTTTCTACTTGTAATCAGAATCTTACGACTCCTGAGAGTCTTCAGGGTTCTAAAACTGGCACGCTTTATCGGTGCATCCAAAACCCTGACTACAGCTTTATCAAAAAGCAAACATAAAATAATTGTATTTCTGGAAGTTGTTCTTGCTCTTGTAGTCATTATGGGCTCAATAATGTATCTGATCGAAGGGCCTGAGAACGGATTTACAAGTATTCCGAGAAGTATATACTGGGCAATAGTAACGATGACCACAGTCGGTTACGGAGATATAACCCCACATACCGTTCCCGGTCAAATACTTGCTTCGGTGATTATGATTATCGGTTATGCCATAATAGCTGTTCCGACAGGAATTATTACTTCTGAAGTTTCGCGAGCCTCTAAAACAAATGTCAACACTCAGGTTTGCAACAACTGTAATGCCGGTAATCATGATGATGATGCCAAATATTGTAAGTATTGCGGAGAAAAACTTTGATTGAAATGACAAAATACAGCGACCCTTTTGAGCAGGCTTTCCTCGACTTTCTGAATGGAGAGACCGGCAAAGAACTTGCGATTTATATCAATAATGAATTTTCGGAAAATATGCCGGTCAGCTACTTCTTCAGAAATATTGATGAGATGCCTCAGCTTGAGCTTATTGCATTAAAAGAGTGTAAAGGTAAAATTCTGGATATAGGAGCCGGAGCAGGTTGTCACTCATTGATACTGCAAAACAAAGGTTATGATGTTACAGCTCTTGATATCAAAAAAGGGTTTGTTGATATAATGAAGCAAAGAGGGATTAAAAATATTGTTCATTCAGATATTTTTAACTTTAATGAGGGCAAATTCGACACATTACTGATGCTAATGAACGGCATTGGTTTTACAGTGGATTTTAACGGACTGACAAGGTTTCTGAATCAGGCAAAAGACTTGCTAAGTCCTGACGGACAGATACTTCTTGACTCTTCCGACCTTTTGTATCTCTATGAAGAAGAAGACGGTTCATACAAAGTTCCTCTGACGGGCGATTACTACGGAAAGGTTGTCTATCAGGTTGAGTATAAAAACCGAAAAGGAGAACCCTTTGACTGGATTTTTATTGATTATTCGACTTTAGAGCAATATGCTGAAAATGCAGGATATAACTGTGAATTATTATTTGCAAACGATTTCCATTATCTTGCAAAATTAACGATCAGTTAATTGGATTTCCCACTGAAGATTGCCGGCTGATGACAATGTTTACCCCAGCTTTTTATCCCTCGTATAAGACCGGTACATCACTCCTATTCCTGCCATCAATGAAACTATTGCGATTATAAAAGTGCCTGCAAACCCCATAATACCATAAAAGAAAACTCCAAGCAAGGGAGCAAAGGTAGCCCGTGCGGCAGTCAAGGAGAGATGAACCGACTGATAATCGCCGGCATCCTCAGGTTTACAAAAATATGCCGAACCGATAAACCATAACAAAGCCATTGTTGCAGCAAAAATCCCATAAAACAAAAATGCAATGACCAGCATCAGATAAACCTCGACTCCCGCAATTTCAATATGTACCGGAAAATATTCTGTCAGCATAACAAAAAGAATATACAGCATTAAAGATGCAAATGTAATAGCTGCAAACTTCCGCGGGTCCATCTTTCCGAGTAATTTGCCCGTAAAAGGAAGCAGTACGATGGCAAGGATGTTGTAAGCATTTTTATAAAAAGCCACACTCGAATAGTTCAGATTCAAAGCTCTTTCAAAAAAAATGGTTATTACCGTGACAGTTATCATAAATGAAAAACCATAAAACATAAAACCAATCTCAAAATGAGTATATGGTTTATTTGTCCGCAAAATGCCTGTCATAGTCAATATCGAATTCTTAACCGACCTGATAAAACTCTGCTTTTTGACTTTCAGTTCAGGATTGTTATAGTGTATCAGTGAAAGCAACCATGTTGAAAGAACTCCAAGCACTGCAATCAAAGGAAAAACATACCTGAATGCAAAATTATCAATATCAAGAAACATCCCGTAGAAAAATGTTGCAACAAGCATCACAATTTTATTGGCTGATGAAGCAAAACCGTACAATTTACCGAAATTACCATGGTCGTAACTGTTTTTTAAAAACAGGTTTATCATTGGGTAAATAATAGTGTTGCCGAAATAATATATAAAAAATATTCCCAGAAAAATATAATGGTAAACAGGTGTCGCAACAATACCGGCCTGATTAGAGGGGAAAAAGAAAACCAATGCAAGAGGTGCGCGAGTTAAAAATCCAGCCCAAATCAAAAGTCTGTTCTTATTTCCGGCACGTTTGATGAACTCATTGATAAAAACCAGAAAGATAAACACAACCATACTGAACTGAAACAGAAATCCAAGCTGATAATCACTGCCTTTCAGACTTTTTATAAAGACAAATTCGTTCAGGGCAAGAACACCGAGAATTATTCCTTCAATTACGGAATATGCCATATGAAGTGCAAATGTACGCCTTTCGCTGTCATTCAGGGTTTTTACCGAAAACATAATTTATCTCTATTAAAAAACAGGGCTGCAAAAGTAATCTTAATTTAATTTTCACCGTATAACTGCAAAAGATTTACTTTTACAGACTAATACGTATTAATAAAGCGTTGTAACATTTATTAATTGATTTAGTTCAAAAGAGATAATGAGAAAGATTCTTTACAATTCA
>CAYOZZ010000303.1:0-10261 GCA_964408535.1 uncultured Bacteroidales bacterium | reverse complement strand
AACCTTCTGTCCAACCATATTGTAAATTTCAATTCTGTCTGTTTTTTCCAGGTTCCTGATAAAAAGTGTGTTTTGAACAGGATTCGGAAATACTTTATATGTTGGTTGTAATATATTTGAAACGCCGACAATAGCCCAAATATCATTAACCTCTGTTACAGTAGTATCAACGGTTAGTGTACGATTCGGGTCACCGGGCCATTCACCGAAATCCCAGCTTGGAATTCCTTCATGAACTACAAAATACTTGTATTGATATTCCTTATTATATAAATAAATCTCTATGGAATAAATATTGTTGTCACTGGCAGTTAATGCAAGTTCGGGAACCAATCCGGGTTTAACCCAGCCAGCGAAGTTTCCGGCAATAAATATTTGATCGGTCTCCGGATTGAATACTGTAGAGTCAATAGCAGGAGTTACATTAACATTAAATGTAACTTTATGAGGTTTATTAGCCCAAATATTATTTAGTATCAAATTATCCTCATATAGCAATTCTACTCGATTAGGATCTCCATTCCATTCACCGAGTTCCCAGGTTGGTGTATTATCCACTACCCTAAAATATTTATATTGCACCATTCCTGAATCGGCTGTTGTGGTAATTGTGTAAATCATTGGATTCTCCTCAGTCGGCATCATTTTGCAATTTTCGTCTGAACCCGGTTGTGCCCATCCTGCAAAATCTCCAGAAATGTAAACATCATCTGTTTCAGGATTGAAATCCTCTGCATCAGTCATATCCACGTTAAAAGTAACATTGAATGTTTGTGCAGATAAAAATGTTCCGAAAGTAAGGAACATTAACAATGCTGATAATCTTAGAGTAAATTTTTTCATATGTTTAAATTTTTAGTTAGACATTATTTTAATATTTCTTTGAATGCAAAAGTACGAATAAAAAACGTTTTAATGCAAAATATTTAACAAAATATAACAAAACAGGTTAATATCTCCTCTACCATTTAATCTGATTTCATTAATTTTCGACTTATTTTCAAATACAAACCTGATTTTTATTAATAAATTCTTATTTTAAAGATTATTTGTTAAAAAAATTGAAAGATGACGAAAATAATAGTCTTTATAACGAATTGTGTTACAATTTTATAAAAAGATAACATATTTTTTTCTGTTATTTTAATCTATTATTATTGACTTTTTAGTGTGTATATGTAACTTTGCTCCATAAAAACAGGTATTATATTTTGTTTCGGCAACAATAGTTGTGTAACAATACCGAAGAGGTTATCAAGATATTATGAATTTGTGGTCATTACAGGTTAAATGGATTTTGCCGGTTGCCATAATCATTTCATTTGGTGAAATATATGGTCAGGATCTTACACATCTGTCGCAAAACAAATCTTCAGTACATGGAAACCTGTCGGCTACTACCATATTTTACGGTTCATCGGGTATTGATGCAAGGAAGGCCCCTTTCTCATATATTCTTTCTGGGAATGTTAACGTAAATCTGAAAGGATTTGCTATGCCTTTCTCATTTGTTTATAGTGACAGAAACAAGGATTTCAGACAACCTTTCAACCAATTCGGATTAAGTCCGAAATACAAATGGATTACATTGCATCTCGGATATCGAAATATTTCATTTTCGAAATATGTACTTGGCGGACATACTGTATTCGGGGCAGGTGTGGAGCTTAATCCGGGTATTTTCCGTTTCGGGGCGGTTTACGGCAGATTGCAACGCCAGTCAAATCAAGCTATTAAGCTAAACAACCCTTTAACGGACACCCTTGCTGCCTATAAACGCAAGATGTTCAGTTTTAAAATTGGGTTGGGAGGCAAAGATACTTTTGTTGACCTCGTGGTTTTAAAAGCAAAAGATGATTCTACTTCATTGGATTCTGCGATTATGAGGACAGATGAATTTCCTGCGGAGAATATTGTTGCCGGTATCAACAGCAGGGTTAAACTGTCAAAAAACCTGCATATTGAAGCTGAAGGTGCTTACAGTATTTTTACGTCAAATATTAATTCGGATGTTGCAAATGGTGAAGAGACAAATTTTATTACAACTAACATTTCCACACAATTTTATCTTGCAGTTAGAGGAAGTCTTGTGTACAGATCGAGAAAAGGTCTGATGTTTTCGGTAAATTACAGACGTATTGATCCCGAATACAAATCAATGGGTATTTACTTTATTAATAATGACCTTGAAAATATCACCCTTTCAACTGCTTTCAAATTATTAAAAAATAAATTGCGGTTTAAAGGCAGTCTCGGTTCGGAGCGCAATAACCTGAAACTTGCGCGCAAGGCAACTACCAAGAAGATGATAGGTTCTTTTAATATAAGCTATGATCCGGTTAGATTGTTCGGTATAAACCTGAATTATTCAAATTACAGCCTTAATCAATCTAACGGAAGGATACAAATTGCCGATTCGGTAAAGATTTACCAAACAAACAGTACTTTTATGATTATGCCCCACTTTCAGTTTACCGGTAAAAACGGAAAAACAAGTCATTTTATCAGCTTTGTATATACTAAAATGGGGCTGAATGATAAAAATTCGCATACTCAAAGTGTTATGGACTTTACTACAAATAATATTATGCTTACATACAACATCGGAGTAATAGCTTATAAATTGAATTTCACACTCGGGATTAACAGGAATAAGGTTATTATGGAGCAAGGAGAAAGCACAAATAACGGGTTATCGGCAGGAGTATCAAAATCGTTGTTAAAAAACAAGTTAAATGTTTCATTAAACATTAACAGTACAAAAAGTAAAAACAGGACAGAAACCTTTTCCGTTTTCACTCCGACATTAAATTTTTCATACCGTGCAGGTAAACATCATAATTTCAGATTGAAATATTATTTTATATCAAATAAAAACAAATCGGATAATTCAAAAACATTTACGGAACAAACGGGAGATTTTAGTTATGTATTCACATTTTGATAAAAAAACAGGTTATTACAGGAGATTTGTAATATTGCTATATGCAATACTTTTCCCTGTTATTTTTTTCGGACAGTCAAATACTGTATCCGTTATAGTACAAGTATATCCACCGTTTTCAACGCAGTTTGCCGACTATGTTGACGACCCGAATAAGGTTTCCGTTCAACTGCTTAACAACAGTCAGCAAACCCTTAATGTATATTTGAGAGGAAGTTTTACGGGCGATAACGGAATAGATATTCATACGGAAGATGGATACAAGCCGGCAACATTTTTAACTTTATTGCCGAATACTCCGCTATATCTTTCGCAGTCCAATATAGGTGATGTTTTTTCGCCTGATCATCTTGTTTTTAACGGGATAACGGAAAACGATATGATACAAATGCAGGGATTGCCCGAAGGAAATTACCAGTTGTGTATTTCGGTATTCGATTACTTTACCGATAATCAATTGTCACTTGACGAGCCGTCGGGTTGTTCAAACACAATTATCATTCAGTATGTTGATCCTCCCCAAATTCTTACACCATTGTGTGGCGATTCTATTGTTTCAACAAATCCTCAAAATATTTTATTTTCGTGGACAATACCGGTTCAAACCGGGATTAATATCAAATACCATTTCCTGATGGTTGAAATGCATCCCGGCACAAGAAACCCTTCCGATGCTATTGCTTCAGCAGTCCCACCGTATTTTTATCAGGTTGATGTGAATATGAACCAATTTCTTTATGGACCAGGCGATCCCCAGCTCATCGAAGGTCGTTCTTATGCATTTGTTGTTCAGGCTATTGATGAAAGTAATCAGGTTATCTTTAAAAATAACGGTATTAGTGAGGCCTGTCAGTTTAAATATAAGGCTTTTGAACCGCCGACTGTTGAACCCGATTCGCAAATTATCATTCCTTCGGTTATACCAAACGATTTTTTGAATGATTTTGAGTTAATCCCAAACACAATTGTAAAAGGAAGGCTGCATTACAAGCTGGCAACCGATGTTGGAATTACATCTCCTTCGGGAAGCAATATTCACGAAACAGGAAGCAGTTCAGGAAATGGAAATGTTAATTACGACAATCTTCTTGACAGCACTTCATATTCAGGAAATGCCAATATAAATCTGATAAGTCCGGGAGGCTTTTACGGATTTACGGGTTATGGCGGATTATTAAACAATTTAAGTTTTAATCCCCCTTTCGGTAAGGGTACAATAAATGAAAATACTATTGATATTAATAATGCGGAGCCTTTAAGAAATACGGAAATAAGGCTTGTGGCAAGGTATTCGTTTAAAAGGGATGACGGTTTCTTTAAAACAAGAGTTTTCGGACATTATAATACAAGCTTTTTCGACTTGTCAGGTAAAAGTGTTTCTGAAAATAAAGCCGAAACAACAATAAACAAAGTTCTTGCAGTTACCACTACAGACGAACAGGGTAATTTCACTTTCGATTTTAAAACCGATTTTTTTACGGGTGTAGCCTACAACTCTAACAAGAGCTATAATCCCGGACAGGATGATTATACTGCTATTGTAAGTCTCAAAATAGAAGTGGTAAATCAGAAATTTTGCAGTCCTGACTTGGATATATTCATCTCTCCGGGAGATAATATTCAAATTGCTCCTCAAGTAGCATTAATAAAAGATTTTAATATAAATTTAAAAGTCAGATCGGCCTTCGATAAATATGAAGGCGATAGTGTGTCAGGTGCGATATATGTTGGGAAAGATATACATCCGAAAGCAATACCCGGAGGTGATCCTGTTCCGGGTGCATTGGTAAGTGTCTTTCGTGATATGCAAAAACTCAACACTGAACATCCTGCAATATTACTTTACGAAGGAGACCAATCGGGAGAGACGGTTACAAATTCCTACGGCGAATTTAAAGTTGTATTTGACGGTGTGGCAGACGAATACGGTAAGGTTGTTATTAATCATTTGGTTGAGCACTGGGAACCTGTTGACGGACAGGATAAAAGTCCGTATTATCTTTATATAAGAACGCGAAATGAAAGTGACGGCAATTCGTATGAAAATACTTTATATAACTTCTATCCATGGTTCACCACAGTAACAGGTTTGGCAATCGGAGGTATGACAGGTATAAAACTTAATGATAATGCCGGCAATAACGGTACATCTCCGGTTACATATAATCATTTTTACAAACCTCCCTCTTCAATGGATGATTATGTATGTGATATTGAAGCCGCACCACCTGAAATTAGGGGGCGTGTTATGATTAAATCAAACATTGAAAATATTGGTGCCGCCGGAATTTCGGTTTCTCTTTTAGGTTCATACACACCTGATATGCCGGCATTTCGTGAAGATACAACATATACAAACAGTGCAGGATTTTTTTCTTTTAAAGACCTTTGGGTAACTGTCGGACAACACGGCGAAGCTATCGGACCATACAGAAGAATAAAGATTAGTAGTCCGATGTATAAAACTATTTATTGGCGGCCGGAACAGGAAAGCCCTTTTAATATGAAATACGGTGAACTTTACTTCAAAGAATTTCAACTTGAACCGAAGTATATTATGAAAGGTGCCGTTGAAGATGAGACTGGAAATGCTGTTGCAGCTTATGTCAGAATTTTGCCGAATGGACCTTTTGTAAAAACCGATCCGAGATATGAATATGACCAAAACGGAAATATTTATGTTGATGAGGAAGTTTTTGAAATTCCTGTAAATCAAAATGGTAGTAATATTATTGAAATTCAGCCGCTTTCATCGCAATTTTTCCCGGATACTATTGAGTTTTCCGAATTGCCGCCACAAGGTTATACAAAAACATTCAAAGTATATAAAAAGCTTCACAGGCTCAAACTTATTGTGATGAACGGCGAAACAAACAGCGCTGTTGCCAATGCCGACGTTATTGTAGGTGATACAATGACTTGGGGAACAACAAATGAGCACGGACTTGTAGAATTGACTTTCCCATCACCGGGACAGCAGTTTGTCGTAAAAGTAAATGCCGACAATTATACTCCGCTTCAAACATCTTTCAATATACCTGTTAGTAATGACTGGACATACAAATCGGTGTTTATGGAGCCTGCTGCAAGCATTCACGGAACAGTTACCGAGGAAACAAGCGGGCAACCGGTTGACAGTGCTTTGATTTATATCAAACTTCAAAGTTCTAACGGGCAGCAAGTTTACCTTGAAGCATATTCGGCACAAGACGGTTCTTATACATTAAAGGGAATACCAATGGAATTGACATCTTTGGATGTTCATATTACAAAACAAAGTAAAAATCCGAGTTATATAGGTACAGTAAAAACCATTACTATTGAGCCGTTTGCTTATCCTGAACCCTCATATGATTTTAAAATTAAAGCTGTTAACAGGGACTTATCCGAAATTTGGGGATTCCCGGTTACTTTTGAAAGTTATAAAAAGGAGGGTAATACATTTATATGTGACGGGTATTTCTTTAATATGCCTAATGTACCTTCATTTAACTTATTGAATGAAAATGAGAAAGTGTATTTCAAAAATCTTCGCTTTCATATTGATGAGAATAATAAAATTTCTCCCGATAATGATGTTATTACAACCGAAACATACTCAATCCCGATAAAAATCAACGGAGGTTTTTCCGGTGATATGTTTATTCCTGGTGATTGGTTTTTTTCCAAACCGTTAACAGTACACAAGGCGGGTAATAACGGAATTATGTCGGGGGCATTGCGACTGGATTTGGCTTCTTTTAAATTTGCTTATGATTTTACAGGTGATTTTTATCTCGGACAGGATACTACCGATATAAAAACGGCTGTTTTTAAAAGTGTTTCGGGCATGCATTTTTTCCTGAAAAGATTTTATTTGTTTGATATGATTGAAACTGCCGGATATAAACCGTATCCCGTAAGTGATTTTCGTGTTTTCGGTTTCAATGCTTCTTCAACTTTTGATCAATCGTATTATCAGGACGGCGTAATTCATATCGGGGCAATTTTGCATACCGATATCAGGAATCCTAACGGCGTCCCACTCGATTTGAAAATAAATGCAGGAGAAATACGTGTAACCCGTGAGGATATTGACCTTGTCCATAATTCGCAGGATAACATATCATTTGAACTTGAGAAATGGAGAGTGGAAAGTACCGAAGGGTGGAACTTCGATAAAACACGTGATGCTATCGTTGTGCCGAAAGCAATGATATATACCGGACTTGGTGTGGATGCTGCTATTACCGGGTTAAACATCCGACCCGATGCTTTACGTGAGGGTAAGCCGGTATTGCAAGGCGGATTGTCGCTTGGCGGTATTCTTACTCTTCAAACAGATAATAATATGAAACCGGTTTTCAACTATGATGCGGGGGTCGGTCATTACCGTGTCAGTTTGGTTGGAACCCCACAGGGGCCTGTTGCCTGGGCGGATAATTTGCCGGCTACGAATGATAGACTTGAATTTACTTCGCTCGGTATGTTAAGCGATAATTCAACAATACTGAGTTTGAGTAAGCATATGATTTTTAGGGATTTGATTGATATTTATGTCGATCAGGTTATGTCGGGACCCGGATTTTTTCAACTTGCAGGTATGCCCGACTTAGGAATACCGGGATATATTCCTACAAGGGCAATTATGACCTATAAAAATGATAACGGAATTTTGACAGCTAAACTCGAACCGTTAAGCGGAATTGTCGATTGTAACGGAAATACGGTTTTCAAATTAAAGCAGGAATCATCAGCCCAATCTCTTACTAAGAAAAAATACACATCCTACGGAACGTTTTTTGTTAAACCCCCGAACGGCACATCCGGTGGGGAGGTTCCTATAAAAGGATTTCTTGTAAAAACTCCTTCCGATTGTTATATTGATGCTATTCCGCAAACAATTCACTGGGGGAAGGAAATTATGAATCTTACCGAAGGAAAGATTTCAGCTGTTGCAGGTAAATGGGGTGAACTTGCTTTCAATTGTAAAACAAATTCGCAGGGACTTGATGATGAAAATGAAGTTTCGTTTGTCGTTCATGGAGGTATTGAAGCTAATAGCAATAATATTAAAGTTGATAATATAGATACACCCCTTGGTAACCTTGTTATGGCATACCTCTTTTCTGAGAAAGCCCTTGTAGGTGAACTGACAATTAAAAATAATCTTGATATGGGATTTGCCGCAATTAAAAGCGGTGCAATGGCAACCCGTTTTGACCCCTCGGGATTTTATATGATGTTTTCAGGCGACATTGTGATGGCAAATGATGTATATTGCGGTGGTTTCATAATGGGTGCTTACGATAATGATTTGACTTCGACGGCAAATAGAATTTTAAAAAGCTTTGAATCCGCCAAACCTGATTTTAGCAGCCTGCACGGATTTTATGCTATCGGGCAACGTAATATAATTGATAAAAGTTTTCCTGTTCTGCCTACTCCTATTTGGGTTGAGGCGAAAGCCGGAATCGGTGCCTATGTACAACTGGATTACAATAATCCGACTTTTATTCTCGGAGGTTACGCTTTTGCTAAAGCTTCAGGCGGGATAACCGTGCCTATGTGCGGATATGTTGGTGCTAAAGCTTCTGCTTTTTTCGGTATTGAAGGTGGATATAAAAATGATGTTTTGACTATCAGCTCTTGCGGGACCCTTGGGGTCGGAGTCGGTGCCTGCGGACTCGAAGGAGCAATAACAATTTTAAACAAAAACAGTTTCAATAGTAACGGTAGTGCTAATGTGACATTCAAATTGGGAGGTAGTTGTAATTGATACAGGTAGTAGTTATTGTATTTTATAAAATTGAAAAATGTTTAATGAGATGAAAACTTTAAAAATATTATTACTTGTTTTGATTCCTTTGGTTTTTAAAGGACAAACAATTTTTCTGAAAAAATCGGAAAGTACCGGAACTATTCCTGAAATTGTATGGGAAGGAGAGGGCTTTTCGGATATTACCGGGTTTAAGATTTTTAGAGCCTCCGTCAAAAACAAAACTTTTAAAGAAATTAAAACAATACATTTTGCAAATGATACATTGAAAAACGGGAGTGTTGAGTTTACGGTATTTGATACGACACTTACGGAAAAGGGGATATTTGTTTATTTCATAAAGGTCAACGGTAACGGTAAAGAGATCAAATCTCCGCCTGCATACGGTCATAATCTCGGATATATTCCGGCTCCGTCAGTTGCCCGGTTCAAAGGTACACCATCTAAAGACAAAAAAGCTATTGAACTTAACTGGCTATTGAATTATTCCGGCACATTAAGCTCCATAGCTTTATACAGGAGTAACAAATATGATTCCGGTTATGTAAAAGTGACCGACCTTGCTTCGGATGCGACAAATTATACAGATATGGTTCCGTTGGCAAATGAGCCATGGTTTTATTTCCTTGAGTTGCACGATTATTTCGGAGGTATATATCCATCTGTCAGAATTCCTGCGTTTGCAACCTTTGCTGAAAAACCTTTTGCACCTATGAACATTAGATGCAGAGTGTCAGGTGATTCGGTTGTAATACGCTGGAAAAGTTCCGGTGCAAATATTATCGGATACAGAGTGTTCAGAAGTCTAAACGGAAAACCCTATTCATTGATAAACGAAATGACATCATTAAAAAATGAAGACGTTACTTTTGTTGATAGTGATATAATGCTAAAAAAAACCGTTAAGGCAAAATATTATGTTTTGAATGTAAGTGACGGTTTTGTAGAGAGTAATAGTTCCGATACGGTGTCGGCTTTTTTTGCCGCACATGTTCCCCTAAATCCTCCTGCTACTATTGACAATGTCATTAATAAGGACGGTAGTGTGAAAATTATCTGGATACCTTCCGACGAGGGATTTTCGGATGCTTTTGATATATATATAGCAGATTCTGAAGGTGTGAAGACAAAGCTTAACGATAAACCTGTTACCGACAATTATTATGTTGATACGGTTTTGCGTTCGCCGGGAAAATATTTTTACGAGGTAAAAACACTTGCATCCGACCGTGTTTCAGAAAACTCTGCAATCACTGTCGTTTATCGTAAAGCTGAGGATATCAATATTATAATGAATGTTGTTAAGAAAAAAGACGGACTTAATATTTCCTGGGTTAAACCGTTGAACACTAATGTCGAGAAACTGAAACTTTATAAGCAGAACGGTAAAAATAAAGCACAACTGCTTAAAGCTTTTTCAGCTTCTGAAGACGTCAGTTTTGACGATAAAAATGTGACAAGAGGTAAAACATATTTGTATAAACTTATTGCAAAGTTGAAAAACGGTGAAGAAGTAATTGCCAACAGGGGAGTGCAGATGGAGTTTTGATTAGATTGTT
>CAYOZZ010000302.1:0-7706 GCA_964408535.1 uncultured Bacteroidales bacterium | reverse complement strand
AAAAAGCGCAATATGCAACTCTTCCGATTGAAATACACTTATAGCGAATGTCGTCCTGTCGCGAAAAGGGTTTGGATAGTTCTGCTGCAACTCAAAAGCTTTGATTGCTTCGGGACTTTCGTTAATTCCGGTTATCAAATTCAGCAGCAATGTTGTGTCGTTGCCTGCCAATAAAGTGTCAACACCTTTATCCATATTTCGGATAAAAATACTGTCAAGCGCAACGTGGTTTGATGTTGTTTTGTCCTGTCCGGTAAAGGTCAGTTCTATTGTGTTGTTTTGGCTGTAAACATTTGCCACATTCATTATACATAATAAGACTGCATAAAAAACAGAATAAATACTTTTCATAATTTTACCTCCTTAATTTTAAAAAATTTGCCAATAACAATATGATAAAATTTTAAAACAACAAAATTTTTTTAACCCACTTTATGCATTAGGAGTAATAAAATATGCGGGATAACCCAGATTTTATACAATTTAGCTTTTATATTGCATAATTCGGGTTTAACTTTATCCCATACCGGCTTCATAACCTTAACCGACAACAAGAAGCAGGTTAATCATCCACGAATTGCACGAATTGACACGAGGTGCAGCCCAATCTCCTGATGACTCCGGTGCAATCACCCGTATAACATTTCAATTTCCCCTTGCATTAGTATAGAACGGTCATCCGGAGATTACGCACAGGCTAACTTAGCCATAACCCTATTCCCATACCGGTTTCTTTGACCTAAACCTGCAACTGAATTCATAATATCATTCCGGTTTACTATCTGGCCGGTCATTCGGGCTGGTTAGGTTCGGTTTTTAGTGGTAACTTTTTATTTTTCTTCTCAATCAGAATTATCGGATACAAAATAAGTCCACAAATAAATCCGCTTAAAAGACCTCCGATATGGGCAGCATTATCAACTACTTCCGATAGTCCGAATAACAGATTAATACCAATAAAAAACAACGAGAATATCAAAAAGAAACCTCCAATTTCATAGGATATTGATTTTGTAAGCATTAAGGATATAAATGCTCCATAAAGTCCGAATATTGCTCCTGAGGCTCCACGAATTATGCCACCACAAACTTGTCATACTTGCCAAAATTCCGGTTATTAAAAAAAGTAACAAATATTTTATATGGCCCAAGAATGGTTCAAGTATAAACGAGATAAAAATCAACCAATTTACACCAAAGTTTATCCAAAGACTGTTACTATTAGTGCCAGGATAGCAAGTATGTAAATTATCTTAATTTTATCTTTCATCTAAATAAAAGTTTCTTGTACTATCAATCTTTATTTCAATCCTGTCAGAAACGCCATAGTATCCACACCGTCGGCATAATCCCATAACTCGGGTTTTTGGGCATTGCCGAACGTAACGGTATCAGGAAAAATCTCCGGTTTACAAACAATACATTGAATAAATTCCCGCTCGGTCTTTAACCTGCCTGCAAGCTCCGTAAGATTATCATAATACTCGAAATAAAGTACCGATGGTGGTGAAGCATAGCCCGTATCCTCTTTAATTATCAAAAATCCGTTATCGAAATGCTCGATTTTGTTCAGCAGATATATTGATTTGTTATAATCGTAATTGTTATTGTATTTGTGATGACGGGTTATATCCTTATAATCCGATAATGCATCAAAAAACCTGTCAAAATCATATCCGTTTGGAACAAATAATTTCGAGACACTCCGGCATCCCAGTCCGAAATACTGAAAAATATCCTGTCCCAGTTTTTTGAGTTCCGATATCGCCTCTTTTCCCGTAAGAACAGCAACGCCGTTTCTGTTTTTGCGGATAATATTCGGATATTTGCCGAAATAATAGTCAAAATAGCGGGATGTGTTGTTACTTCCTGTGGCAATAATGGCATCGAAATTTTGCAACTTCTCTCCGGTAAATTCGATATAATCTTTAAAGGCCGGCTCTATACCGGTCAAAATATCTGCAATGGCCGGCATTAGCTTATTGTCATCAGACGACAATTTACCGAGAAATCCGTTTCCCGACATCAACACGCACAAAAAATCGTGAAATCCGACCGCCGGCACATTACCTGCCATCACAACACCTGCCCTTTTCGGTTCCTTACTCTTATTTAGAATAACGGTATATGGTTCCAGCCATTTTTCAATCTTCTTTTCACTAAGGCTCTCCCCTATTGCAACGATGGCATTTCTGACATTTTCTTCAGTAAACCAGCCGTTATAATGAACACCGTCACGTATAAGATTTTCTAAGGGATGGTTCTCATTTCTACTTCTCTCTTTAAACGAAACTAGAGTTTTTCCAAGTTCCGAAAAGGCTTTACTTCTTCTTTCAATGTCAATCATTGCACAAATTTTACTGATTACGGATTATTAATAAAAAACCGGATATCACAACGTACCGGCGTAACAGCCTGAGTATCTGTATTAACAATACCTCAAAAAACATTTACGGTTACAAATATCAGAGCAGGATACCGGAAGCAAAATTAATCATTAAAATAAATTTCAAATAAATTATATTTTTCACAATAATATTTTACTTTTGCTCAATTCTTAAGCATAAATATTTTTAAAACAAAAAGAGATGAAAAAACATAATTTTTACGCCGGGCCGTCAATCCTGCCCGAATTCACTATTGAGAACACAGCCAATGCTGTTAAAGACTTTGCCGGAAGCGGTCTCTCGCTGATGGAAATATCGCACAGAAGCAAAGAATTTGTTGCCGTTATGGATGAAGCACAGGCTTTGTTTAAAGAGTTACTTGACATTCCCGAAGGATATTCGGTTCTGTTTCTCGGAGGCGGCGCAAGCACACAGTTTGCAATGATTCCCTACAATCTGATGAACAAAAAGGCAGCCTATCTGAATACTGGAGCCTGGTCGAAAAAGGCTATTAAAGAGGCAAAACTTTTCGGTGAGGTTGATGTCGTTGCTACCTCCGAAGATACTACATTCAACTATATCCCAAAGGATTATGTAATACCCGGAGATGCCGATTATTTTCACATCACAACAAACAATACGATTTACGGTACAGAAATAAGAAAAGATATTGACAGCCCGGTACCTTTGGTTGCAGATATGTCGTCCGATATTTTCAGTCGTCCGGTAGATGTTTCAAAGTATGTTCTTATTTATGGAGGTGCGCAGAAAAATCTGGCTCCGGCAGGTGTTACTTTTGTGATAATTAAAAACGATATTGTCGGGAAAGTTGACAGGGCTATCCCTACAATGCTCAACTATCAAACACATATTGACAAAGGCTCAATGTTCAACACACCGCCTGTTCTTCCGGTTTTTGCAGCCTTACAAACCTTAAAATGGCTGAAAAACAACGGCGGAATTGCAGCTATGGAGAAAAAGAATATTGAAAAAGCTCAAATTCTTTATGATGAAATTGACAGGAACAAACTGTTTGTAGGAACAGTGGCTAAAGAAGACCGTTCGCTGATGAATATCTGCTTCGTAATGAATGAGGAGTACAAAGAGCTTGAAAAAGAATTTTTTGAATTTGCTACGGAGCGTGGAATGGTCGGAATAAAAGGACACAGGTCGGTCGGCGGTTTCAGGGCATCAACTTATAATGCACTGCCGAAGGAAAGTGTTGAGGCTCTTGTTGCGGTAATGCAGGAATTTGAGAAGAGTCATTAATAAAATAAAGAGAAAAAATAACGAAAAACTATTTATTATGGCAAAAGTATTAGTTGCAACCGTAAAACCATTTGCTGCAGCAGCGGTGGACAGTATTAAAAAGGTATTTGATAATGCGGGATACGAACTGGTATTACTTGAAAAATATACCGATCAGTCAGAATTTATAAAGGCGGTAGAGGATGTTGATGCTTTGATAATCAGAAGCGACAAAGCGACGAAAGAAGTTATTGATGCTGCTGAAAACCTGAAAATTATTGTCAGGGCCGGTGCCGGTTATGACAATATTGATCTGGAAGCCGCGACAGCAAAAAATATTGTTGTAATGAACACTCCGGGGCAAAATTCCAATGCTGTTGCGGAACTTGCTCTCGGAATGATGGTTTATATGGCACGTAACAAGTTTAACGGCACATCAGGAACAGAGTTAAAAGGAAAAAAACTTGGTATTCACGCTTTCGGACACGTCGGAAGTCTTGTAGGAGAAATTGCCAAGGGATTCGGAATGGAAGTCTATGCTTTTGACCCTTTCATTGCCAAAGAGAAAATCGAAGGTATGGGAGCCAAAGCCGTTGATACGGAGGAGGAACTCTACAGCACTTGTCAGTATATTTCACTGCATATTCCTGCAAACGAACACACTAAGAAATCAATAAATTATAATCTTCTTTCAAGAATGCCGGAAGGAGCAACACTTCTGAATACCGCAAGGAAAGAGGTTGTTAACGAAGATGATTTGATTAAAATTTTTAACGAAAGGAATGATTTTAAATATGTTTCGGATATTGCACCCGATTGCAAAGAACAACTTGAAAGCAACTTTGGCGACAGATGTTTCTTTACACCGAAGAAAATGGGGGCGCAAACTGCCGAAGCAAATATAAATGCAGGAATAGCAGCCGCAAACCAGATTGTCGGTTTCCTTGAAAAAGGCGATACAACTTTCAAAGTTAATTAAATTTCAGAATATCTTCTTTGCCTGCCGTATGGAGGAATGAATATGGCAAAGAAAAAAGAAACAATGCGAATCCAAATAAATTGAATTAATAAATACGTAAAGATTTTAACAATGGAAAACGAAACCCCAAGAACTCAAACATTTTTCAGATTTGAAGATTTAAGAATCTATCATAAAGCTTTGGATTATATTGACTGGGTTTATAATGCAACAGGCTTGTTCCCGTCAGATCATTCGAGTGAATTAATTAACAGGTTTAATGCAGCCGCTCAGAATATAGCACTCTATATTTCAGAGGGTTCGGCAAGAAATAAAAGTCAGTTTGTCTATTACCTGAAAATGGCAAAAAGTTCTATCAGGGAGTGTGTTGTTTACACTTCGGTTGCTGAAAAACAGGGTTTGATAACAGAGACACTGGTTGACGAGTCGAGAACATTCCTTATGGAAATGACAAAAATGATAGGAGCTTTGATTGGCTCTTTGCAAAAAAGCAATCATAAGAACAACAGCAAACCCTATCATTCTGCCAAACCCGAGGGTGAATTTCAGCCCGAGCCGCAGGAAATAATTGAAGATGATTTGTCAACGGAAATTTTCGGCAATTAAAAACATTAACACATAATTTTAAACAAAAAACGATGGCAATTTTAAAACCATTCAAAGGATTGCGCCCGCCTGAGGAGCTGGCATCAAAGGTCGCTTCAAGACCGTACGACGTACTAAACTCGGAAGAGGCACGCAAAGAGGCAGAAGGAAACAAATACTCTCTTTTGCATATTATTAAACCGGAAATTGACCTTCCGGCTGACATTGATATTCACTCGGAGCCTGTTTATGCAAAGGCTAAAGAGAATTTTGAGAAATTCCAGAGGGAAGGCTGGCTTGTGCAGGATAAAGATGAGTATCTGTATATTTACGGACAGACAATGTTCGGCAAAACACAGTACGGAATCGTCGGCTGTGCTGCCGTTGACGATTACCTTAACGGGATTATCAAAAAGCACGAGCTTACAAGACCCGACAAAGAGGAAGACAGGATGAAGCATGTCAGAATTAACAATGCAAACCTTGAGCCTGTTTTCTTTGCTTATCCGGCTTTTGAAGAACTTGATAACATTGTCAAAGATTATGTTCTGAACAACGTGCCTGTTTATGATTTCGTTGCCGATGACGGTGTAGGTCATCATTTCTGGGTTATCAGGGAAAAAGATATAAATGAGAAGATTGTGAAGCTTTTTGACACAATTCCTTATACTTATGTGGCCGACGGGCATCACCGTACCGCTGCTGCTGCACTTGTAGGGAAAGAGAAAAGGGAAGCAAATCCAAACCATACCGGAAATGAGGAATATAACTTTTTCCTTGCAGTACATTTTCCTGATAATCAGCTAACTATTATTGACTATAACCGCGTTGTAAAAGACCTCAATGGTATGGAACCGGAAGAGTTTATTGCCAAATTGCAGGAATCATTCGAGGTTAAAGAGATAGGGAAGGATATCTATAAACCGGACAGGCTTCATAATTTCGGAATGTATCTCGAAGGGAAATGGTACTCACTGACAGCCAAAGAGGGCACATACAACGACAATGACCCTATCGGGGTTTTGGACGTTACGATTCTTTCCGACCACGTGCTCGGTCCATTACTCGGAATCGAAGACCTGAGACGCTCACAGCGGATTGATTTTGTAGGCGGAATCAGAGGCCTTGAGGAGCTTAGCAGGCGTGTTGACAGCGGTGAGATGAAAGTTGCTTTTGCACTTTACCCGGTCTCAATGAAACAACTTATTGATATTGCCGACAGCGGAAATATTATGCCGCCGAAAACAACCTGGTTCGAGCCTAAATTAAGAAGCGGTCTGGTTGTTCATAAACTGGATTAATATCTTATAATTACATTAATATCTTATAATTACATAATCAAAAAGCGCAGTTAATCTGCGCTTTTTTTTACATTTGTACACAAACAAAACCATAATTACGACAATCTTACCAAATACAAGATAATCATCTGATTTACCGTTTATTATAAGTATTTGCAAAATAAATGGCAACAACTTTAAAAAGTTTACAACCGTAAAATACCCGGACATTATGTCATTAAGCATAAATCAATCTGTTTTTATCTTTTTTAATCAGGTACTTACATCTTTTACTTAAAGTTATAATTCAAATTCCAACAAAATAAGAATCGCTTTGTAAACAAACCGGAAACATAAATCTATTTAATTGTATTTCAGTCTTTTTATATAATTTTATTAAAATAATAGAGATAAATAAAATTATTTACAATTGTAATCGTTTTTATAATTGTAAACAGGATTAATTTTGTTTACTTTTGTAAATTTTACAATTGTAATTCTATTAATAAATGTATTTTTGTAAACAGAAGAAATGACGGTTTTTTTCACTCAAAAAGGGAGTATTATGATGACAGAACGTATTCGATTAATCCTAAAAACGTTGAACCTCTCCCCTGCCCGGCTGGCTGATGAAATTGATGTTCAGCGGTCAGGAGTTTCGCATATTTTGTCGGGACGAAATAAACCGAGTCTGGACTTTGTAATGAAAATTCTTGCTGCCTATCCCGAGATAAATTCCGACTGGCTGATGTTCGGAAAAGGCAAGATGTTTAAAGTTGCTGACAAAAAAGAAACGGCACAGACAGAGAAATACGAAAAACCGGAAATTAAAAAAGATAAAACAGGGAATACCGAAAGTAATGTCAACCGGGAAGTCCGGACACCGGATTCATCAAATATGAAGGGGGAAAAGAAAATAGTTAAAATTGTAGCTTTTTATTCCGATAATACTTTCAGAGAGTTTTATCCGGAATAAATGTGAATGGGTACGATAAATTTGAATTTTGATAAATTTATCGAACACCAATGCTAATCTATTTTCTATTTTTGCTTCATAATTCGCAATTATAAATGTTTTATTCTTTATGGTATCCCTATGAAAAAACTCCTGCAAAAAGAATTCGGTTTTAATATTGTTGAAATTCTGGAAATAAACGGTTACGAAAATACAAATTATTTGATAAAAACCGGTAAAGGAAAGTATATTTTTAAAACATATCCTTTTAA
>CAYOZZ010000301.1:0-3332 GCA_964408535.1 uncultured Bacteroidales bacterium | reverse complement strand
AAAAATCAAACTTTATGAAAATTCTGATAATCAATAAAATTACTTTGTTAACGGTTGTATTCTTTTTTGCTGCCGGTTTAATATATAGTCAAAATTACTACATACCGTTAAATGTTCAGGCTGCTTATGAGGCCGGAACCCGATCAAAGGATGGAAATCCCGGGCCGGATTACTGGCAGAACAAAGCGAAATATGATATTGAGGTTGAGCTGGATACAAAAAAAGATATGATAACGGGAAAAGGTACAGTCACATATTACAATAACAGTCCCGATACTTTAAAGAGAATTGTTTTAAGAATGTACCAGGATTTATTCATGAAGGGAAATGCCCGGCAATTTCCGGTATCACCCGAAGTCCTGACAGATGGTATGAAAATAACGAAATTTTCCTCGGGAGGCGATGAGTATGACGTAAGTAGAAGTAACAGATGGGAGATGACCAATAAAAGTATCAGGCTGAATAAAGCAATTCCACCAGGCGGTTCGGAAACATTTGAAATGGAGTGGAATTTTCAGATTCCCGTTAAAAGAGCAATAAGAATGGGGAAATATGATGACGGCCATTATTTTATTGCATACTGGTATCCGCAAATTGCCGTTTACGACGACATAGACGGCTGGGATATGGTTGAATACCTTGGGATGGTGGAGTTTTACAACGATTTTAGTGATTTTGACGTTAAGATTACTGTGCCGGGTGATTATCTCGTCAGAGCTACGGGGGTTTTGCAAAATGCTGATGAAATACTCAGTGATGATGTTTTACAACGTTTTAAAAGTGCTAAAGAATCAGATACTGTTGTAAGAATTTTCGATTATGTCAAATCGGGTAAAAAATCTCCGAATAAGAAGGCAAAAAAGCATATCTGGCATTATGTTGCAACGAATGTTCCTGATGTTTCCTTCCTTGTCACAAATCAATCGAACTGGGACGGAACAAGTGTAATAGTTGACACTTTAACAAGCAGAAGAGTGTTTGCCGAAGCGGTATATCCCGATAGTTTGGCAAACTGGGACAGAGGAGCTGAAATTACTGCCGCATCAGTGAAATATATGTCCTTTGAACTTCCGGGAGTTGCATATCCTTATCCTCACATGACCTCGTTCTGTGCCGGAAGCAGCGGCGGAGGAATGGAAACACCAATGATGGCAAACAACGGTGCTCCAAAGCGTTTTGAGAGTTTTGCAGGATTGCTTTTCCACGAAATTTCACATTCATACTTTCCATTTTATATGGGTACGAACGAGCGGAAATGGGCCTTTATGGATGAAGGATGGGCAGCATATCTGCCTGAAGGATTTCTGCCTGAATACAATCCTGAAACAAAATATATGGAAAGGGAAGTCAGGAGCTATATCCGGGTGGCAGGACAGGATTACGAACTTCCGCTGATGGTTCCCACATACCAGCACAATAATTACTCAAGCAGCAGAACCGCTTCATACACAAGGCCGGCAGTTGCATATTCGATGCTGAGAATGACTCTCGGTAACGACATATTCAAAAAAGCCCTCAAAGAGTATATGAGAAGGTGGCACGGCAAACATCCGGTTCCTTATGACTTTTTCTATACTTTTGAAAATGTGACGGGTGAAAATTTGAGCTGGTTCTTTGTCCCCTGGTTTTTCGATTTCGGTTATCCCGACCTTGGCATTGTGGAAGTCACCGGAAACAGGGTTGTGATTTCAAAGAATGGTGTTATGCCTGTACCGGTTGAAATTCACTGGTATGCCGGTGACGATTCAGATGGAACAGTCTCTGTGAATGCTTCCGTATGGAAAGACGGCAACGTGATAACCTCAGTTGAATTGCCTGAAGGGAAACATTTTACGAAAATAGTACTCGGCAACGAACTTATACCTGATTCAAAGAAAAAGGATAATGTTTGGAAAAAATAGGTTTATTTTTACAACTGATTGGAAATTAGTGTGTTTTGCTAATTAACACCTTATCAATTTCATCAATAAGTTCCTTAGTATTGACCATCCCACGAATATATCTTATTGCTTTTCCTTTAGCGTTTATTATTACAGTTGACGGATTTACATTAATATCATATAAAAAATTGATTCGCATAGCATTTGGAATCACATTGTATTTAAACGGTTTTCTACGAAGAAACTTCACAAGATTACTTTTTCCATCCGGGGTAAAAGCATAGAATTCCACATCCGGATTATTTTTATAATGGTCAACGACCGCATTCAGTTCCGGTATTTCAGCCACACACCCTTTACATCCGATAGCCCAGAAATTATATACAAGCACTTTACCCTTTTTTGTTTCCGGATCAAATAAATCCCCATTCATATCCTCAATTGGGAAAGTGGCAATCTCAATCCTGTCCTCAATTGCTTTCTTTGCCCTTTGTTGTTTGAATATCTTATTATAAGAACTTAATAATCTTTCTTTTGTTGTCAGTTTATAATCCTTTGGTATCTCTATTCTTCCCGTACAGTTTTTCTCTACATTTACGGCAGTACCCAAATATCTGTAATGTTTCACTCTTAAATCGTAGTGCAAAACAAAACCGTCAACCTTTGCAAATGGTGAATAATTAACACCGAAGTTGTTAGTAACCCAAGCAAACAAAGTATCTTCTTTTGAACTAATACGAACATTTTCACAACGGTATCCTAATAATGTATCAGTTGTATTGAAATTGGTTATTAAATAGTCTGTAGTATCTTTATCTATATAAAAGATTTTTCTATTCCTTAGATAGTCCGTTAAATATATCCGCCATTCATCTTTTTCCGAATCATAAATCTTTATACGGTCATCATAATTATTCCACACTTTTACAAAATTACCGTCCACCAGAACGAAATTAGTATCAACACCACTGTATTCATCATTGAAATGGCAAATTGTTTTTACTTCAAAAGTAAATTTTAAATGATTTTGTGCATAGGAACTAATGGTAATAACCATCATTATAACAAAGGGAATAATCGTTTTCATAATCATTTTCGGTTTAATAGAAATAAAAACGGTAATATAAATAATTTATTATTTATAAAACGGATTTAACGAAAAAGGAAAACCGTTTATAGCCCACTGACAATCATCACAATTCGTAATTCGTAAATCACACTTCCTCAATCAAATAATCATCAATACTCTTGTTTTCAATATCAAAGTTTATCCCAAGCAGAGTTACCGGCTTTTTCTCAGACAGGTACTTTTTGTGGTATTCTTTATCTTTTATTTGCTGTAAAGCCGTTTTTGCGTCCTGTCCGGCTTTGAATTCAATTACGTAGATGTAATTATCTGTAGTTATCACTGCGTCAATTCGTCCGTCAATTGTCATTACTTCGGTTTCAATG
>CAYOZZ010000300.1:0-8896 GCA_964408535.1 uncultured Bacteroidales bacterium | reverse complement strand
AAAAATGATTTTGAAAATACTGTTTTTAACAATCATCCCGAAATAGGTGAGATAAAAGACAAACTTTATAAAAAAGGAGCTCTCTATGCATCAATGAGCGGCAGCGGCTCTGCCGTTTACGGTATTTTCAAAGATAGTGTTAATTTGGAAGGTGTTTTTGGGGAGTGGTTTGTGTGGAGAGGAAGATAGGTGGGAGGGGGTGGAATAGACCCCTCTCGTTGGTGTTGTCACCAACCTTAGGCAGTAAACAATATATTTCCAAGCGTGAACGCTTGGAACATAGGTGGAAAAAAATAGAAGAGAAATGAGAAAGCAACCAAAAACGGACTATCTTTTCAATAGTCTCCCCCGAAACTCAGGGAAGGTTTACCCACCGAACTCCATCAGATAAGCTTTAATAAATGCCTCAAGGTCGCCGTCCATAACAGCCTGTACATTTCCTGTTTCCACACCTGTACGCAGGTCTTTCACCATTTTGTACGGGTGCATAACATAGTTCCTGATTTGCGAACCCCATTCAATCTTCTTCTTATTGCCTTCAATCTCGGCCTGAGCCTCACGTTTTTTTCTCATCTCAATCTCATAAAGCTGCGATTTAAGCATTTGTATTGCCTTTTCACGGTTTTGCCCCTGCGAGCGTGTCTCCTGACATTCGACAATAATTCCGCTCGGCTGATGTCGCAGCCTGACTGCCGTCTCCACCTTGTTGACATTTTGTCCGCCCGGTCCGCTCGACCTGAAAGTGTCCCAGGTAATGTCATTCGGGTTAATTTCAATTTCAATATTGTTGTCAACGACAGGATAGACGTAAACCGAGGCAAAAGAGGTATGCCGTTTGTTGGCCGAGTCGAATGGCGAAAGACGGACAAGTCTGTGTACACCGTTCTCACCTTTGAGGTATCCGAAAGCAAATTCACCCTCAAATTCCAGCGAAACCGACTTTAATCCTGCAACATCTCCTTCCTGAAAATCCAACTCTTTTACTTTGTAATTGTTTCTCTCTCCCCATCGGATGTACATCCGCATAAGCATTTGCGCCCAGTCCTGGCTCTCGGTTCCGCCCGCACCAGGATTTATCTGCAAAATGGCGTTAAGCTTGTCTTCTTCACCGCTGAGCATTTTCAAAAACTCAAGGTCCTCAATTAGTTTGACAGCCTTCTCGTATTGCCTGTCAAGCTCCTCCTCGGAAGCTTCCCCTTCATTGAAAAACTCAAACAGCACTTCAAGGTCTTCAAACCCCGATTTTACCTTGTCGAATTTCTTTGTCCAGCTTTTTTTGGCCTTTATGGATTTCATAACCTCCTCGGCTTTCTTAGGGTCGTTCCAGAAGTCCTGCGACTGAGTGGTAAGTTCCTCTTCCTCTATCTCCTTTAGCTTTTTGTCAATGTCAAAGGAACCTCCTCAAGGCTTCAAGCCTCTCACGTAAATCTTTTATCTGTTCTTTTAGTATCATAATATATTTAATTTCAGTAACTTAGCAGAAGAGATGTAGTAAAGAAAATTCTTGAATTTTCTTTACTCAGTACTCAGTGTGACGGAAAGCTGACTTCCGGTTTTCTCCCTGATATCTTAAACCGCCTACATCCCCAACTCACGTATCACTTCCCAGACAACCTCACTCTCAAAACCTCTTCCGAGTGCAAAATTAATAAGTTTTTGCTTCCTCTTTGTAAAATCATCTTCTGTAAACTCCTTTTCTTTCTTTTCAAGAATTGACTTCAGCGTCTCTCTGTATTCGGTTTCGTCAATTCCGTCCAGTGCTTTATTGATATCAGTATCCCGTATTCCTTTTTCCTGCAATGCTTTGCGAATTTTCATCCTTCCCCAGCCTTTAATTCTGAACCTGCCGCTTGCGAAAATTTTTGCAAATCTCTCTTCATTCAAAAAGTCTTCATTTATAAGTTCATCAATAATTGTATCGGCTTCTTCTCCGGTTACCTGCAATGAGGTTAGTTTTCGCTTTACATCACTAATACATCGTTCCTGGTAAGCACAAAACCTGGCCGCTTTCCGTTTTACTTCCCCTGTATCGTATTTTTTGTTTGTTGTTGACGGAGCCATTTTCAAATTTATTCATCAGGTTATTCAATCGTAATGATTTTTTATTGTAGAATTTTCCGTTCGGATTTATTTTATAAAGGTTGAAACGTACATCGGTCTATTTGTCTTGAAAAAAAGAACTTTATATTTTTTCAAACTAATGTTTCTGCAAAAATAAGCTATTTATTAGTTTGTTATAAATGGAAAAAAATGTAATTTAAATTGTTTTTTAAATTAAAAATTCGTACTTTTGCTTTTTTAAAACCAAAAATATTTTATAATGAAAACATTTACCATATTTTTGTCGGTCGTGCTTTTACCTTTCTTTTTATCTGCACAATCCGTATCTCCTCAGGTTGTTGCCTCATCCGGAGATTATTATCAGGGAACCAATGCTTCATTAAGCTGGACACTTGGCGAGATTGCCACCGAGACATATTCAAACGGTTCAACAATCCTGACTCAGGGATTCCAGCAGCCTGTTTCGGTTAGCATTACCGGAATTAATTTAGACCTTTTGGTCTATCTTGAAGGCCCCTTTTCGGGAACTGAAATGACAACAGGTCTTAACAGTGGCGGAGTGATACCTCTCGCACAGCCTTACAACACTTCACCCTGGAATTATTCAGGTTCGGAGAGTGTGGCTTCAATACCCAATTCCAATGTTGTTGACTGGGTACTTGTCGAGCTTCGTGACGCTACGAGTGCTTTCAATGCAAATTCTGCTTCAACAATAGATAGAAAAGCGGGATTCCTGCTTAAAGACGGCTCTGTAGTTGGTCTGGACGGAGTGTCGAATATGCAGTTTCCAAGCGCAACACTTACAAATGACCTCTATATTGTTGTATGGCACAGAAATCATCTCGGCGTTCTTGCAGCAAATGCAGCCACACGTTCGGGAAACGATTTCAGCTATGATTTTTCAACAGCTTTAACACAGGTTTATAATGGTAGTGACGGTTACAAAGAAATAGCAGTCAACACTTACGGAATGGTTGGCGGTGATGCTGACGGTGACGGCGATGTTGATACCGCTGATAAAGCTGCCTGGACTGCCAATGCAGGAACAAAAGGTTATAAAGGTTCTGATTTCAATATGGATACACAAGTCAGCAACCAGGACAAAAATGATGTATTTGTGGAAAACGGCTCTTATTCGAGCCAGGTACCGCAATAAAAGATATATTAGAATCGAATTATATATGCTGATATAATAGAGACCCAATATTATAACTGCATCTGCTTTTAAACACTCATTCATTTTTTTATCTTATTGAGGATTCTCTTCGGTGTCGGCATTTTGATAAAGAAGTTTGTCAAACCTTAATATTTAGAATTATGAAAAAATTGCTTTCCATTGTTATTGTAATATTGATATCCCTTTCTGTGTTTTCGCAAGTGCCGCGGTCATTCAATTTTCAGGCGGTAGTAAGGGATAATTCCGGGAATGTCGTTTCAAATCAAAATGTGGGAATCAAAATCAGCATTATTCCCGAAGGAACTTATATGTTACCGGTTTATTCCGAAACACACAGTATAACAACGAACCAGTTTGGATTAATATCGCTGAAAGTGGGTGAGGGTAATCCTATTGACGGTGAATTCGGTAATGTTGAATGGTGGGATGGGAATTATTTCATCCAAACTGCAATTGATATAACAGGAGGTTCCAACTATCAGGTTATGGGTTCCACGCAACTTGTTACAGTGCCTTATGCTTTGTATTCTCAGGGATTGATTCTAACTGACGAAAATGGTAACAGCCATTTGGTTACAGTTGATTCTGACGGAAACCTTTCCACAAAACAGGTTTTTGTGAAATGTGGTGACGACTATACCGATCCACGTGACGGTACTGTTTACGGAACAGTTCAGATAGGTAATCAGTGCTGGATGACTGAAAATCTAAGGTACGGACAATTTATTCCTTCCACTTCTCCACAAACTGATAATGGGGTAGTTGAGGTTTACTGTTATTTTGATATGCCAACAGCTTGTGAAGTTGGAGGGGGACTTTATACCTGGGATGAAATGATGCAATATACAACCGATAGTGTAAACCGCGGAATCTGTCCCGATGGCTGGAGACTTCCGACTGATTATGAATGGAAAATTCTTGAGGGTGTTGCAGATAGCCAATATGGTGTGGGAAATGCAGTATGGAATCAAACCGGTTGGCGTGGTACAGATGCAGGCGGGAATTTAAAATCTCTGGACCCAAATCGCTGGAGCTCTCCAAACACGGGTGCAACCGATAAATTCGGTATGAATATAGTCGGCTCGGGTTTGTATGACGGTAACTCTTTTTCAGGGATATCGGAAAATGCATACATATATACTTCAGTTGAAACAGGTTCCGGTGCTTTGATTAGACGTTTTGATTATGACAAAGCTGAAATATACAGGGATGACATTCTTAAAACGTTTGCTGCTTCGGTAAGATGTATATCAAATCGTGAATTCCCCAATGAGCCTCCTTCTCAACCGTCAAATCCGACACCTGAAAACGGAGCAACAGAACAGAGTAATGTTTCCGTCTTATCCTGGGAATGCAGTGACCCTGAAAATGAGCCTCTTAAATATGATGTTTATTTTGATACCATAAATCCTCCTGCTCAGGTTATTACAGGACAAGTTGCCACAACCTACGATCCGGGACAATTACAGCCGGGAAAAACTTATTATTGGAAAATAGTGGCCTATGATTATATTAACGAAACCGAAGGTATAATTTGGAATTTCACTACAACAACAAATTTACCCCCTGCACAACCTTCCGACCCAAACCCGCCTGACCAGGCCGGTAATATTGACCCGTTTAATTCCATTCTTTCCTGGAGCTGTTCAGATCCGAATAATGATCCTTTGACTTATGACGTTTATTTTGGTGAAAATTACCCGCCTGAGTTGTTCTTTGAAAATATTCAGGATACTTCTTTTGATATAAGCGGAATGACACAAATGGGATCAACATATTTCTGGAAAATAGTGGCAAAAGACGGTTTTAATGAGACAGAAGGTCAGGTATGGAGTTTTACTACACTGATGAATTTTCCGCCGGAACAACCGACAAATCCGTCTCCATCTGTTTTCGGTATTTTGAATTGGGGAGATTCAACACTCTCCTGGACTTGCAGCGATCCAGAAAATGATATTTTAAGTTATGATGTTTATTTTGGTATGGACATTGAAACCCTTAGTCAGGTAGCCTCAAATATTCAGGATACATTCTTTATCATATCCGATGACCTTACACCCGGGTACGATTATTTCTGGCAAATTATCGTTCACGATCAATATTCTGAGACTATGGGGGATATATGGCAATTTACGGCAGGATATCCTCCGGTTGGTGAACCTGAAAATCCGGTTCCTCCCGATGCTGCCGGTAATGTTTCCATTTTTACCGATTTGGAATGGGATTGTCAAATGTTTGGCAACGGAAATGAATATGATTTCGATGTATATTTCGGCACAAATAATCCGCCCAACTATTATGGCAGTATTCAACGGAATGACTATCATACGGTATATGCTGTAAATCAGTTGAATCCGGGTGAAACCTATTACTGGCAGGTAGTAGTTAACGATTATTACGGTAACAGTAATTCGGGTGACGTCTGGAGTTTTACAACTTCTTCAAATAATCCACCGGCTGCACCCTATGGCCCTCAACCATTAAACGGATTGCAATATGTAAATATAAACGATACAATTTTCTGGTCGTGCTACGATCAGGATAATGATCCGCTGACCTTTGATGTTTATTTCGGAACGGACCAAAACAATATTCCTTTGGTATCGTCTTCCCAGTCTGATATGTATTACATTCCCGGAACCATGCAAAACGGGACAAGGTATTATTGGTATATTGTAGCTAACGACGGCGAATATCAGAATATTGGTGATATTTGGTATTTTACAACAGGTAATAATACACCACCCAATTCACCTTCAGGTCCGGTACCGGCTGACGGCACCGTTGATCAGTCGGTATATACGGTACTGTCATGGCAGTGTTCTGACGCTGACGGAAATCCATTAATGTACGATATTTATTTTGATACTGACAATCCTCCGGTAAATATTGTGTCGTCTTTTCAAACTGATACCGTATTTAATCCGGGTATGTTGAATATAGGCGAACAATATTACTGGAAAATAGTGGCAAAAGATTATTACGATCAAACCTCAGGTCCTGTGTGGACATTCACAACAAGCAGTAATAATCCTCCTGATCAGGCGTCTAATCCTCAACCTCCTGTTGAATCTTTCGACCAATCAATTAATACGGTTCTATCCTGGACAGGTACTGATCCTGATAATGATCCTCTGACATACGATGTCTATTTCGGAACGGATGAGAATAATCTGCCATTGGTTTCATCGGGACAATCGGCTACTACATATAATCCTGGTACATTGGAATATTCTAACGTGTATTACTGGAGAATTACCACTTCAGATGGATTTTATACTACTGATGGCAATCCGTGGGTTTTTTATACGGTAGATAATATGCCCCCTGATCCACCTGCAAACCCAGCACCGGCAAATAATACTACCGGTGTTTCGACATCTGTTGTTCTGTCATGGTCCTGTTTTGATCCCGAAAACGACCCGCTGACATATAATGTTTATTTCGGTACGGATATGGAGAACCTTCCTGTCGTTTCAACGGGTCAGTCAGGTACAAGTTATGATCCGGGAACTCTATCAGAATCAACTACTTATTATTGGTATGTAGAAGCTGATGACGGTTTTAATATATCTTCCGGTGAAATATGGACTTTTACATCCGGGAATTAAAATACAACACCGCTTGTTTATCTGATTGAACTATAATCGTCAATATGAAATGGATAAAGCTGCTTTATGTAAAATGGATTTTATGAATCAATGGATTCAGGTATAATTCCGGTTTGGGGCAATCTGTTCCTTCCCCTTTTCGGTACAAAACAATTATTCCGAATTCATTGCTATAGACATAGTTGCACTTTTTTGAATAGGCTGTTGCATAATTCGGGTTAAAGGTACTAAAAGTTGCATTGGGTATAACTTCAATATCTGATAGTAATATTTTGCAGAATCGGATTAACTCACCGAAGTTCTATTTAATTTGAGCCAAAAAAGTAATCAAATTAATCTGTGAATTTGAAATGCCGAGTTTTTTACGCAAACGGTAACGGGCTGTCTCAAGTGCATTCAGACTTTGTCCCGTCAATTCCGAAATCTCTTTTGACGACATATTAAGCCTTAGAAAAGCACAAAGCCTCTGTTCACTTGGTGTGAGGTTTGGAAATTTCGACATCAGCTTATTATAAAAATCGCTGTGTACCTGCCGGAATCGTAGTTCGAACTCCTCCCAGATTTCCTCATCAGTACTTTTTTGCAGGTCTTTATAAATTTTTCTTATGGCATCCTTGGTTTCTTCTTTTACAGCCTTATTTTTTACATTAATAAGTTTTTTTGAGATTCCCGACAGCATTTCATTCTTTTTCAACAGCGACATAACCTTCATAGCAAGCTCTTTATTTCTGAACTCCAATTCACGTTCAAGGTTTAGTTTTTCCAGCTCAATGTTTTTGGCTTTTGCTTTCTGACGGGCGAAAAACAGAATGATTATGCTCAAACCGAGAATCAGAGAAATTATTACAATTATTAAAATGAAGTCCTTTCTTTGCTGCTCAATTTTCTTTATCTGCTTCTCCTTCTCAAACTGATACCGTATTTCAAGCCTTGATAATTGTGTTGCACTTTTCTCAATTTCAAGACTGTCTTTTATCTGATATTGAAGAATAAGATATTTATTAGCATTTAATGAATCGGTTTTGAATAAATACCCTCTGTAAAGAACACCGGCTGCATCATAAGCCACTTTTTTCAGCCCGTTCTTTTTAGCTCTGTTATATGCCTGTTTTGCATATTTAATACATAACTCAGGATTGTTAACTTCAAAATAATACGAAGCAATGGCAACTTCGCAGTTTGCTATTAATAGGGTGTGATTCAACTCCTTAAATAATGAGTATGCCTTTTGATAATACGAAAATGCCTCATCAAAATTGTATAATCGCTGGTTGATAACACCGAGATTAGTATAATTAATTGCTACTGCACGTTTATTGCCAAGTTCCGTATTTATTTTAACAGCCTCTTTAAGATATTTTACAACCTTGTCGTATTGCTCGCGGTTACCATAAACGGCGGCAATGTCATTTAATCCGCCGGCAATCCCTTCTCTATCGTTTATCTCTTTGGCAATATTAAGTGCTTTAAAATAATACTCAAGTGCTTTGTCATAGTTTTTCTGATCGAAATAGATTGAGGCAATCCGGCTTAAAGCATTTTCCCTGCCTTCCTTATCGTTGATACGCTCAAATATTTCAAGGCTTTGAAAATAGTAATCCGAACTTTCATCATAATCGCCAAGATCGGAATAGACTAACCCTATTATCAGTAAGGATTGAGCCACCCCTTTATTATTATGAAGTTCTTCAGACAAAGATTTTGCTTTATGTGCGTAATCCATTGCCGCTTTAAAATCCGAATTGCTGCAGGATACTTCAGCAAGAATCAGCATCGCAGTAAGCATATCATCTTTATTGCTGTGCTCTTCTGAAATGGATAGGGCATCCTTTGCAAATTTATAAGCCTTATTAGGATTGTTATTCTTAAATTCTTTGGAAAGCGACAGAAGTATTCCGGTTTTATCTTTTGGAGCCTTTGCAAACTCCAGCGATAATTCCAGACTGTCGGTGTTAATCTGTCCCCGTATTGAGAAAATAAACAATACCTCAAATACTATAAGTATGGAGCTTTTTAACAGATTCATAATGCAAAATTATTATAATAA
>CAYOZZ010000299.1:0-10535 GCA_964408535.1 uncultured Bacteroidales bacterium | reverse complement strand
AAAGGGAAAATAACTAAACTAAAAAAAATAATGCATTTTATATCATTTTTATACAAAAGACCTGCAATTAAATAAATCAAACCACATACAGCAAACTGAAATAACCAGTTAATTGCTCCTGCAAAAACCGAAACAGTAAATGCTATTAAGGAAATAATAACTGCAACAGTATACTTATTCTCAAGTAGTTTTATATTCATATTTATCAAAAGTTAATAAAGAAATCGGTTTTATTCAAAAACCGATTTCTTATGTTTAAGGTTTATTTAATTAATTATCGTCTGGAACACCTAATTCACACAATCCATCACATTCAGAAAGCCACAATAGTCCACAACCCCAAGAAGAATGGTTACAATCATATAAATCTTCTGTACAACTTCCATTATCATTTCCACCTCCAAGATCACACCAGTCGTCACCAGATGAACATTTACAACCTCCACCTGCTTCTTTCAAATTTGAAGTTTTTTTATAATCACTAATGTAAGTTTCAATTAAATAATTATCATCTGATTTCTTCACATCCAATCGAATTGCAATTGAATGAATTAAGGCTTTTGACCATCCTAGCTCTTTTAATCCAAGTGAGACCCAGTTCTTTAAAACCCCTTTTCTCTGAGAAATTAATTCCTTATCTGATAGCAGTTTTTCACTAAACCACTTTTCATTAATACTGTTTAATAGTTCTTCTATATGTTTTCTTTCATCATTTTCCCAATTTAATTTTAGAACTTGGTTAATTTTATCAACCCAAATTAAATATCTAATCTTAGGTTTCAGTGCTCTATAAATTCCTTTTTGGTATTCGAGTTCAAAATTTAATAAAGATTCTCTATAAGCAATAGTATCTATCTGGGATTTATTCGCAGTAACCCAATCATTTACATCTTTATTACAGCTGTATATTTTTTCATCCTTATCGCAACTAGCTATTAACAAAGCCATTACAAAAAGGGGAAATATTATATTTATTTTTTTTATCATTATCTCCTTTACTTTGTTAATATAATTTTAAACATTGTAGTGGCAAAATATACATTTAAACTACTTAAACCTGTTTGTAACACCGAACACAGTTTACCTGAATCAATATATTGAAAATCAAAGCCCAAAGCCGGAACTCAAAACTCATCCTCCTAATACTCAACCTTTTTCTTCCGCTTAAACTTCCCTTCTTTCCAGGCTTTTATAAACTGTGCCCAGGCAAAAGGATTAAGAATGGATATGGGTTGGAGCTGGCCGTTGTAGTAATACTTATCCTGCATTTGTTGCATTGAGTATTTATAGTTAAGACTACCGTCCATCGGATATGCATCGGCAAGAGAATGAATCAGTTCGGCTCTCAGGTTCTTTTTTGCCCTTTCGATATCATCCTCGGGCACTTTAAAATAGAGAAATGCCTGTTTGAACTGCTCTTTGCTCGGCCAGGGATAAATAACGGTTTGGGGTAGCATAATTGTGTCCGAAGGCATCACCTGAATAAGCGAATATCTGTTTTCAGTAACCGTATCGGGAATAACGAAAACACCCTGTTTATAACCGACCGACGAAAAAAGTATGGTGTCGGCTTTGCGTGCTACGAGTGAGAAATAGCCGTAATAGTCGGCAACGGTTCCATATTTTGTGTTTTTAATTGAAATATTCGTAAATGGCACAGGATGGATACTGTCGGCAGTCAGAACGACACCGGAAAATTGTATTAACTTTTCCGGTTCCTCCTGGCCGTATATTAATCCCGGTATGGAAAACAAAAATAATATTCCTATTACGTATCTTTTTGCCACCTGTAAAGTTTCTTAAATAATATTATGCAACATCCATCCAGACGGATAAGTGCCCAAATTTAAAAACAATAAACTATTCGTTGTATATTAAAATCGTTAAAAAAACAAAAAACAGCAAAAAAAATGCCGTTACCGGAATCCGGCAACAGCATTTTTCAAAAATCCTTTTCAGACTATTGCTTGAGAAAGCCCTTTTCCTTTGCCTCTTTAAGAGCAACCGAAATACCTTTCTTGTCAATAATTCTCATCCCGGCGGCAGAAACTTTTAATGTAATGTACCTGTCCTCTTCCGGAATATAAAATTTCTTAGTGTGAAGATTCGGATAAAACTTTCTTTTTGTCTTATGATGTGAGTGAGAAACGTGATTTCCTGTTATCACTTTTTTTCCTGTTATTTCGCAAATACGTGACATTACTATCTGTTTTTATATGTTTTCAAAAAAGGAGTGCAAAGAACGGAATTATTTTTTAATTATTCAAAATAAAAATTATTTTTTTTATCCGTTAATCAAAACTCACAAGTTCAATATCAAAAATAAGGACTGAATTGGCCGGAATATCGCCAACAGCCTGACTTCCATAGCCCAGTGCAGACGGAACGAAAAATGTTCCTTTACCTCCCTGTTTTAATTTGGGGATACCGATCTGCCAGCCTTTTATTAACCCGCTGAGCGGAAATGTTGCTGTCGAATTGCCCGATGTCTGGTCAAAAACGGTTCCATTTGTCAGATAACCTTTATATCTGACGGTAACCTCGGAACTGATATCCGGATGATCGCCGGTTCCTTCTTCGGTTATTACATAATAAAGTCCCGATGCATCTTTTGTTGCCTGAATGTTATTGTCCGACAGATACTGCCGGATAATCTCATCATCTTTATCTGCCTGACTATCTTCTTTTTTACAGGCTGAAAATAAAAGGACCAGAACACTTAATAACGTTAAATACTTCATCTGTTCATAAATTTTGAAGCGGCAAAGATAACAGTGTTTTGTTATATAACTATAAAGTTGAAAATGTCTTTTACGAAGAATTTATGAACAGAAAAAATATTGATGAGGGCCGGATTTCGTATGCTCCCGAACCAAAATATCTGTGGAACTATATCGGAATCAGAAACAGGCTCTTTAACCATTGATTATAAGCATTTGCGACTCCTGAAAAGATAACTGTAAAGGCTTACGAATACGTTAAATATACTGATAATGAGGGATGGGAAAGATATAAAAAGAGTGATAAACGGAGAAAAGTTACTGTTCCGTATTATGCTGATTATTATGCCACCAAAAGCACAAAATTCCCTTTTGCATACATTCTCCCGATTCCTGACAAGAAAGTCATTGAAACAACAATTGTAAATTAATTTGCAGAAAACTATTTTTAATTTACTTTCGCAACCTGAAAATGAAAACAGGTAAATTCATATTAAAGTTTTATAAATGGCGTGTTAAACATATAACCGACAGGAATTTCATTCTAATACTCAGCATTATTATCGGATTCCTGAGCGGTATGGCTGCCGTTACAATTAAAAACATAGTACACCTGATACAACACTCTCTTACAAGCTGGTTATCGGAGGATGTCGGGAATTATATGCTAATAATATACCCGGCAATAGGAATATTTCTTGTTGTTGTTTTTATCAGATTCATTTTAAAGCAATCAATCGGTGACGGTGTACCGAATGTGCTTTACGCCATTTCAAAAACCAATGGATTGATGAAACCCCACAACATCTATTCATCGGTGATAACCAGTGCACTGACAGTCGGTTTCGGAGGTTCTGTCGGACTTGAGGGCCCAACTGTTGCAACAGGAGGGGCAATAGGGTCCAATGTCGGGAGAGTTTTAAGATTAAATTATAAGCAGATAGTTTCATTGCTCGGCTTTGCAAGTGCAGGAGCTATGGCAGCCATTTTCAAGGCTCCGATTACAGCAATTGTTTTTGCACTGGAGGTAATTATGCTCGACCTGACTCTTTCATCACTTGTACCTCTGCTTACTGCTTCTGCTGTTGCTGCAATGACATCATATTTTTTTCTGGGGCAAAACGTTCTTTATCCTTTTGAGGTAAAGGAAGCCTTTAAGCTCCAGGATGTTATTTACTATGTCTTTCTTGGAGTTACCACCGGATTTATCTCGGTATATTTCATCAGAACCATTGATTTTGCAGGAAAATTTTTTGAAAGAATAAAAAGCTGGGTACTAAGATTAGCGGTTGGAGCATCAGCACTCGGCATTCTCGTATTTCTTTTTCCCGCCCTTTACGGTGAAGGTTACAAATCAATTAATGACAGTTTGAGCGGAAACCTGAATCATATTTTCGATCACAGTATTTTTTTCGGTTTAAAGGGTGATATCACAGTTACGCTTCTGCTTCTGCTTGCAATAACAATACTTAAGGTTGTGGCAACATCGGCCACATTCGGAAGTGGAGGTATCGGTGGAATCTTTGCTCCTACTCTGTTTACAGGCGCCCATTTCGGTCTTCTTTACGCACTGTTTATAAACCATTTCGGTCTTGGTGAAATACCGGTAAGTAATTTTGCACTTGTAGGAATGGCCGGAATGATCTCCGGAGTTATTCGCGGGCCGCTAACGGCAATATTTCTCATAGCGGAAATAACCGGAGGCTATGAGCTTATTATGCCCCTGATGATAGTGGCGACAATATCGTTTGCCACTTCGCGGATATTTGAACCTGACTCAGTTTATACAATTCAGTTGTCAAAGAAAATTGACATTATTACTCACAATAAGGATAAGGCCGTTCTGTCGTTAATGAAAATTGACTCGCTTATCGAAACAAATTTCAAAACCGTCCATCCCGATGCCACACTCGGAGAACTTGTTAAGGTTATTGAAGACTCAACGAGAAATATTTTCCCAGTTGTGGATGACGACAATAATTTCATTGGACTTGTTTTCCTTGACAGGGTAAGACATATAATGTTCAAACCTGAAATGTACGACAAGGTATTTGTGCGTAACCTTATGTTCGTACCTACGACAACAGTCAATTACGACGACAAGATGGAGGAAGTTGCGCACAAGTTCCAGCATTCCGGAAAATATAACCTCGTGGTACTAAAAGACGGTAAATATATGGGTTTTGTATCACGAGCCAATGTCTTTTCAAAATACCGGGAGATGCTGAAGGAATTCTCTGAGCATTAATACCCGGTACACTGGTAGTTATAATTTATACTATTGCATAATCCGGGTAACATCAACTTATAAATAAAGGACGCAAAGCAAGTTGCCTTACGTCCTTAGATTTTATATCTACATTAGACTAATAATTCAG
Source organism: uncultured Bacteroidales bacterium (assembly GCA_964408535.1). Classification (GTDB taxonomy): domain Bacteria; phylum Bacteroidota; class Bacteroidia; order Bacteroidales; family JAADJA01; genus JAADJA01. Next base: position 5,437 of record CAYOZZ010000299.1, on the reverse strand, counting down.
TCTAATTAGCTTTAATAATTTGTTTGGTAAAGCGCCCACCGTTTTCTCCCGTAACGGAAACACCTATTTTCCAAGCGTCCACGCTTGGAAATATATGGACAATCTGTCTGCTAATAGGAAATCCCGCCTTTGTGAACCTTTGAGCCTTAGTGTCTTAGTGGCCTTCTTTTTTGTGGTGCTTAAATTCTGCAACGTACATTTTTTTTACCACAAAGGCACGAAGACACAAAGAAACACAAAAAACTGCGACCTGTACGGGATTTTCGAATCATAAAACAAGTATCCACAAAGGAATCTACCTTTTCGAGTAATCAATCTGTTTAAGGAGCTTGCCGTCTTTATCCCAGAACTTCCAGAGTCCGACCCGGTTTCCATCCTTAAGATTCCCTTCATAATATTTCTGACCGTTTTCATACCAGGTGGTCTTCAGTCCGTTCTCAATCCCGTTTTCATAAACCCCCTGACTCCATTTATTGCCATTGGGATACCAGTAAGTCCAAAGTCCGGTACGCTCACCGTTCTTATATTCACCTTCCTGCCTTTTGGTGCTGTCTTCATAATATAAGACCTCTTTCAAAAGCACTTTTTTTGAATCATTTGAAAAGAATTTAACTGTTTTTGGGCTGCCGTTCGGCCATGTCTCCTCAACAACCCTTAACGGCTCTGATGTACATGAAGCAAGCCAGACAATAAACAGAGGCAGCAGATATTTTAGATTTCTCATTTTACACAAAATTTCAGATAAGTTATCTTTCAAAAAGTAATCTTCTCCCCTTTTCCGTTTCATCAAATTCTCCATTATTATAAATAAGATTACCGTTGACAAAAGTATGAGTAATTTTTGATTTAAAAGTGTGCCCTTCAAAAGGCGACCAGCCGCATTTATATAAAATGTTATCTTTTCCAACTTTTGTACGGGCGTTGACGTCAACAATGACAAGGTCTGCAAAGTATCCTTCCCTGACAAATCCTCTTTTCTCAACTTTAAAACATTTTGCAGGTGCATGGCACATTTTATCTACAATCTTTTCAAGAGATATTTTACCCTGATGATAAAAGTCAATCATAGCCGGCAACGAATGCTGTACCAGAGGTCCGCCAGAGGGTGCCTTAAAATATGTATTTGTCTTTTCTTCGATTGTATGGGGTGCGTGGTCAGTAGCGATTACATCCAACCTGTCGTCAAGCAGGGCATCCCAAAGAGCTTCCTTGTCTTTTGCGGTTTTTATTGCTGGATTCCATTTTATCAACGTTCCTTTTTCCTGATAATCAGAGCTGTCAAACCATAGATGATGAACGCATACTTCGGCGGTAATACGCTTTTCTTCCAAAGGAATGCTATTATCAAAAAGCCCCGTTTCCTTTGCGGATGAAAGGTGAAGAATATGTAACCGTGTATTATGCAGTTTTGCCAGTCCGACAGCCAGATCGGAACTTTTAAAGCATGCCTCGTCACTTCTTATGAGCGGATGGGCTTCAACAGGAACATTTTCGCCGTAGTTCTTCCTGAATAATTCCGAGTTAGCCTTTATTGTTGCCTCATCTTCACAATGTGTTGCAATCAGTAACTTCGACTTTGAGAAAACAGCATTTAATGTATCAATGTTATCCACAAGCATATTCCCCGTGGAAGAGCCCATAAAAACTTTTATGCCGCAAACTTTCTTTGGATCGGTTTTCAGAATTTCATCAATATTATCATTTGAGGCACCCATATAAAATGAGTAATTGGCAAGGGATTTTTCAGATGCAAGCCTGTATTTATCTTCAAGCAACTCCTGAGTAAGAGTGTTTGGGATTGTGTTTGGCATATCCATAAAAGATGTAACACCTCCTGCGACAGCGGCTTTACTTTCGGTATAGATATCGGCTTTGTGGGTCAGTCCGGGTTCACGGAAATGTACCTGGTCATCTATTACTCCCGGAATCAGATATTTTCCTTCAGCATCAATTATAGCAACATCTTTTCCAGGAGAGAAATCATTTTCACCGGCCACAACCCGTTCAATCATCCCCTCCTTAATAAAAACACAACCTGCAAATATTCTGTTTTCATTAACAATATTGGCATTTATTATGTAATATGAATTTCGCATAATTTATAACTTTCAAATCTTTTTGTTTGTTAAATAAAAACTTCACGGCTGTCGAATCAAAACCCAAATTATAAACATAAAAACCATTATTAATGTAATAATAATTACACATAACAGTATTTTACAAAGTTAAGAATAAAAACAATAAATAAATTAAGTAATCGGTCAAAAACAAAAAAGCCGGTGATCTTTTAGCGAATATAACACATAGACAAAATGCATCACAGTATAAATTGATTATAAAAACAAAGAGCCGGAATTTCTCCCGGCTCTTTTCTTGTAGCGGGGGCCGGATTCGAACCGACGACCTTTGGGTTATGAGCCCAACGAGCTACCACTGCTCCACCCCGCAATATATCTTTAAACACAACCTTTTAATGAACTTCTTCCCCCGAACAGACGACCTGGCGTACGCCCGAGCTACCACTCCCGATTACTATCGGGACAACCCCGCAATATATTTTTATGTACCTTTGCAGCGTCTTTTGCGGGTGCAAAGATAATAAATTTTTATTATTGCAAACTTTTTTATTTTATTTTTATGAATCATAAGGCCGGATTTGTTAATATTATCGGTAATCCAAACGTTGGGAAATCAACTCTGATGAATGCTCTGGTGGGTGAAAAACTTTCGATAACAACATCAAAAGCACAGACAACACGACATCGCATTCTCGGAATACTGAATGATGATGATTATCAGATTGTCTTTTCCGACCTGCCGGGAGTTATAACGCCTCATTATAAATTGCAGGAGAAAATGATGAAATTCATTGATTCCGCAATGAAAGACGCCGACGTCTTCCTGTATATGGTCGAAGTGGGTGAAAAAAAATATAATGAGCAAATTGTTGAACAAATCAAAAAATCGGGTGTTCCCGTAATTGTGATAATCAACAAGATTGATTTGTCGAAACAGGATACGGTCGAAATGCAAATAAAACACTGGGAAGAAATATTTGAAAACAGCACTGTTATTCCGGTTTCGGCACTGATGAATTTTAACACGGAAAAGGTTCTGAATACTATTGTAGAGCTGTTACCCGAGAATCCGCCTTACTATCCCAAGGATGAGCTTACCGATAAATCAATGAGGTTCTTTATTTCGGAAATAATACGTGAAAAAATATTGTTGTTTTACAAGCAGGAAGTCCCTTATTCCGTAGAAGTTGCTGTTGACTCATATAAAGAGAGTGAAGATATCATAAGGATAGCAGCCTGGATATTTGTAACACGTGAGTCACAGAAAATGATAATAATCGGCAAGGGAGGAAGAGCAATAAAAAGAGTGGGTATCGAAGCGAGAAAAGATATTGAGGAGTTTGTCGGAAAACATGTTCATCTCGAACTCAGTGTAAAAGTTGTTAAGGACTGGAGAGACAACGAAAGGCAACTAAAGAGGTTCGGATACGAAGAGTAATAATGATTGAAAAATAGAAATTATGTCAAATATATTAGCAATAGTAGGAAGACCGAATGTGGGCAAATCCACATTTTTCAACAGGCTTACCGAATCGCGGCAGGCAATAGTTGAGGAGACCAGCGGCGTTACACGCGACAGGCATTACGGTCATTCCGACTGGAACGGAGTCAGTTTTTCAGTTATTGACACCGGCGGATATGTCGTCGGTTCAGATGATGTTTTCGAAGAAGAAATACGTAAGCAGGTAGCTCTTGCGATTGACGAAGCTGATGTTATTGCCTTTGTGGTTGATGTAAAAGACGGGCTTACGGCTCTTGACAAAGAAGTTGCCAATGTACTCAGACGAACCGAAAAAAAGGTTTTTGTTGTTGCAAACAAAGTTGATAATCCTTCAAGGCTTGGTGACGCCGCCGAGTTTTACGGGCTTGGACTTGGTGAGGTTTATTCCATTTCTTCAATAAACGGAAGCGGTACGGGTGATCTTCTTGATGAGATTGTAAAGGAATTTGACAAAAAAGTTGAAGAAAAACTACCTGATCTTCCACGATTCGCCGTTGTCGGCAGGCCGAATGTCGGAAAATCATCGCTTGTAAATGCCCTTCTCGGAGACGAAAGAAACATTGTTACACCTGTTGCCGGAACAACACGTGATTCGATTTACACCAGATATAACAGTTTTGGGTTTGAATTTATGCTTGTTGACACCGCCGGTGTCAGAAAAAAGGGAAAGGTGAGGGAAAATATTGAGTTTTATTCCGTGATGCGCTCAATTAAAGCTATTGAAAACAGTGATGTTTGCCTGCTGATGGTTGATGCCACCGAGGGGTTTGAATCGCAGGATGTAAACATTTTCCAGCTTATACAGCGAAACAAAAAAGGCGTGGTTATTATTGTAAATAAATGGGACCTTGTTGAAAAAGAGACCAATACCCACAAAGATTTTGAAAATATGATCAGGAATAAAATCGCACCTTTTAATGATGTCCCGATAATATTTACATCCGTCCCGAAAAAGCAGCGAATACACAAAGCTCTTGAAGCGGCGACAAAAGTTTACCGGAACAAATCAAGAACGATATCAACTTCAAAACTGAATGATCTGCTACTGCCGGTCATTCAAAAAACTCCTCCGCCGGCGACAAAGGGTAAATATATTAAAATAAAATATATTACCCAACTGAAGACACCGTTTCCGGCGTTTGTATTCTTTTGCAATCTGCCACAGTATGTAAAAGACCCTTATAAAAGGTTTATTGAAAACCAATTAAGGAAAAATTTTGATTTTACAGGAGTTCCGGTTCAAATATTTTTCAGGAAAAAGTAAAAATGGCAGAAGGAGTAAGAATTGATAAATGGCTATGGTCAGTCAGAATTTATAAAACCAGAAATATGGCTGCCGAAGCCTGTCGCTCGGGGAAGGTCAGGATAAACGACAAACCTGTCAAACCAAGCCATGAAGTCAGACTCAATGAAGAAATTTCTATCAACCTAACACCAATTGTTAAAACAGTTAAAGTTGTCGGACTGTTAAAAAACAGGGTTTCAGCCAAACTTGTTGAAGATTATTTGGAAGACTTAACTCCTCAGGAAGAATATGACAAATTAAAACTAATGCAGGAACTGAATTATGAATTCAGAAGACGTGGCGAAGGCAGGCCCACAAAAAAACAAAGAAGGATGATTGATGTTCTGAAAAAATCAAAATTTTAAAAAATTTCCGAAATATATAATTTATGAAGATATATAGCGTTTAACTACATTAGTATCTTATCAAAAGTAAAAATCGTATAAAATAAAAAGAGCGGCTTATATAATGTAAGCCGCTCTTTTTACTTTGTTAGAAATCAATTTCTAATATTCATCCTCATGAAAGAAGAAATCCTCTTTTGTAGGGTAGTCAGGCCAAATATCCTCAATT
>CAYOZZ010000298.1:0-5605 GCA_964408535.1 uncultured Bacteroidales bacterium | reverse complement strand
AACTGTAGTTATCCTGATTTCAATCGCTTCAATTTTTGCCGCAGACCAGTTTGTCAGAAAACCGGGCAGAAGGAGTTTTATGTTTTAACCGGATTTATTATGAGTTTTATAAATTATTGAATTAGTGGATTAGGCGGAATTATTTCGGTTTAATGCAATTTAGCTTTTAACCCTTCCGAAATTTTAATAATACTCTGAATCCATTGTTAATAGCTCAGTTGCTCTGTTTTTAAATATTCTATTGCATAACTCGGCTTTAACTTTTTTTTGAAAGTTAGATAATATTTTATATTTTTGTTGTCTAATAAGGTAACAATAATATGCCTACATTGAAAATAATTGATTCGATTAAAATTGATATTTATTCAAGAGAACATCTGCCGCCTCATTTTCATGCAATTTATGCGGAATATGAAGAGTTATTTGTGATTGAAACTCTTGAAAATTATGCAGGAAAGTTACCTCCCGTTCAGAGGAAGAAAGTAATAGGATGGGCTATAAATAACAAAGAGATATTATTTGATAATTTCATAAAGTTAAATCCGGGATTATGAGAAAGAATTTAAAGATACCAAGGATACTGAAAATAAGCAGAATTGAAGGCTACAAGATTTTTTGTATGTTTAATAATGGTGAATTAAGGGTGATAGATTTTGAAAGTCTATTCAAAAAATGGAATGTTTCTGAAAAAGATGTTGAGTTTATTTTGTTACAGCAAAAAGAATTTGAAAAAGTACAATTAAGAAATTATACTCTTTCTTGGAACAATATTCAGATTGAGTTAGCGGATGAAAATGGTATTATACAAAAATATCCTTATGAAATAGATCCGATTGTTCTTTTTCAAAATAGCGAGACAGTTAAAACCGACGAACTTTCAAAATATGGTTCTATTATTCGTAAAGCCAGAATTAAAGCCGGATTAACGCAAAAGCAACTGGCGGAAAAGAGTGGAACATCAAGGTTTTATATTTCCAGATTAGAGAATAATAAAACGGATGTTGAGTTATCAACCATAAGGAAAATTGTGGAAGCCGGCTTAGGAAAGCGTTTGAAATTAGTAATTGAATAAATAAATCCGTTCCCGTAATTTTGTTTTTGCTAATTTTGCCTGCTTAAAACTGACATCACACATGGAATACAACGAAAAAAAAACGGGGGATTTAAACAAAGAAGAATCCAGATCATTGAATTTCCTCGAAACGATTGTTGAAGAGGATATAAAAAACGGGAAAAACGAAGGCAGGGTACACACACGGTTTCCGCCGGAACCCAACGGTTATCTCCATATCGGACATGCAAAATCAATCTGCCTGAATTTCGGACTGGCACAAAAATATAACGGAAAGACAAATCTCAGATTTGATGATACTAATCCCGTAAAAGAGGAGGAGGAGTATGTACAGTCAATTATGGAAGATGTCAGATGGCTTGGCTTTGACTGGGAAGACAGACTCTTTTATGCTTCCGACTATTTCGACCGGTTGTATGAGTGGGCCGTAAAGCTTATCAAAGACGGAAAGGCTTATGTTGACGAACAGTCATCCGAAGTGATAAGCGAACAACGTGGTGTTCCCACAAGACCAGGCACCGAAAGTCCTTACAGAAACCGTCCTGTTAAGGAAAGCCTCGACCTTTTTGAACGTATGAAAAACGGTGAATTCCCTGACGGCTCAAAAGTACTTAGAGCGAAGATTGATATGTCGTCACCGAATATGCATATGCGCGACCCTGTTATGTACAGGATTTTGCACGCTACACATCACCGTACAGGTGACAAATGGTGTATTTATCCGATGTATGATTTCGCTCACGGACAGTCTGACTACATTGAGGGAATAACTCATTCAATCTGTACACTTGAGTTTGAAATTCACCGTCCGCTTTACGACTGGTTTCTCGACCAGATAATTGATACCGAATACCGTCCAAGGCAAATAGAGTTTGCGAGGCTGAACCTGACATATACGGTTATGAGCAAAAGAAAGCTTCTTGAGCTTGTCAAAGACGGTTATGTAAACGGCTGGGACGACCCGCGAATGCCGACAATATCGGGTTTGAGACGAAGAGGATATACTCCGGAATCAATCAGAAATTTTGCCGACAGAATAGGTGTTGCCAAACGTGACAATACTATTGACGTTGGATTGCTGGAGTTCAGCGTAAGGGAACATCTGAACAAAATAACTCCGAGGATATTCGCAGTTCTTGACCCGTTGAAGGTTATTATCACAAACTATCCTGAAGATAAAGTTGAAGAGCTTGAACTGGAAATTAATCCCGAAGATGAATCAATGGGAACCAGAATAGTACCTTTCAGCAGGGAGATTTACATTGAGCAGAATGATTTTATGGAAGACCCTCCCCGAAAGTTTTTCCGTCTCGGACCCGGCAGGGAGGTAAGGTTAAAAGGCGGTTATATTATTAAATGTGAGGATTATAAGAAAGATGAAAACGGTAAAATCACCGAGCTTTATTGTACTTATGATCCTGAAACAAAAAGCGGTTCGGGAAGTACACGCAAAGTAAAAGGAACATTGCACTGGGTTTCGGTAAAACACGCTGTTGACGCCGAGGTACGCTTGTACGACAGGCTGTTTCTGAAAGAGAATCCCGATGAAGTTGATGACGATTCAAAGGATTTTAAATCGAACCTTAATCCCGATTCACTGAAAGTGATTACAGGCAAAATTGAACCGGCTGTTATGGAGTTAAAAAAGTCGGAAAAATTCCAGTTCCAAAGGCTGGGATATTTCTGTATTGACAAGGACTCGACCGATGAAAAACCTGTCTTTAACAGAACCGTAACACTCAGGGATTCGTGGTCTAAAAAGAATAAATAGCTTATTTTATACGAAAGGCAATACCTCCGGTAAAATTAACGGCGGAAATACTCTGTTCAAAGCCTTGACTGTTTCCTGACCTCAAAGTCGGTTTACCGGCAGAATAATCAGTAGTAAAAATAAATGAGATAACCCTGCCGAGATGTAACCGGATAACTCCGCCTACATCCCATCCGAAAGCTAATCCGCTTACCTCAAAATTTAATGAAGGTATTCTGACAGTTGCATTCATTAGACCACCCATAATGCGGATGTCGAAATCTATTCTTTCCGAAGGAAATGTAACAAGCAAACCACCGAGCATATATCCGTACGACCAAACGCCATCGTCAATATGCTGAATTGTGTGTGCCGCTCCGTTCCAAAGAGCTGCAATGCCGATATTTCCGGAAAAGCGATATCCGAAGTTTACAAGATTAAACTGAAAACCGGTTTTTGCAAGTCCGGCTTTGGGGTTATTCAAATCTCCGCTGCCGAAATCTCCGACAGGAAAGGCCGGTCCAAGCGACAGCGAAATATAGCCTCTTCTCTGTTGTGAGATAGCTTTATATCTTTTTACGGCGTTATTATCTTTCCGTATCGGAGCAAAGATATCTTTCGTGCCGTTTTCGTATTGAATCTCGGCTATTGAGGCTCTTTCAATAAAGTAGTCAGGCCCCGAAAGGTTGTCAAGTCTTTTATATTTTATCACATCAAGCCCGACTTCAACAACCTTGCATTTAATGGTTGAACCGTCAGTTTTTATGATGATGTCTTGCGAGTAAGATGTAAAAGTAAACCCTGCCAAGAGTAAAAAAAGAATGGTAATTTTTTTCATTACAAAGAGTTTTTAATTGGAATGACAAATATATAATGAAATATTATAGAAACCCTGAAAATAAATTTATAAAAATAATAATTGACATTTAGATTTTATATCTTTGCGCCCGCATTGCCCGATGGTGTAATTGGCAACACGTCTGACTCTGAATCAGAAGAGTCCAGGTTCGAACCCTGGTCGGGCAACAACAGCCTCCACTTTGTGGGGGCTTTGTTGTAAACCAGGGTGAGAAGTTTATCCCGATGCAGCGCAGCAATATCGGGGAACCCTGGTCGGGCAACAACAGCCTCCACTTTGTGGGGGCTTTGTTGTAAACCAGGGTGAGAAGTTTATCCCGAAAAGCGAAGCTGCATCGGGCAACAAAAGCAGAACCCGGTATGTCTCCAAGACCTGTTTGTTTTGATGTCTTTTACTTCAGATTCACCCATTTAAAAACGCCGGGCTTTATGAACTCTTTGAACTTTCCAAAGGAGATAAAAATATCAGTTGTTCCGGCTGAAAAAGGAGCTATTTCATAAACATTATAAAAGAAACCGATACCGTCATTATTGATATAAAAATCGTTGGAAAGGTTTATGGTATCGGTAAAAAAACCCGATTGGGTAAGCGGTTCTCCCTCTTTTATCCCGTTCATTTCTCTTAACCCCTCGTTCACAAGGTTTGTCATCTTTTCCAGATAGCCCGGTTTCAGGAAATCCGTTAATAAAAGTTGTTTTCCTGTTTTCAGGTCAAAAATTGAGAACTCCGTCATAGATATACTATGAGAGCCACCCGTATTTACCGACTTTTCATACTTAATTGACAGAATATTATTCTTGTTGTAAAGCACCTTCATCACAATTCTCTTATCCCATACGAATGAGGCCGTATTTGAAAAATCTTCTATTCCGTCTGTTGATTTTTTATATAAACCGAAAAACTCGGTTTTAAGATTTTCCATAAACTTAACAGGCGATTTTATGAGACTGTTATCACCGGAAAGGTGTGCCGAAATAGTTTGCTTAACCGAATCTCCGACCGGCCCGGATACATTTCTCGGATACAAAACCGCAATGTCAATTTTTGCCTGCGGTGCGCTGTTGCCGGTCAGTCCGTCAATCAAATAATAGTTATCATACAAGGTATAACACCATAAAGGGAAACTGCCTTCGCTGTAATCAATTTTCATTTCAAAAGGGAGCGGTTTATCCCTGTCGCTTTTCAGCCAACTACCTGAAATATTGCCGTCACCGTCAATCGTACCGGTATATTTTGAGCTGACATTATTAAATTCGTAAAAGACGATTTTGTCGCCGGTTACCTCTCCTTTTACCGGAATGGTTTTGCTGTAACGGTTAACCTTTCTTGTTTCAGGGTCAAGAAAATAGTAAAAGTAATAGCCCGAAACAATGTTTCTGATACTCATCATATCTGCCACTATTACCATATTTTTCCCGAGAGTGCCGTTATAATGCCTGTAAAAATTTACCTCCGGCTCGTTTTGGGCATAAAGCTTCACAAACGGCAAAGTTGTTATTGCAATGAATATTATGATGAGCTTTTTAATTTGACGATTATCCGCCATTATGTATTTATTGTTTTTTCCCTCAAGATAATTCAATAGTTCTTCTGTGTAAAAACCATTGTCTGCATGCACTCCTTGCCGGAATCTTAAATGTGTAGTTTGCCGAAGGGATATCGATACTGAACGAATTTTATTAACAATAATTAATGGTTTATCTTCTTTATAAGGTTTAAACATTCTTTTCATACTTGTATTTTAAGAATTATTTATAATCTTTGTTTTTCTTCGATATTAGATGGTGATGATATTTTTGATGTTTTATTATACCAATTACCGGGTCTCCAAACTAATATTATTTTCAACATTCGTGTATCATAATAATTTTTATATGTTTGTTTAATTCCTCCACTTACATAAAGATATGCAGGATTCGCAGTT
>CAYOZZ010000297.1:0-2933 GCA_964408535.1 uncultured Bacteroidales bacterium | reverse complement strand
AGTCAGGGTGAGGGAATTATGAGTCTGGCACGTGGTTTTATTTTTGCGGGAGTTCCGGGTATTGTGATGACACTTTGGGAGATTGAGGATATTTCCACATCAAAAATAATGACATTGTTTTATCAAAATCTGAAAGAGGGTCTAAGAAAAGATGAAGCCCTTGGAATGGCGAAACTTTCCTACTTGAAAACTGCAGATAAATTGCATGCACATCCCTATTTCTGGGCTGCGTATGTTCAGATTGGAGATAACTCACCAATTGAGAATAACTTGACTTTTTATTGGATTGCAGGAGTAGTAGTTTTAGTTTTGCTTATTATTGCTCTGGTTATTTTTCTTAAATCCAGGCGGTAATGGGCAATAGTCTGCGGGATACAGTTTTGTGATTATTATTTGAATTGTTTTTTATTATAAAAACAGAAAATTCGTTCAGAATAATTTTTTAAAATTCCTGCTGTCAAAATTTTATACATAATTCGGGTTTAATTACCGGCCGGACATAAAAAAGCCCCCGTTCAACGGAGGCTTTAATATATTATGGTGTAAATCTATCTTATATATTTGACTATTTCTTTTGCCTGATCGGCATAATAGCTGTCGCTGTTAGAAATTTTGTTGAACTGCTCAATAGCATCTTTCTTTTGATTATTCATAAGATAAATCAATCCGAGATACCAGTCGGCCTGCTCAACATAAAGGTTGTCGTTATCATTAACAACAGCTTTAAATGAATCAATGGCGTCATCATATTTTTTCAGTTCTATAAAACAGATACCTGAATAAAACTTGGATGTTATCTGATTACTCAGCGATGCAAAATAGTTCAAAGCGTTGTTATAGTCATTTTGCTTGTACAAACTGAATGCTTTTGCCAGTGTCTCGTTTCCCGTAGCCTGTCCCCTTACCTGTCCGATAGGTTGTGCGGGTTTGTAATATTTGCCTACAAGTTTTTCGGTTGTATATGGCTTGTTCGATAAAATATACCACAAACCGCCGGCAACAATAACCAGTGCAAATGAAGCAGCAGCCATATGCCAGGTTTTCATAACCTCTCTTCTTATGCTTATTGAAGAATTATTTTGTCTTCCGGTAATCTTTTGCTTTTCAAGGATGTCTTTAAGCTCGTTGAAACCTTTGTCGTGGATTACATTATTGATTTCCATTCTCAGGTTAAGTTCGGCGGCCAGTGACTTATTTTCTTTTACCTCATCAAGGAAAGATTTTAAATCATCCTTATTTAAATCATTATCTATGTAATCTTCTATGTAAGTAAATGTGTTCATCTCACTAAGATTTAAATGTTTCACTTATAAATTGATTCTCAATTATTCTTAAACTATTATATTTTGGATCCTTCTTTATATTTTCAACTAATTTTTCTTTACAAATATGTTTTCTTTTCTTTACATAAAGCTCACTTCTCAGGCCAAGTATCCTGGCAATTTCCTTTAAGGGTATTCTTGCGAGAAACAATTCCAGTATCTTTTGGCAATTGAAACTGAGCTTTTTAAAATGCTCCTGATACAACTGATAGCGCTCATTTAGCTCATACCAGTCTTCTATTTCGCCGTCAATATTAATGAAATTTTCCGAATCAGCAAAAAAATTAAGCTCTTTTTTTCTTTTTTCCAGTTTTTTCAGCCAGATTAAACGGCAAACAGAGTATAAATATGTATTAAAAGAACAATCTATTTTTAAATTTTCCTTCGTCAGTTTTTGATATATAACAAGAATTGCATCCTGATATACATCCTGTGCATCTTCGTCACTTCCACTGTTTTTTTTTATGAAAGCCTTTATCTGATAAAAGAACTTCTCATAAATGAAATCCAGAATAACAGAATTCCTTTCCTTAATCCCGTCCGATATCTCGTTCGTGGTATATTCCTGCACTTCTTATTAAGTTAATTCCCAATTTTGCAATAAGGTTACCCTTTTTTGCAAACTTTTTTTATAATTTTTAAAAGTCAGGAAAAATGTCGGATAATATTGTAATATTTTTGCTTCTATCCGTTTCCCTGTCTGTTTAACACAAAAAGGTGTGCATTGTTGTCACACCCTGTAAATTTATTTTTAATTATGAATAATCTTACTCGTTTTAACCGGAGGAGATACTGTAATCTCAGCAACTCCGGATACCTCACCGGAACACCCCGATTCATTCTTTACTGAGACCAGAGTGAACTTGTGTATTTCTGGCGGATTAGATAATGACCTCGTTTCAAGTGTATATGGGCTTGACTGAATATCCTTTATAGCGATATTCGATTTGCCGTCATTATATTCGATGCTCCAGGGAGCTGTTCCCGTTAAAGCTATCTTGATTTTTTTAGTACCGGTGTTCCCATCAAACAGCGTGTCTGTGCCGCTTATTACGGCAGTTGGAACCGGAGCAACCAAAACATTCAAAGTAACAGTGTCGCCTGTTCTGTTGTATTTGTTTGTTTCAACAACTTTTACGAATTCCGTACTCACCTGGTCGGTGACTTTCCATTTTACCCTTATGCTGTCACTTTTTGTATCAACTCCATAGGTTGCAGTTCCACCGCTGCTTATTACCCAGGTGTATTTGGAGCCTTCCGTTTTAACAACTTTATAAAACTCTTCGGCACCTGAGCATACCGTGTCATAATCCGTCTGACCGTTTGATGTCAGATAACCAAAAAATATACTAAGAAATAGTAATGCTTTTGTGATTTTAAGTCCTTGTTTCATTCTTATAATTCTTTTATTTTGTACTTTATTTTATTAACTGTTTTGTTAATACGGAAATATTATTTTTTTGTTTGGTTATTTGACTGTTTTTTGCAATTAATTTATATTTAATGAAATTCTCTGGATTTCTGATAATTAAGTGCTCAGATTCAACCTTCCCATACTCCCGGAATACTGTGGCTGCAAGAGTTGCATTTACCGTTAAGAATATTGTATTT
>CAYOZZ010000296.1:0-6441 GCA_964408535.1 uncultured Bacteroidales bacterium | reverse complement strand
TATAAAGGACGTTTTTGCCTTGTGAACGATAAAATGCTCAACGGTACGGGGCTTGAAGAGCTTTGCGAGATTGGAAATACACCTTCGGCCCTGAAGCAAAAACTTCCGGTTCTTTTCGCTTCGGAATTCGATAAAAAACAAATTAAAAAAAGAGAAAAGGTTCTCGAACAAAATTTCTCAAACAGCAATAATGCCGACAAGCTTATCGAACTTATTTTCGGGTAAAGATTATTTTGTAACCGGATTTTTTTACACTTTTTAAAAATATTTAGTAATCAAATGTAGTTAATATAAATTATAATTTATATTTTTGTAAAAAACAAAAATGGATAATCGAATAATTATCAAGGAGCTGAAACAAATTTTAGTAAATAAATTTGATAAGGATATTAATGATGTAATTCTTTTCGGGTCACAACTTAATGGAACTGCCCATAAGGATTCCGATATTGATGTGTTGATAATTTTAAATTCAGATTACAACTGGAAGAAAAAAAAAGAAATAAATAACCTATGTTATGAAATTGACCTTAAGTATGATGTTTTTATTGATGCACAAATAATTTCTTTAAATGAACTACAAAACAGTATAAGGGGTAAACATCCTATCTTCATAAACGCGATAAAAGAAGGGTATCATGTATGATTAATGAGAAAAACAAAGAGAAATCCCGGACGACCAAAGCCCCATCAAAGCAGCATCTATCTCACAATCAGCTTTTCAGCATAGCTCTTCTCCCCTGCTTTGACAACAATAAAATAAAGTCCCTCTTTAAGATTATATTGAGAGATGTCAAATTTACGGTTTGAGTTACCGGCATTTAATCTGCCGTTAAAAAGTTCTGCTATTTTCAATCCTTCGGTATTATAAAGTGAAATTTCCACTTCTGCACTCTCAAAAAAGCTTAAATCAACAGTAAATTCACTATGTGCCGGATTCGGATAGAGTTTAAAACCATTGCCGGCAACCGGATTTTCATCAATTCCTACAAACAGATTTCTTACGGAATCAATATAGGTTACAGTGGGAGCAAATCCGTCGTCGGTAACAGTACAAAGGGGTAGTCCGAAATTATTACCAAGCCATTTATACTCAGTATAAACCCTATCAATAGGGAAACCTATACCGAGTGAATCAATATAGATGCTGTCGTGCTGAATCACATCCGATTTAACCCTGACTGTTTCAAATGTACCGTACGGTGTTGTGAGGGTTCCCCAGCCGTCTATGTGATTAACACGTTTTTTCCATCCGCTGGAATAACCCAGTCCCGGAATTTCCATTGAATAGCTTGAGTTTGAAGAATCAACACTACCGACTGTTAATGGAAACCTGTAAATAATATCAGGCGAATCATATTTGTTTGGAATAGGTGCACCGTTTATTGTAACTCCCACTCCTACATCACGAAAATCACTGCCCGAATTATTGTAAAACTCATAAGAATCGGTAATATCGAAACCGGGAATAAAGTCGAAACCGTTCAACTTCATTGCCAGATTGGAAGAAGTAAAAAAGACAAGCTGGTAAACCCAGGGTGTTTCCGAAACACTGACAAATGTATCAACTGTTTGACTATACGGAATAAGAGTTGAAAAATCCCAGGTAAAATCATTTCCTGTTTCTTCGAAATTAATCATACCGACATCCACGCTCTTACTAAGACGGATAGTGTCGCCTTCGTTTGGCATATCATTCTGATCAATTGTTATTTGCGCAAAAATAAATGCGGGTAATAACAAAACTACCGAAAGTAAATATATCTTTTTCATTGTGATGATTTTTAGTGCAAAGATATATATTTATTCACAAATATTTGCATTATGACCGCAAATATTCAGAGATTACCCACGGGCACCTGACAACTCTTTCCAATATTGATAAACCAGAATGAATTTTTATCGGGGTTATCCTCCTGCGTATCCATGTTATAATCACCGTCAAGGTATCCCGACTTTCCGGCATCGCTATTCCATACGGAAGTTCTGTCGGTTTCGTCAATTGTTCTGTCTGCATTACCGTCACCGGCATACATTCCGTAATTTGAAGCTCCGAGGTTTTTTTGAGCATCCGTTCCGTAAGCCTGTCCCGCCGGGGTTGTGAAATTATAGGAATAAATACCTCCCGCATCTGTGAGTGCATTGGCCGACATTACTCCGAGATGATTTCTGTGCCAGATAACCACATAGAGACTGTTTGAAACAGAAACGTGAAATACCGGATTGGACAAACCGTCAATATCAACTACCGAACCGTCATTTAACAGAAAGGCAGCCTGTTGCGAAACTATTGTCGCTTCTGTTGCGGCAGAAGCACTGGCTGCATCACGTAGTTCCACAAGAACCCAGTCAACAACATTCGACGGTACTGAACCAACACTTTCCGTGCCCGTATAATTCCAGGGAGATGTATTGTATGGTTGTGATAACGGTAGTGGCAGGCCGGTGTTCATTGTCGTTCCGTTGAACGGTCCTTCAAGAAAGACCGTAATATCAAGTTCCCGGCCGAGAGCCTGGCAGGCAGCTTCAATTTCAGCCTGGCTGTTACAGCCGGAAGCGTTACCGTATATCTGTTCAGAACCATTCGGACTTAAAAGATAATCACATATGCTTTGGACTTCGCAATATGACAACTGTGGGTTATTATAAATGTAAATGTTGGCTAATGAAGAAGCATTAATATTATCAAGTCCGGTAAGTCCTGTCAATAAGGCATTATCAGAAATTACAAGTCCTCCGGCGGTTGTTAGTCCGGAAAGGGCTGACAAACCTGTCAATGCATCATTGTTCATTATCACAAGATAATTACCAATTGATACAAGGTTTTCCAGGCCTGACAGGCTTGACAAAAAGCTGTTATTGGTGATATTAATTCCCCCGCCTATACTTGTCACATTATTCAATCCTGACAAACTTACAATTGAATTGTTATATTCAATCATAACTTCTCCTCCAATGGTTGATAAATTGCTCAGAGGTGAAAAACCGGTTAAAACAGGATTATGTTGAATAGTTAAATTCCCACCGATTGATACCAGGTTATCAAGTCCGGAAAGGCTTGTTAAATTATCATTATTATTGATGTTTAAATAATTGGCAATTGATGTCCAGTTTTCAAGTCCTGCCAGATTTACAAGACTGTTATTATTCATTATAAGAATACTGCCTCCAAAAGAATTTATACCATTAAGACCGTTAAGACTTGATAATGAATAGTTATTCATAACAGATAGAAAACTGATTAATGATATACTGTTTAGGCCGGTAAGATTGAGCAGTGAGCTGTTATTGTCAATTTCAAATGTGGAGCCTACATAAGTCAGATTTCCCAATCCCGTGAGGTTTGTCAGGGAATTATTGCGATAGATTGTAAGAAAAGTATTTACGGTGTCTAAATTATCTAATCCTGTTAAACTTGTAATGTTATTTAGTGAAATATCAAGTTCACCAACTGATGTAATGTTATCTAACCCGGCCAGATTTGTTAAGCTATTGTTGCGGAAAATCTTAAGTCTTTCGTTTACAGATGTCCAGGTTTCCAAACCCGACAGACTGGAAAGAGAATTATTCTCCTCAATATCCAGATATCCGCCGCAAAAGGTGACATTGCTTAAAGCCGTTATATCCGTCAGAGCATCATTATTGCTTATCTCAATACCTCCACCAATATAAACATTTGAGAAATTTCCCAGCCCGCTCAACGTTACAAGGTTTTCATTATTACCAACTCTGAAATCCCCCCCGATTGAATCTATTTTATTAATTCCCGTTAATATTGAAAGGGAGTTACTATTCCAGATTACTAACTCTCCTCCAATTGTCGTTATATTTGAAAGTGCCGCCAGATTTGCCAGATTAATATTGTTACTAATATAAAGGTTACCACCAATAGAAATCCAGTTATCCATTCCTGTAAGGCTTGTCAGGGCAGGATTGTCAGTTATTCTCACTTCACCGTCAGTAGCAGTCAGATTGTCAAGTCCCGATAAGTTAATCAGGGAATTGTTATTATCTATCACCAACTCATCACCTACGTTTGTCAGACTTTCAAGTCCAGCCAGAGTCGTGAGTGCATCATTATCTTCAATACTAAGTCTATCTGCCACTGTCGTAAGGTTGTCGAGCCCGGTCAAATCAGTTAACAAATCACAAAAAAATATCTTAAGATAAACTGTTGAAGTTATGCCCTCAAACCCGCTAAGATTAGTCAGTGCATTACAAGTCGTGAGTTGAATTCCATCGCCAACAAAACTTATATTATTTAAACCTGCAAGATTTGTAAGTGATGGAGTGTCATGGATAAATAATGCTCCGTCAATGGTTGTAAGAACATTTAACCCGTTTAAATTTGTAATACCGGCTCCTTTAATCTCAACATTACCGAGTATCTCCGTGCAACCGGGATAATTGGTCTGGAAATTATCAATGTCGGCTTGTGTCAGAAATGTTATTCCATTATTACAACAGGGTTGAGATGATGCAATTAGCTGAAACACTAAAGTCAGAATAAAAAACAGAACTGATCTTTTCATAATAATTTGTTTTTGGTTTGCAAATAACCCGGATCATTGCTCTGTTTTTAATAAATAAATGGTGATAAAATGAACGGAAAAGGACTCTTTATAACTCTTGTCTATTTATAAACGAACAAAACAACAGATCTAAGCAGAATTATAACAACAAAGATAATACTTTGAAAAACAGATGTCAAGGTTTTTTTGAGTAATTTTTTTGTCACAACTCAGCAATCGTTGCATTCTTTCAAGATTGATATTTGTCTGTCACTTAATCCGTTTTGTCATACTTTTTGAACTTCAATTCATATTATAAAAAGTCCGGTCAGGAATTACTTCCCAACCGGACGGGTTTGCAAACTCTTATAATCTTACCTTTTATTTTCCGGTAATTATTCTATTGCATAATTCGGGTTTAACGATCACCAAAATAAGTCAATAAACTATCTGTGTCTCGGAATATCAATGCCGAAAATTTTCCTGTAGAGTTCGGTAGCATAAAGGTCTGTCATTCCGGTTACATAATCCAGAACAGAAAGAACCTTTTCGTATGCCGTTTCTTCATCTGTTGGAAATTGTCTCGGAATAAGTCTGATAAGCTTTTTGTCCCTGTTGTCCGGTGTCTTTTTTAAAACAGCCGGTATGAAAAGCGACAGCAGCTCGGAAATAACGTTGTATCCTGCAATTTCAATTTCAAGCACAGTGTCGTGATTGTAAATTTCTTCATACGAAACCCTTGCGATTTCTTTTAGTATGGAATTGTTCTCTTCAATCGAGTCAACGAGAGAATTATTATATGTTCCCGCGATTATGGAGTCTGAGTTTTTAATAAATAAATCTGCCGATTCAAGTGTAAGAGCATTTATGCATTTTGCACGAAGATAGGTGATGCGCTCATTTCTGTCTTCTATCTCCTTTAAGGTTTTCCTTATCTTTTCAATGTTATCATCTTTATGGTTTATACTTTCTATTAACCTGATGAAGTAATTAGTAACTTTTGATTCTTCAATGATGCCAAGTCTGAGTGCATCTTCCATATCAAGAATCCTGTAGCAGATATCATCGGCAGCTTCTGTAAGATAGACGAAAGGATGGCGTTTGTAAACAACAGGATTATCCGATTCTTTAATCATATTCAGATTTTGAACAATCTCAAGAACGGTTTTCTTTTCCGACTGAAAAAAGCCGTATTTCTTCCTGTGTTTAATCTTTTCATCTATTGAGACAGACTCACAGGGATACTTAAGCAGAGAGGCAAGTGTGGTAATAGTAAGTCCGAGACCGCCCGGGGCTTTTCCCCGAAAAGTATGGGTGAGGACACGAAGAGCATTTGCATTCCCTTCAAAGGAAGTGAGGTCAGACCATTCGGGAAGACTAAAAAAGCTCATTAACTCTTTACTCTCAATAAGAAGATTTGCATTATCCAAAAAATATTTTGATATAGCCTTTTCTCCTGAATGTCCAAAAGCAGGATTTCCTATGTCGTGTGCAAGACCGGCAGTTGCAACCACATTTTGAAGCTCATATTTATAAAAGGTTTTGGCCTCTTTTGTTATCCCATCCTTTTTACTCAGTTCCTCCCCGACGATTTTACCAAGCGACCTGCCAACACTTGCAACCTCAAGCGAATGAGTCAGCCTGTTATGGACAAAGGTGGAGCCTGGCAGAGGGAAAACCTGGGTTTTGTTCTGAAGTCTTCTGAATGATGAAGAAAATATTAACCTGTCGAAATCCCTCTGAAACTGGGTTCTTATACTCTTTGATGTGGTATCGCTACCTATTCGTTTTTCCGAAAAAATATTGTTCCAATTCATGCTTCAAAAATAGATAATTTATGGAAACCGGCCGTTAAATCCTTTTATGTCGTAACAGGCAAGCGAGCGGAGAGATAAAAGGATGAGCCGGTGCCCACGAATTACACGAATTT
>CAYOZZ010000295.1:0-4969 GCA_964408535.1 uncultured Bacteroidales bacterium | reverse complement strand
GTGCTTCCAGCCCAGATTTGCCGGGTTAAGGCCTACCGTCTGATAATCGGTTAATACTGTTGAACTGTAACCTGCTCCTGTTGCTGAGAATGAGCCGATCATATTCTGCGAAACCGAAACACTGAAAAACATTACTCCGGCTACCAATAGAAAAAGAGTTTTTGCTTTCATATTTATTGATTTTTTACAAGTATTACCAATATTTATTATATTTAATGTACTATAAATTGCATTTTATTATCTATATGTCTGCAAAGTATATTTGAAAATTTTCTCTTTTTCTGCCCCATCTATGGATAGAAGCTGTCAGGAAAGAGAAAATATTGGATTTTAAATAATTTGCCGAACACTTGTTATTTTAAATATGGGATAAAAATAGTTATTTTTTTGATATTATATAAAAAATTTTTATTTAACAACCGAAGCCGGCTATTCCAGCGTTTTCGGGGTGAATTTGTTTGTTTTATTTTAGAAGTTATGGATATTGATCTTGTGTTAGGTGTAAGATGAAAGGTCAAGTCTATTTAATGATTTTATCCAGAATCTCCCTTGCTCCGTCCTTATGAACCATTACCGCCAGGATTTTCAGTTTTATATAATCTTCACTCAGAAAGATATATCCTTTGTGTTCTCCGTCAAATCCGCCGGAACTTGAATCCTTTATGAGGAACCACCATCCGTCGTCTTTTTCAAGATATCCTACAACGTGCATACAATGGTCGTCTGACGTACTGCCGTTTCTGAATCGCATCTCACGGGCGTCGGCATCAATATATTCAGCCGGTATATCGAATGACGGAATGATACCCACTTCGGCATATCTGCTGTACCCCGGTTCGCTCACATCTCCGCAAAAAGCTACCGTAAACCCTTTTTTTAAAGCATTTTTAAATACCGAAACAAAATCATCCGGATCTATGTTGTAATAATCGGTACTGTGCCACCAGTTGTCAGTAACCTCTAACTCTCCCCGTTCACCGTACCTTACGGCTTCCGTTGACATAAAGCTGTAATAGTCACCGGGAACCGTTTTCAGCACGTTTTTTGCAAATTCTTCCGGTGTCATATCTTTGCCGTTATATTTGAAAGTTCCGGGAGGTGTTCCCATATAATGGTTCATAATACTTTTTATATTATCTACAACCTCTTCTTCATCCCATAAATTGTTTTCTTTCACTTTTTCAAGATATCCCGTCATCTCCGTAACCATTGCCTTGTGGTCAAACGCTTTTTGGCCCTTAAGTTTACCGGTGAATGCATATTCGGGAACAGCACCGTAAAGTTTTATTATCTTAGGTGTAGCGTTTACTTCCGACCCTTCCCCGAAATTCATATTGCCGCGATGTTCCACAAAGTATTTTGCCCGTTCGACATATTCGTAATAAACGGTAAACATTTCCGACAATTTAACTTTCAGTCCTGTTTGTCTGTAAACTTCCGACTCTATAAACGATGTTGATGAAAAGCTCCAGCAGGTTCCGGTTCTTCCTTGTGATATCGGCCGGTTATGCCATTGTGTTGTGTATATGTCAGGATTTGTCGGAAATGTTCTTCCCGAAAAGTCAACTGTGAAGTACTTTTGAGGTTTCCTCTTTTCCTTCGAGGCATTGTATTCCTGAATATCTTTAAGGACGACATTTTGGTAAAAACCTTTTTCCTTTGTTTTGAAAACAGCTTTGTCTTTTCCGGGTTGTTGCGCAAATGATGGTAAAATCAATGCCGAAATAATAACCTGCAACAGTATTTTTTTCATTTTTATATGTTTAACGTGTCCGCAAAGTTAATCTTTTTGATTAATTTTGTTTTTTATGATTGTCGTTTTATTTGAAAAAGGTTTTATTGGCAGTTGGTTTGTTTGCAGTACGGCTTGTTTTTATCCCGGAAGACGATAATTAACTGCATTAAAATGTTGAATATGAGACTGAAGATAATTTTTGTTTTCCTTATGCTGCTGTGCCTGAGTGAGGGGGTGCGTGCATTTACGGTTTTACCTGCCGATACAATCTGGAGACTGGAAAAGGATAAAAACGGTGTTAAAGTCTATACACGTCCGGTTGAAGGAATGACTATTAAGGAGTTTAAGGCAGTTGTTATAATAAATGCCCCTGTTTCGAAGTTATTATCAATGGTTATGGATGTTGTTGCATATCCTAAATGGGTTGCAAATGTGAAATCGGTTAAGATACTTAAGGAATCAGGTAATGACGAAGTGATTTATTATACTGAAATTCAGGTGCCATGGCCTTTGAGTAACCGTGACAATATAATTCGGTCCAAGATTGTTAATGATTCGGCAACCGGTATTGTCAAGGTTATTATGACAGGTAAGCCCGACTATCTTCCTGAGTATTCCGGGATTGTCAGGATTCCGAATGCCGGTGGATACTGGCATTTTTCCCCTTTGGAAGATGGAAAGGTTGAGGTTGTAATGCAATATCTTGCTGACCCAGCCGGAAATATCCCCGATTGGGTGGTAAATATGTTTGTGGTTGACGGACCCTATAAAACATTTTTGAAAATGAGAGAGATAGCAGAGGAAAAGGAGTAAAGCCGGATATAAATAAAGAGCTATGAAAAATAAATTTCTGACAATAGTGTTTTTAACCGGTATTATCCTGTCGTGGTCTTGTCAAGGACCTGAACAAGCGACTGATAACAATGTTTATATCACCGGTAAGATTTTGAATTATGAGAAGCATAAAGATGTTAAGAGCCTTGATATCTATTTGTCTGATTTGTTTGAGTTCCAAAGGATAATAGGTGTTGATATTGACAATACGGGAGCATTTAAAGCAACGGTCCCATGTTATTTCATAAATGATTTTTTGTTACGTTTTGATAAAGCTTCTGCATTTGTGATATGTGAGCCTGGCGATAGTTTGGTTTTGACTATAGATGCCAATGTTTTAAATGATTCCCAAAATCATTATCATAGTAGCTTTATTAAGGTGATTAGCGGAACCAGAGTGGAGGATAACAAACCTGTGAATTACTTTTTTAAAAGAATTGGCAGGTTAGTTCCCTATTCCGAGAGAAGAAAGGCCGTTAAAGAATTGGAGCCTTTCGAATTCTATAATTATCGGAGTGAATTGTACAATAAAAAAAATGATATTTCAGACAGTATCTTTAAAACGACCGGGACGGAAATATTTCGGTTATGGTCGAAAGATTTGTTGAAGTATGATAAATTGGAAAACCTGATAAGGTATCCCAAGTTCCATTCAAAGTACAATAATGTAAGTATGGATTCTGTTAATATCCCGGATGAGTATTATGATAGGATATTTAGTGATAATATTAACGAAAATGAAGTGTTGTCGCTGAAACATTATTATTTTTTACAATCGTATTATGTTTATTTATTTCAAGAGGCAAGCCGGAAAGGGGTTGATGCGGATGAATATATTGTAAAAAATGCCACCGGATTTTCTAAGGATGTTGCACTGGCAAAATATTTCTACGATTTGGTTAAGAATGCTGATACTGCTGTTGATTTTAATGTTGATTTGATTGAAAATAAGGTTATTAAGAATTTATTAATTGAGACTATACATGCCGAACAGGTAAAAAAAACTGACCTGCTGAAAGGTGAATCGCATTCAGTATTTATTGATTCTCTGTTTAGTAATTATAAAGGGAAAGTTGTTTATGTTGACTTTTGGGCGACCTGGTGCGGCCCCTGTCTGGCTGCAATGCCTGATTCCAAAATATTGCAGGAGAGGTATAAAGATAAACCGGTTGAGTTTTTATTCCTATGTGTTCAGAGCAGGAGAAATGAATGGAAAAGAATCATAAAAGAAAAAGGTCTGACAGGAACACATCTTTTGTTAACCGGCGACCGGTTTGCAGAATTCAGAAGAATATTCAATATCGGAGGAGTGCCGCATTATATTCTTGTCAATAAACAAGGTGGTTTTATTAACAACGTACCCCGACCAGGCGATAAAAAGATTATTAATAAAATTGACCGGTTATTGAACGCTAATTAGGCAATAGCCCCCAGGGCTGTCCGGGATTCTAACATCGGTACGCGAGTAAGCCTAAACCGGAACCAAATATAATCCGGATTTGCAATCCGGTAAAGCAACCCGCCAGCAATCTCCGGATGACTACTCTATGCTGACAAAAGAAAAAATCGATTTTGGGTCTTATCCTGAAACATGTTGACGGAAAAATGAGATAGCAACAGAATGCGGACTATCCTTTCAATAGTCACTCCCGCACTTTTGAATTGTAATTTCAGTTGTGAAAAGTTATTCCGAAAACCACTCTTAGATAAGAGTTGGAGATGTTATCCGCTCCGGAATATAATTTTGCAAATCCAAACTTATACTCCGGTTTGATAAAAAGTCTGATTTTTGATATTGGAATACTTATACCCAAACCTGTTGAAATACCATAGGTCAGTGCGGAAATGTCCGTTTTTTTATTTTCGATTTCAAATATGTAAAAATGTTCACTTCTGAACAAAAAATGCTGCAAACCGAACAGTATTTATCTGAATTATTATAATAGGAATTTTGTAATATGCAAGTTATCAGTCTTGTAAGTTGCTTGGCATAATTATCGACATTACTCATATCAGAATCATTAATTGAATTTTTGTAACGACCAGTTGTTCTATCCCCTATATAATTTCTCTTCAATATCATTTCCCCGGCGAAGCAGCCGGGATTTTTTTCGAGGCTGAAAATTTTTCAACAATAGCACCTTGTCTCACTGAATTCAACTATCTTAGTCGAAATTTTTACGACAATGAATTTCACTGTTTACAGATCATCGGCAGGCTCGGGAAAGACATATACTCTTGTGAGGGAGTATCTGAAAATATCAATCGCCGATCCTGACGGTTTTCGTAGTATTCTCGCAGTTACCTTTACAAATAAGGCTGCCAATGAAATGAAAGAGCGGGTTATCATCTATCTGAAGGAGATTTCCGGCTTTGAAAACAACAGCGGAAAAGCTTCCG
>CAYOZZ010000294.1:0-36988 GCA_964408535.1 uncultured Bacteroidales bacterium | reverse complement strand
ACTTATTAAAAACAAATGCAGCTATTAATGCGATTGCCGCTGAAATGATAAAAGCCTTTTTATGTCTGAGTAGCTTTAGTATCAGAGCTTTATAGTCAACCTGCTTTTGAAAAAGTTCTTCTGTACGGCCCATTTAATTGTTTTTATAAAATAACAAATACAAAGTTACAGCAGTCGTTATAGTAGATAAAACAAGCGACCAGTTTAGTAAGTTCAATGTCCTGTATCTCGCTTTAACAGGTTTTATCACTATCACATCATTTGGTATAATAAAATAATAATCGGATGAAACTATATCCTTCTTAGTAAGATCAAGATAATGATAATCAACCTTATTGTCTTTCTCTCTTATAAGTATTACATTATTTTTTTTACCGTAAATAGTAGCTCCGCCTGCAAGTCCGAGTGCTTCAAAAATAGTCAGCTGGTCTTTTGCGAAAGAGTACGCTCCTGGTCTTGCAACTTCACCTAAAACAGTAACTTTATTATTGACAAACTTAACCGTAATTTCAATATCGTCAAAATAGAGCCCCGCTTCATCCTGAATCTCTTTTTTTGCCTCCTGCAGTGTCATACCTTTAACATATATCTGTCCGACAAAAGGAAAGTTGATGTATCCGTTATTGTCAACGATATAACTCACAATGTTAATGTAGTCAGAGCTTAATGAAGAACTTGTTGTAAAAACTTTTTGGGTTTTTTCGTTAATACTTGTAACCCAGATATATAAATTGTCGAAAGGCTGTATTGTCTTTACCGTTCTTTTGATGTTAAACTCGTTTACAGGCGGGTCATGTTCCTTCTCCGAGAAATACATTAATCGTTTTCGTGAGGAGCACGAACTGAGTACCAGTACTCCAATAATCAAAAGAAGTAATGTTCTGTTAAAGTGTTTATATCCTGGCATTTCTATCTTCGATATTAATAATAAACAAATAATCAGATGTTATACCTGATTATTTGTTTTTGTGTTACAATTCTTTTTTACTTAATTTTTAAGTAATTAAAATAAGAGCAAAGATATAAAATATTTGGTATTTACAATTTCATTTGCCACTATTTAGTTAACACGGTTGTTTTGTTTTTATTGCCCCGACCCTTTTAGAACTGTTCTTATTGTTTTAAGGAAGAGAATTATGTCAAGTTTATTCGACCAGTTATCAATATACTGGAGGTCAAGTTTCATCCACTCTTCAAATGATATCTTGTTTCTGTCGGGCTTAATTTGCCAGGTACAGGTAAGTCCCGGAGGCATCGAAAGTCTTCTCAGTTGCCAGTTTTCGTATTGTTTAACTTCCTCTGGAATTGGGGGTCTCGGGCCTACAAGTGTCATATCTCCGATTAAAATGTTATAAAACTGTGGTAATTCGTCAAGACCTGTTTTTCTGAGGAATTTACCGACTTTTGTTATCCTTGGATCATCTTTTATCTTGAATGCAGGCCCGTCGGCTTCGTTGGCATCCATTAACTGGGCCTTAAGCTCTTCGGCATTTTGTACCATTGTTCTGAATTTGTACATATAGAATCTGCGTCCACGTAACCCGACACGCTCTTGTTTGAAGAAAACAGGGCCTTTTGATGTCAATTTGATTATTACTGATATGGCAAGAATAACTGGTGACCATATAATAAGTATTGCAAGTGATGCCAGGAATGAGATAACTCTTTTCAGTTTTAATGCCAATAAATCTGACGGTGTATTCATAAATGTCAGGAAAGGAGTATCGCCAAAATGACTCAGGTGAGCTTTTGTTGCCGACATATGGAACAACTGCGATTGCATTCTGAAAATTACACCGACTTCCTCACAATCGTAAACAATACTTCTGAGTTTGGTCTGGTTTATATCGTTTTTACAGTATATAACCTCGTCAATAATTTCTGTTGCAAGTAAGTTCCTGATACTTAACTTTTCAGGCTTTACTGTTGTTCTGTCCTTGAATTTTCTGTGAATATTGCTTGAGTCGGAGATTATATATTTTACATTGTATCCCCATTCTTTATTATCAAACAGTTTGTATAAGAATGATTCGGCAGAATCATCCGCAATTACAACAACATTTCTTGTATTGGCACCTTTTGTTCTGAAATGCTTCATTATTCTGAAAAGGATTATCCTTGAAGAAAACAGCAATACCAGGTTAAGCGGTCCAAAAAGGAAAATAGCACCACGACTAATATCATAAAGTTTAAGCGTGAAAATAGCCAGGAATAAAATGCCGACGCCTATTCCTATAACCTTTGTGTATTCAAGAAAAATTGCCGAATACCTTTTTGTTCTGTAAATTCTTGCAATATTTGCAGTTTTGAAAAGTAAAAACCACACTGGAATTATTATTAAGGCTAATATTAAATATTCCTGTGTGACAATAACCGGCGGCTCGGTAATAAAATTTCTGATTATGATCGCGAGATAAAATGAAAGTAGTGAAATTGCTACGTCAAATATTCCGAAAAAATTGTTTATTAATTGCTCTCTTTCTTTAATCATTTTGCTAAAATTTTAAATAATTTGGCATTTAGAGAATGTCAAAAACCATACCCACGAAAAAAAAAATCTTAAGTCGTTGATATTAAGCATGAAATGATTTTATGATAAATGCCAGCGTTTCCAAAAATGGGAAAAATATTCCCTTATGGGATGGATTTTGGATTTTAGAGGGATTCTGTCGTTGTGTTTTGTTTTGCATAAATATTTTTTCCGGTTTCTAAAGTATTGAAAGAAAGTGTTTTATGAGAGGTGGAATTATGGTGGAATTTGTTAGTGAGAGTTACTTTGTTGGTTGACTATTTTCAGGGGAAGGTACTTTTTATTAATGCAAAAATCCTCGGCAAAGGGATTTTACTATCCTGCCGGGGACAATTCATCCTGCCTTATGCTTTAATAGTTTCACTAACTTTGGAATAACCCCGGTTTGTGTTACCATCCCGGAATTTTAATAATACTCTGAATCCTTTGTTAGTAGCTTAGTTGCTATGTTTTTAATATTCTATTGCATAATTCGGATTCATTTGATTTATACAGTGAAATTACTCCGACTTAACAATTGTCATCTCATCAACAAGATGCCCTGCTCCGGCAAACTTATCTATAATAAACAGGCAATACCTTATATCAAGCATAATATTTCTCGACATCTCCGGGTCATACATAATATCACTCATTGTTCCTTCCCAGCAGCGGTCGAAATTGATTCCGATCAAATTTCCGTTTGCATCCAATACCGGACTACCTGAGTTACCGCCGGTTGTATGATTGTTTGCGATGAAGCAGACCTGCATTTTTCCATCTTTGCCGTAAACTCCATAGTCCTTGTTATTGTAAAGTTCCTTAAGTTTATCCTCTACAACATAATCATAAATGTCAGGGTCCTCTTTTTCCATAATACCTTCGAGGGTTGTAAAATAGTTGTATTCAACTGCATCTGCCGGACTATACCCCATTACATTTCCGTAAGCAACTCTGAGCGTGAAGTTTGCATCGGGGTAGAACAATTTGTTAGGTTGCATCTCCATCTGTGCCTTCATATAAATACGCATAAGGCTGTCAAGTCTGTTGTTGAGTTCTGCAATTCCGGTGTAATAGTTTGTTCTGTACTGTTTTATGAGGGCAGTGGCAATCTTGTAAGCCGGGTCTTTTTCAATTTTTTTATATTGGGATGTCTTGTAATTTTCAAGAAAAGAAATAACCTTGTCTTTGCTTGCAAACATTGATTTTTTGAAAACTTCATCCGCAAATTTATTGAAATCTCCTTTATACTTGTTAATTTGTTTTAACACCTCTCCGGGTATTTCATCTTTGTTTACATTTTCATAGTAGGTCTTAAACAAAACAGCGAAAACCTCTTTATCAATTTCCGGTTGGTAATCTTTAAAGTGTGATAGTGCTGAATTTTTAAGACGCTCAACATTCCTGTCTGTTTTTTCTTTGTCAATATCTTTCGCACTGCTGATACTTACAAGATTACTGAATGAGTTTGCATATTTGACAATCTCAATTCCAAGGCCCCCTTCAATAATATAATAGAGGTTTTTTTCAAGTGGATTCAATTCGCGGTAAGTCTTTTCAAAGTTATCCAGTAATGTCGTGTAACCTTTCTCACCCGATGATTCTGCCCAGGCTTGAAATTCTTTTTCAAAAGCCTGCTTTTTTTCAATTCCGTGAAGCCTTTTTATTCCTTTGTTTTCACCTATCCATTTTTTCCATCCGTTTGCGATACTTGCCTGTTTTGCTGCGTACTGGATTCTGATTTCCTGGCTTTCGTTCATATACTTTTTAATGATATCAAGCCTTTTGCCTCTGAGTGAAATTCTTATCGGATTAATCGTATTAACAGTCATATCCACGGCATAGGAAGGGATATACTCCTCAGTCCTTCCCGGATATCCGAAAATGAATGTAAAATCACCTTCATCTATTCCGTCAAGGGAAATGGAGAGATGCCTTTTAGGCTTATAAGGGACATTATCTTCGGAATATTCAGCCGGTTTGTTATCTTTACCGGCATAAATTCTGAAAACAGAAAAATCGCCTGTATGACGGGGCCACATCCAGTTGTCGGTGTCACCACCGAATTTTCCGATATTTGACGGGGGTGCACCAACAAGTCTTACATCTTCAAAGATTTCATTCACAAACAGGAAATATCTGTTTCCCTGAAAAAAAGGTTTCACGACAGCTTTATAGTGAGTCCCATTTGTTGCCTCATCTTTAATCTTGTTAATATGGCGGTATATGATACTGTTTCTTTCCGCCTCGGTCATTCCGGGTGTTACACTGTCCAAAACCCTTTCGGTTACCTCTTCCATTCTGACAAGAAAAGTAACTTTAAGTCCCTGGTTTGGCAATTCTTCGGATTTATCCATTGCCCAGAAACCGTTGGTAAGGTAGTCATGTTCTAACGACGAGTGTTTTTGAATGCTCCTGAATCCGCAATGGTGATTTGTAAGCAACAGTCCCTGGTCGGAAACAACCTCGCCGGTGCATCCGCCACCGAAAATAACAATTGCATCCTTCAAACTCGAATTGTTGACACTGTAAATATCTTCGGCAGTTATTTTCATTCCCATTGCCTGCATCTGAGCTTCATTCAGTTCGCCAAGAAACATGGGTATCCACATTCCTTCATCCGGACGGGCCTGGAAGCTTAGAAATAATAAGATTAAAAAGAGAGATAAAACTTTTTTCATTTTTTATGTTTTTGAATGATGAATTTTGCAAAGATAGTTTTTCTTTATTTATGAAATAATCGTATATGCGATAAATCGCACTTTTTGGACCCAAATAACTTAGAGGTGATTTGAAAGATATGCAATTTGCCCTACATATAATATATTTAGCAATGGCTTAAATGGTTTAAAAATAGTGATTTAGCAAGTGTTTCCCAAATTGGGACTGTAAATGGCGGCTCATTGTTTACCGGGTTTAATTAGCCGCCCGGTGGTTATGAGAAAGATAATGACGGAACTGCTTAAGATTAACAGCTTCTCATTCGGGATTCAACTCTTTTAACAAAGCATCTATCAGTCTTTCAAGCGCAATCTTCTTTGATTCATAATTCATGTCATAAGAATTGGTAAGGGTTTTATATGAAACATTACCGTAATTCCATCCCACAAAAGCCTCTTTTTCAGGATCAGGATTGCCATTAAAATCTTCATAAAGCCTGATATAAAAGTCTTTGTCTTTATCACATCCCGAAACATAAAATCTGAAAATACCGCCGACATCACCTGAATCCGCAAGAGTAATTCGGCATTCCATCATCGAAAGCTGGCAATCGACATAGTTGATGTTCAGCCAGTTGTCGAATGTGGTATTCAATCCCTTTTCCTTTATCTTAAAGTTTTTAATATGATTTGGTATGTCAAACCTGACATCTAATATTTCCAGAATTATGTCGGTATCAATTATCTTGCTGATATCCGTAAGGCTGTAATTATGATTTTTGAGCAGGTTTTCAAGCAGAACCCGGTCTTTTACAATATATCCTTTTTTTATCAGCTCCTTTTCTACATAGGCAAAGATTTGGTTCATCTCATTTTGTTTTTCTTCAGGCATTGAAGAAAAGCCCGGCGGTGTTCTTAGGACAAATTTTATTCTTGAATTCCCGGATAAACCGGATTTGAGTTCGTTTGATTTGATAATTTCATTTTCTTTTTGTGCATCATAAGTGACACTGCCGGTAAAAACTTTGTAGGAACCGCAGGATGAAAGAATCAAACTTGTTACTAATGACAGAAATAATATGGCTTTGTGTTTCATTTTACTGTGATTTTAGTTTTTCAATGCTTATAAGTCTGACCATTGAAATAGATGTTAACTTTATTTATCCCCGTTGTATATATAATCAAATCTCTTATTAAAGAAATCTCATTTATTCGTTCATTGGTAATCGTACTCCCGCTGCATTGTTGAAATACCTTAAGAAATCTGCTTTGGTCAAGGTAAGCAATAGTGTTGTAATCAAGTTTGTACGGTTGCGGGATATATCTTTCGATGATGTAAACCTCGCCGTTACAGTAAGTTTTTAGAAATCCCTGCTCTTCATATATCATAACCATATCAACCACATCATAGAATTCAGGCTCAAAGTCCGTAATTGTTTTAACTCCTTCCCTGTCGAAGTATTTTAGTTTTCCCATATTATCAATGTAAACCATCATATCGTCTCCAACTTTGAATGACTTTGGGATGAAGGGTTCTATTTCAGTAACTTCGCCGTTCAGAAAAACATTAAAGACCTGATCCGGAGTGTCGTAAAAGGCAACAATATCACGTCCAGCTTCAAAGGTCATTTCCTGTGAATAGTCATCAAGAACAATTGTATGGCCATGATAAAAAACCGAAAAACTTTGTGTTGAACTGTTAACCCAGGCGATGGTGTTGTCTCCTGCCTTAAAAACTTTGAGGGGATTGTATATCAGACCGTCTAAAACAGTAATTGTTCTGCCGTTATAATACACCTCCATTGTGTGCTTAATTTTGTCGTGCCATGCAATTAGGCTGTCCTGAACAATATATCCGTCGGCGGCTGTGCACAGAACCTTCGTCTTTCCATTATCATATACGTTAAGCTGTTCATAAATGGAATAGCCGAGCAGATAGTCGGTTGCAGTATATTTTATAGGGCTTCCCTGGATGAGTTTCTCCACCTTCCCGTTTCTGTATATTTTCAGATTTTCTCCATTGTCAATATAGGCAATCAAAATACCTCCGACCTGATAATCTTGCACTTCGAGGTATTCCAGTTGAGTGAAAATACCGGCTTCAAAGGCCCAGAAACGATGAAGGTTATCATTGAAGGCTGCCAGGGTTTGTGAATTTAGGTTTATACTATACAGGATAAACAAAATGGGAATAAGTGTTTTTTTCATCTTTATATTATTGTTTGGAATGAATAAAAAATACAAAAATTGAGCCATAAATAAAGCCTGATCAAAAAGGCCGTAATTTATTTCATTGCTATGGTCTCAATCTCAACCATTACGCCAAGAGGAAGTTTAACAACTCCGTAAGCTGCTCTTGCAGGCGGATTGGTGGGATAATACTCTGCATAAACTTCATTCATTGCTGCGAAATTGTCCATATCGTCAAGTAAACAGGTTGATTTAACAACATTGTCGAAAGTATATCCGGCAGCATCCAGAATTGCTTTTATGTTTTCCATAACCTGCCTTGTTTGTTCTTTAATTCCGCCTTCAACAATTTTTCCTGTTTCGGGGTCAATCGGTACCTGTCCCGAAATAAAAAGGGTTCCGTTGTTTTCGATTGCCTGGCTGTAAGGGCCGATTGCTTTTGGTGCTTTTTCTGTTTGGATAACTGTTTTCATAGTTTGTAATTTATTGATTAATAGTCTCTAAAATCTTTTTTCTTATCTAGTTTGAGGTCTTGCAACAGACTTGACTTGATATTTATTGAGAAATTCCAGCTTTGTCTAAAGCCGTATGGAATCCAGTTAAACCGCATTTCCCAGCAGTGAAGATCACGATAAACATCAATTGAGGTATATGTAAACTCATTATTTTCAAAGTCATATCCCGAGCGGAATCCCACCTTCCATTTCGGTGTAATATTTACATCTCCCGAAAAAGAAAGTGTTTGCACCAGTGTTCTCACTTTGTCAATTTCATAGTCGGTATAGCCGTTATAATACTTGTATGTTGTTGTATAGTTGAGATTGTATCCAAAACGGAAAGACCAGGGAATATCCCAGTCAACATAGCCTTCCATATTCTGTTTCAGGTCTTCAATCTCCTGTTCGGAAGCTGAATTTGGTTTAATCTCTTTTTTTGATTTTTTATTTGATGAGAAACTGTAGTTCAGTCCGACTGTCCATTTGAACATTTCGGGACGAAACAATCTTCTGTTAACATCCCACTCAAACTTATTGATTCGCCGGCCTTTTTCGTCTAAGGCATAAGGGTCGAAAGAGCTGCCGAACCTGATATTTAGTTTCTTGAAAATAGTTGTATATCCGGTAATTGTCAGCGGGCTTAAGTTTAATGAGTCTTTCGCAAGATTATATGATGTTGCTATTGACAGGTCGTCAATAAGTGTTATCTTTTTTGTACCAGTTATTGTATCTTTTCTTGAACGTACTTTCATTTGCAGGTTGTTACTGAGTCTGAAACTGACATTACCCGATTTTCCAGCCGGTGCGGTGCCGTAAATAAAACCGTCATAGTACGAATACCTTTGAATATTGCCGCTTTCATTTATGTAGTAATTGTAATATCCCCATTCCGGAGCACTAAAGTCTGGATGCCAGGTAAACGATACCGACGGTTTTAAAACATGACGTATTGCATTTACCGGGCCTCCTTTGAATGCATACATTCCGTACATGGTTGTACTTAAACTTGCGGTGAAGTTAAAATCGCGTACAGCATTGAAACCCGGAATAGTATCAACTCCGACATATCCTGTAACAGGTTCTCCGTTAATAATTATTGTGTCATTGTTCCAGGATTTTACCTGCTTCTGACTGTACCATCTTTCGGTATAATTAAAACTGTTTGTCCAGACGATAAACTTCGCCAGTTTTATTGATCCCGATGATAACTGAACACTATTCTTAATCCCGTTTTTCATTTTGCCGTAAATATTATTTTCAAAGAAAAGGGAATCGTAAGTGTTTACAAGATTTTGAGCTGCCATATTGTAGTTTACGCTGATATTTTCATACCATTTCGGTTTTCCGATTTGTATTTTCTTTCTGAAAGGATAAAAACGGTTTACTGAGAAGGTTAATGAGGGAAGAGTAAGATTTAACTCTTTTGTGATGGTGTTTTGGGATAAGTTACCGCCCAGGTTCAGGAAATATTTTCCGCCCCAACTCTTTGAATAGTTGATGCTCGACTGAAAAGTGTTTGAGAGGTAGGCGTTTGAGTTTACAGGATTAAATTTATTGTATTGCGAACTCACAATATTCACATTTGCCGAAAAGTTGCTTCCCGGCCTTGCTTTTGCGTCCTGATTGTGTATCCATCTTACTGAGAAGTCACGATTTCTGGAATAGTCGGGTGAGCCTTCCTCTCCAAGAATGTTTATTGCATAATTAGCATTGAAATAACCATTGTATTTATAACGTTTCCGGTAGTTCATACTCGGCTTTATCGCCCAGCTTCCCAGGGAATAAATATCTCCTTTTATCGTGAAATCCATGTAATCGTTTATTGCCCAGTAATACCCTCCGTTTTCCAGATAAAAGCCCCGTTGTGCGGACTCTCCCCAGGTTGGTATGATAATTCCCGACCTTTGTCCGCTATTGTTCGGAAACATTCCGAATGGAACTCCAATGGGAGTAGGTACGTCTTCAACAACAAAATATGCGGGACCTGTAATGATTTTGTCATCGGGAATAACCTTGGCTTTTTTAAACCTGAATTCATAATGCGGATGTTCAAGATTACAGGTTGTAAACTTTCCCTGATAGATATTCATTATGTTATTCGGTAGTTTCTTAATAGTTGTCCCGTGCAGATACATATCCCCGTCCTGAGTAAGAACTGTTTCAACAAGCCCCTTTTGTGTATCGTAATTATACTTCATCTGTTTGGAAGTGAAACTGTTTTCTCCCCTTGTGAATACTGGAAGTCCGGTGTCATTACCGAGTGAATCAACCATGCCTTTGGCCGTCAGTGTGCTGTTGTTGAAATTAATCTCAATATAATCTGCCTTAATGTTAATATCCTCATAACTGATGTCGTCATCTTTATACAAATAAACCTGTTGGGATGATATCTCAAAACGTATTGAGTCTTTGGCCGAATAATCAATTCTTGATTTAATTGCATCAGGTGAAATGCCGTAGTTTACCGAATCTTTTTTAACAAGTGTCGTATCATTTTTCTGCATGGCAAGAGTGTCAGGAACAGACCGTTGAATTGTGTCCTGTGCACCTGCCCGGGGAAGGTAAAGGATACTTACCAGCCCGAATAATAATCTTAGGCCTAATTTTGTTAATAATTCAGTTGACAATTTTATATAAAATACTTTTATTAAATATTAACTTTGCAGGATTAGTGACAGAACAATTTTTAAGGTTCAAAACTAAACAAAAATATAGTATTAAGTTGAAACGAATTTTTTTATTTTTTGGTATTTTGCTTTTTGCGTTGACAATCAGTACGCAACTGATTGCTCAGGTTGATAACAAAATTACAAAAGTTGTTATTGATGCAGGTCATGGAGGTAAAGACCCGGGAGCACTTGGCAGTAAATCGAAAGAGAAGAATATTACTTTGAGCGTTGCTCTTAAAACCGGAAAATATATTGAAGAAAATTTTAAAGATGTAAAAGTTATTTACACCAGAAAAACCGATAAATTTATCGAACTACATAAGCGTGCACAGATTGCAAATGAAAGCGGGGCAGATGTTTTCATTTCGATTCATTGTAATTCAAATAAATCTTCCGCACCTCGCGGTTCGGAAACTTATGTTATGGGATTGCACAAAACACAGGATAATCTTGATGTTGCAAAAACCGAGAATGCCGCTATTTTTTACGAGGATGATTATAAGACTCAGTATGAGGGATTTAACCCCAATGCTGATGAGGATTATATCCTTTTGTCAATGTTTCAGAGTGCAACTATTAATGAAAGTATCAATCTCGCTCAGAAGGTTGAAACTCAATTTCGTGACCGTGTCGGTAGAAAGGACAGAGGAGTGAAGCAAGCCGGTTTCTGGGTGTTGTATAAGACAACTATGCCCGGGATTCTTATTGAGCTTGGTTTTTTGAGTAATCCGGCTGAGGAAAAGTTCTTGATGTCTGAGGAAGGTCAGGTTTATATGGCTTCAGCAATTTACAGAGCATTTAAGGAATATAAACAGGAGTTTGAAGAGGCTAACAAAGACCTTAAACCTGTCGTCACTAAAGAGGAACCGAAGCAGATTGTTTATTTCCGTGTTCAGTTTGCATCCTACAAAAAAGAGCGCTCTCTTGATTTCAGAAAGTTCAGAGGATTAAAGGATATTAGAATGTATAACGAAAACGGTCAATATAAATATACAACGGGGAATTTTACATCATTTGATGATGCTGTGGTATTGAAAGAAGAGATGCGAAAGAAAGGTTTCAAGGATGCGTTTATTGTGGCTTTTCTTGATGAGAAAAAAATATCGCTGAAAGAGGCAAGAGAGCTTGAAGGAAAATAATTTTCTCTGAAAAGGCAATAAAATGTGAAAAAATGGTTTATTTTTGTACAAAACTTACTGAAAATTGAAAATATCAAAGGAGTTTATAATAGGATTTGTTGTAACGGTTGCCCTTGTGCTTCTTTACTGGGGTTTTAACTTTCTGAAAGGGAAAGATATTTTTTCCAATGAGTTGGTATATTATTCCATTTATAAAGATGTCAGCGGGCTTGAAAGGTCAAATCCCGTTTTGATTAACGGTCTTGAGGTAGGACGTGTCAGAAATATGAGATTTACTTCGCCCGGTGCTAATGAGGTAATTGTAGAAATTATTATTAAAACACCTGTTGATATACCTGCTAATTCCGTTTCGCGTATCTACAGTTCAAGTATTCTCGGTTCGAAAGCTATTGAGATAAGGCTTGGTAATTCGAGTGAACTGGCTCAGCCCGGTGATACTCTTGCTTCGCAGACTGAAGAATCAATAAAAGAGGCTGTTAGCCGTGAATTGCAACCGCTTAAGTTGAAAGCTGAGAATTTAATGAACTCCATTGATACCGTTATGTCAATGCTTGAAAGTCTTTTTGACAAAACAAACCAGGGAAACATAGCCAAGAGCGTGGAGCATTTTGCACACTCCTTTGAAAATCTTGAGAATACTACCGGAACACTTGATACTCTTATGCAAAGTCAGAAAAAAAGGATTGAGAAAATTCTTGAGAATATTGAGTCCATAAGTAATAGTCTGGCGGCAAATCAGGATAATTTCAATAATATAATGTCAAATTTTTCCGATCTGAGCGATACTCTGGCAAAGATGCAGGTTACCGAAACTCTTGCTTCGGCAAACAAGGCTATGAATGAGTTTTCTGAAATTGCTGCCGGAATAAACAGGGGAGAGGGAAGTCTCGGAATGCTTGTTAAGGACGATTCGCTTTATATTCATCTGCAAAAATCGGCACGAGACCTTGATTTGCTGCTTGAAGATATCCGGAAGAATCCGAAAAAGTATGTAAAGGTGTCTGTTTTTTAAACAAAAAAAATACGATGATTTCTCACCGTATTTTTTCCTTGATTTGTATGTGATTAAGAAATCTTAATCTCTTTGTGTGCTTTTACAATTGCCTCTTTTCTTTTCGGGAGCATTACGCTCAAAATCCCGTTTTTGTAAGAAGCTTTGATTTTTTCACCGTCAACGGATTCCGGTAATCCGAATGATCTGCTGAAAGGATTGTAACCGAACTCTCTTCTTGTGAAGATTTCGTTTTCATTCTCACTCTCGAACTCTTTTTCCGAAGATATTGTCAATACATCATTATCTAACTCGATTTTGAAGTCACCTTTACTTAATCCGGGAGCGGCAACATCAATTCTGAATTTATCTTCCGATTCGACAATGTTTACCGATGGTACCCAACTCTCTCTTTTCTCCCCGAAAAATGTTGAAAAAAGGTCTTTTCCGAAAAAGTCGTCTGCCGCATTCGGCAAAAATGTTCTTGTTCTCATTACTGGTAACATAGCTTTGTCCTCCTATTTTTTTATTAATTATTTATTTTTCTGTTTTTTTCTCCCACCCCTTCAAATCATATTCCAACCGGAAAAAAGGGGGCTTTTTTATGATTGTACTGACATATAGACAGTAAAAGTTGTATTTGTTAAATACAAAAGTGTCAATATGGCTTATTTTGTATCTGTGAAATTGTGTAGTTTGTGTTAAACAAAAGTTTTTGCTTTAAAGATAGTTTAGAATTGTTAATTTTGTTGTATGAAAGACAGGGTAATCATTATTACCGGTGCTTCTTCCGGAATAGGGGAGGCACTGGCACAAAGATTTGCAATGTTAGGTGCAAAAGTTGTAATTGCAGCGCGTAATTTTGAGAAATTAAACAAGCTTGCTGACGAACTGAAAAAGAATGCTTCGGACGTACTGGCCGTAAAAACCGATGTAAGCAATGAATCGGATTGTCGTAATCTCATAAATGAGACGGTAATAAAGTTTGGAAAGATTGATATTCTGATTAATAATGCCGGTATTTCGATGAGGGCATTGTTTGAGAAGACTGATCTTAACGTTATCCGCAGGCTGATGGATGTAAATTTCTGGGGAACGGTTTATTGCACAAAGTTTGCTCTTCCGCATCTGTTGGAATCAAAAGGCTCTGTTGTTGGTGTTTCGTCAATTGCCGGATATAAGGGGCTTCCCGGAAGAGCAGGATATTCCGCTTCCAAATTTGCAATGCAGGGTTTTCTTGAAGTCTTAAGGATTGAGAATATGAAAAAGGGGTTGCACGTTTTAATAGCCTGCCCGGGATTTACGGCATCAAATATCAGGAATACTGCTCTTGCAGCCGACGGTACTATGCAGGGAGAATCGCCAAGGGAGGAGGATAAAATGATGAGTGCGGATGAGGTTGCTTTACATATTATTAAAGCCATTCAAAAAAAGAAGGAGCGTCTTACTTTGACAACACAGGGTAAGCTGACGGTTGTATTAAATAAATTTTTCCCGAAGTTTATGGATAAAATGGTTTACAACCATATGGCAAAAGAACCTGATTCGCCTTTTAAGTAAAATCATATACTAAAAAAGACCTGCAAGGCAATAAAACCCCACAGGCCGTTTTTATCAAATGGTAATTTTATAATCTTAAATTATTCCCTGATCCAGCATTGCATTTGCCACTTTCAGGAATCCGGCGACATTAGCACCTTTAACATAGTTTACATATCCGTCCGCTTCTTTTCCGTTTACCATACAGGTATGATGAATACTTTGCATAATATGGTGCAGTTTTTCATCAACCTCTTCGCGGCGCCAATTCAGTTTCATTGAATTTTGCGACATTTCAAGACCCGAAGTTGCAACACCGCCTGCATTTACAGCTTTTCCGGGAGCAAACAGAACTTTGTTGTTCAGAAAAACCTCAATTGCTTCCGGAGTGGAAGGCATATTGGCTCCTTCGGCAACACACATACAACCGTTCTCCACCAGCATTTTTGCGTCCTCCTCATTCAGTTCGTTTTGAGTGGCACAGGGAAGGGCAACATCACATTTTACTTCCCAGGGATGTTTGCCTGCTACGAAAGTTGCTTCAGGGAACTCGTCGGCATAGGGTGCTACAATATCCTGATTTGAGGCACGAAGTTCGAGCATATAATCAATTTTTTCACCCGAAATTCCTTCAGGGTCGTGAATATATCCGTCAGGACCCGAAAGAGTAACAACTTTGCCACCCAACTCGGTTACTTTGGTAACTGCGCCCCAGGCAACATTTCCGAAACCGGAAACACAAACTGTTTTACCTTCAAATGTTTCTCCTTTTGTTTCTAACATCTCCTTGGCAAAATATACTGTTCCGAAACCTGTTGCTTCCGGGCGTATAAGACTTCCGCCCCAGTTCAGGCCTTTTCCCGTCAGCACGCCGTGGTGTTCCCTGGTCAGCTTTTTATACATTCCGTACAAATAACCGATCTCTTTACCGCCGACACCGATATCACCTGCAGGAACATCCATTTCAGGACCTATTAATTTCCAGAGTTCAAGCATAAACGACTGGCAGAAGCGCATTATCTCCCTGTCCGATTTTCCTTTCGGGTCGAAATCCGAACCGCCTTTACCGCCGCCAATCGGTAGAGTAGTCAGGCTGTTTTTAAATATCTGTTCAAATCCCAGAAATTTAAGAATACTCAGGTTTACGCTCGGGTGAAAACGCAAGCCGCCTTTATACGGGCCGAGTGCATTGTTAAACTGAACACGGTATCCCAGATTTACATTAACGTTTCCCGAATCGTCAATCCAGGGAACTTTAAAAGTTAAAACCCTGTCAGGCTCAATAAGTCTGTCGATTATACCTGCCGATTCAAATTGAGGATTTTGATTTACAACATCTTCGATTGATTCCAGAACCTCCCTTACCGCCTGTAGATATTCAACCTCGCCGGGATGCTTTTTTTCGAGGTCGTTCATAATTTTCTCCAGATTCATAACTGTATCTTTTTATTGATTATTACCTGCTTATCTATTTTGTTAATTTATTAACAATTCTAAAATCGCGGCAAAAGTCAATGTTAAAAATGATATTTCCAAATTTAATTTTACTTTTTTTGAAAAAATTTTCGAATTATTATAATGTGTAATTCTTAAACCGTTTAATCATAGCATTTGCCGAATAATTAAATACCTTTGCAAAAATTTTAAAAAGGAATATTTTGGGTAAAGATAATATTATTTACGGATTTCAGCCGGTAATTGAGGCCATAAAATCGGGAAAGGTAATTGATAAACTGTTTGTACAGAAAAATATCCATCCGCACAAGGATCAGATAGTGAGGCAACTTTCAAAATTGCACGAAATCCCTCTTCAGTATGTACCGCGTGAAAAACTTAACAAACTTACATACCATAACCATCAGGGGCTTGTGGCCTTTGTCTCGGCAATAGAATATACCGATATTGAAGTTCTTTTACCGGGAATATTTGAAAAAGGAGAAACACCTTTTATTCTTGTTCTTGACAGCGTGACCGATGTGAGAAATTTCGGAGCCATTGCCCGTACTGCCGAATGTGCCGGTGTTCATGGTATTCTGATTGCTTCACGGGGTGCTGCACAGGTAAATGAGGTTGCAGTTAAGACTTCGGCGGGAGCATTGAACAGAATTCCCGTTTGCCGTAACCATAATCTGAAAGATGCCATTACATTTTTGAAGCAAAGCGGTCTGAAAATATTTGCCGCAACCGAAAAGGCCGATACATTATATTATATGGAAAATTATAAAATGCCTCTTGCAATAATTATGGGTTCCGAGGAGAGGGGTGTTTCGGGCGAGTATCTGAAACTTTGCGACAGCTCTGTCAAGATACCGTTAAAGGGTGAAATAGAGTCGTTGAATGTTTCTGTTGCTACCGGTATTGTTTTGTTTGAGGTTGTTAAGCAAAGGGGGGAGTAGGTTTTTAGGTATCCTCATTTGCCTTACTTGCCTGCCATCCCACAACAGAAAATGAGCAAGCGTCCACGTTTGCCTTACTTGCCTGCTATCACACTACAGAAAATGAGCAAGCGTCCACGCTTGCCTGTACACTTACTTACGTTATTTATAATCCGTTGGAAATTAGCCCTGAAAATGAGATAAATGGTAATTGTTCAATTATTTTCAAAAAAAAACTTGTGAATTAAAAAAATATCGTACTTTTGCACCCCGAATTTAAACGTTCATTAAGTAATTTATTGATTTTTAAAGGAATTTAGGAAACCTGATAAGTTAAGACGGATAAAGGTTCCAACTTACAATCGAAATTCAAATCGTTCTGATGATATGAATTGTAAGTGCGTCTCGATAAACACGCCTTAACTGTATCTCCTGACTTCATTTTTTAATAAAAACATTGAAATATAAGCTATTTGCTGATATTTTTAATGCAATAGTTAATTTGTATATAAAAAATTTATACTTTTGCGCCCCCTAAACGGGATGTAGTAATAAAATAAAATTTTGATATGCCTACAATACAACAATTAGTAAGAAAAGGTAGAAAAAAACTGACCGATAAAAGTAAATCACCTGCACTGGATTCCTGTCCGCAGAGAAGGGGAGTTTGTGTCAGGGTTTACACAACAACACCGAAGAAACCTAACTCGGCAATGAGAAAAGTTGCAAGGGTTAGATTAACAAACGGTAAAGAGGTGAATGCATATATTCCCGGTGAAGGACATAATTTGCAGGAACACTCTATTGTTTTGATCAGAGGAGGCAGGGTAAAAGATCTTCCCGGTGTAAGATATCACGTTATCAGAGGTGCACTTGATACATCGGGTGTTGAAGGAAGATTGCAGAGAAGATCAAAATACGGAACAAAACAACCTAAGAAAAAATAGTTTTTAATTCTATATATATAGTACAATGAGGAAATCACGTCCTAAAAAAAGAATAATTCTGCCCGACCCCAAATTTAACGATACTTTGGTTACAAAGTTTGTAAACAATCTTATGTTAAAGGGAAAGAAGACTCTTGCTTTTGATATTTTTTACGAAGCTATTGATATAGTTAGTGAAAAAACAGGAGAAGACGGACTGGAAGTTTGGAAAAAGGGATTGGCAAATGTTACTCCTTCTGTTGAGGTGAGAAGCCGGAGAATCGGTGGAGCTACTTTCCAGATTCCTTCCGAAATCAGACCGAGCAGAAAAAGTTCAATCGGAAT
The DNA here is from genome assembly GCA_964408535.1 of uncultured Bacteroidales bacterium. Lineage (GTDB taxonomy): Bacteria > Bacteroidota > Bacteroidia > Bacteroidales > JAADJA01 > JAADJA01. Next base: position 19,148 of record CAYOZZ010000294.1, on the reverse strand, counting down.
GAAAAACTTAATCGGTTTTGCAAGAAAGCGTCACGAAAAATCAATGGGACAAAAGCTTGCTGCCGAAATTATGGCTGCTTATAAAGAAGAAGGTGCAGCTTTTAAAAGAAAAGAGGATACTCACAGGATGGCTGAAGCCAACAAGGCATTCTCTCATTTTAGATTTTAATTAAATAAAGGGAAGTATAATACAAAAGATGTCAACGACACTCCAACATACAAGGAACATAGGCATTATGGCTCACATTGACGCGGGTAAAACCACGACAACTGAGCGTATTTTGTATTATGCTGGAATAAACCATCGTATTGGTGAGGTACACGACGGTGCTGCCACAATGGACTGGATGATACAGGAGCAGGAGAGAGGAATTACCATTACATCGGCTGCAACAAGTGTATTCTGGAAATACCAAAGTAACGATTATAAGATAAACATTATTGATACTCCCGGCCACGTTGACTTTACGGTTGAAGTTGAACGTTCTTTACGCGTTCTTGACGGTGCTATCGGAATATTCTGCGGTGTTGGCGGTGTTGAGCCTCAATCGGAAACTGTTTGGAAGCAGGCCGACAAATACCACGTGCCGCGTATCAGTTATGTTAATAAAATGGACCGCTCCGGTGCCGATTTTATCAGAGTGGTTGACGAAATAAAAGAAAAGCTTAACGCAAATCCTGTTCCCGTCCAGTTACCAATCGGTGCTGAAGATGATTTTGAGGGAGTGGTTGACCTTATTACAAGAAAAGCTTATAACTGGGATGACGAAAGTCTTGGAAAAGAATATTTTGAGGTTGAAATACCGGAGGAGCTGAAAGAGCAGGTTGAAGAGTACAGAACAAAGCTTATTGAGGGTGCTGCTGAGGAGAGTGAAGAGTTGTTTGAAAAGTTTCTGAATGACCCCGAATCAATTACCGAAGATGAAATTATCGGAGCTTTGCGCAAAGCTACTCTGGAGATGAGGATAACACCTGTGCTATGCGGCTCATCATTTAAGAATAAGGGAGTGCAGTTACTTCTTGACGCTATTGTTAAGTACCTGCCTTGCCCGACTGATGTTCCTGCTATTGAGGGAATAAATCCATACACAAATAAAGAAGTTGAACGACACGCCGATGTTAACGAACCATTCGCTGCATTGGCGTTTAAAATAGCTACCGACCCCTTTGTAGGACGTATTGCTTTTTTCAGAGTTTATTCCGGGAAGATTAATGCAGGTGAGCAGATTCTAAATGGCAATACGAATAAAAAAGAGCGTATAATGCGTCTGATGCAGATGCATGCCAATAAGCAGAAGCCGATGAAAACCATTGAGGCCGGTGATATTGGTGCTGCAATAGGATTCAAAGAGATAAGAACGGGTGATACACTCTGCTCGCCCAAGCATCCTGTTGTCCTGGAATCAATGACTTTTCCCGATCCTGTTATTAAAATGGCTGTCGAGCCGAAAAAACAGGATGATGTGGATAAACTTGCTGTTGCTCTGAGTAAACTTTCTGAAGAGGATCCTACATTCACCGTTGGAGTTGACCAGGAAACCGGCCAGACTATCATCAGTGGAATGGGTGAATTGCATCTTGATATTATCCTCGACAGACTGAGAAGAGAGTTTGATATTGATTGCAACAAGGGTACACCTTCTGTTGCTTACAAAGAGGCAATCACAGGTATTGTTCAGCATCATGAAATTTATAAGAAACAAACCGGTGGTAAAGGTAAGTTTGCTGAAATTGTGATTGAGTTTTCACCTGCTGATAAAGGAGTTAAGGGATTACAGTTTATTGATGAAATCAGGGGTGGTGCTTTATCAAAACAGTATATACTCGGAGTTAAGAAAGGTTTGGAATCTTCGATGAGTAACGGTGTTTTACTCGGTTTTCCAGTTGAAAGCCTTAAAGCAAGATTACTTGACGGTTCATCACATCCTGTTGACAGTGACGAGCTGGCATTTAAAGTTGCTGCAAGTATTGCATTTAAAGAGGCTTGCAGGAAAGCAAATCCGGTGCTGCTTGAGCCTATAATGAAACTTGAGGTTGATACACCGGATGCTTATGTCGGAGATATCGCTAGTGATTTGAATAAGAGAAGAGGAACAGTTGAGAAGATTGAAGCGAAGGTGGGATATCAGGTTATTCAGGCAAAAGTTCCGATGGCTGAAATGTTCGGTTATGTTACGACATTAAGAACATTGAGTTCGGGAAGAGCAACTTCATCTTTGGAGTTTTCGCATTATGCCGAAACACCGAAGGATGTTATGGAGAATGTAATGTATAAAATAAAAGGATATTTAGTAAGTATTTAAAACAATAAAACGTGAGTCAGAGGATTAGAATAAAACTCAAATCGTACGATCATAATCTGGTTGATAAATCAGCTGAAAAGATCGTTAAAACAGTAAAAGTTACGGGTGCTGTTGTAAGCGGACCTATTCCGTTACCAACTAACAGAAAAATATTTACTGTTAATAAATCAACGTTTGTGAACAAAAAATCAAGAGAGCAGTTTCAATTGTTTTCTTACAAAAGGTTGCTTGATATCTACAGTTCAACCACAAAAACAATTGACGCATTGATGAAGCTTGAATTACCGAGTGGAGTTGAGGTTGAAATTAAAGTTTAATTATTTTTGAGAATAAGATAAAATTATATAACAATGTCTGGATTAATAGGAAAGAAACTCGGAATGACCAGTATCTATGATGAACAAGGGAAAAATATCCCCTGTACGGTTATTGAGGCAGGTCCTTGTGTAGTTACCCAGGTGAAAACTAAAGAATCGGATGGTTATGCTGCTATTCAGCTCGCATACGACGAAAAGAAAGAGAAGCATACCACCAAGGCTTTAAAAGGTCATTTTGCCAAAGCCGGTGTATCTCCGAAGAAGGTGGTTGCCGAATTCACCAGATTTGAAGAGGGACACGAAAAGAAGTTTGGCGATATAATCAAAGCTGATGTTTTTATTGAGGGTGAATACATTGATGTGGTTGGAATATCCAAGGGAAAAGGATTTCAGGGGGTAGTTAAACGTTATAACTTCCGTGGTGTTAATGATGCAACGCACGGACAGCATAACAGGTTAAGAGCTCCCGGTTCAATCGGAGCATCTTCATATCCTTCAAGAGTATTTAAGGGAATGAGAATGGCAGGAAGAACCGGTGGTAAAAGAACTAAGATGATTAACCTCCAGGTAATGAAAATTTATCCCGAAAAGAATATTGTAGTTGTTAAGGGTTCGGTTCCGGGTCCTAATGGTTCATACGTAATACTTGAAAGATGGAGTTAGCAGTTTATAATATTAGCGGAAATAAGACCGACAAAAAGGTTAAGCTTGATGATGGTGTGTTTGGTGTAAAACCGAATGACCATGCTATTTACCTTGATGTCAGACAACATCTCGCTAATGCCCGTCAGGGTACGCATAAAGCAAAAGAGAGAGGTGAGATTAAAGGAAGTACCAGAAAAATCAAGAGACAAAAAGGTACAGGTACGGCAAGGGCAGGTAGTATTAAGAATCCTTTGTTCAGAGGTGGTGGCAGAATTTTCGGACCACAGCCAAGGGATTATTATTTTAAACTGAACAAGAAGCTTAAAAGACTTGCCCGTAAATCTGCTCTTACTTACAAAGCAAAGGAAGACGGTATTTTGGTAGTTGAAGATTTTTCTTTTGAAACACCAAAGACAAAAAACTTTGTCAATCTGCTTAATAGTTTTGATTTGCAAAACAAAAAGGTACTTGTAGTACTTCCGAAGACCGATAAAAATGTTTATCTGTCATTAAGAAATCTGCAGCAGGCCAGAATTATCAATGCAAAAGACATTAACACTTATGATGTTCTTAACGCAAACAAATTGATAATCGCCGAAAGTTCGATTGAAATAATAGAAAAGATTCATACTAATAACTAATATAAAATAGCGATAAGATGAATATCATTTTAAAGCCGGTAATAACAGAGAAAATGACAGATCTGGGCGAGAAGTTAAATCGCTATGGTTTTATTGTGCATAAAAAAGCAAATAAAATTCAGATTAAGCAGGCTGTTGAAGAACTTTACGGAGTTGATGTAATTAGTGTTAACACTATGAATTATTCAGGTAAAGCTAAATCAAGGTTTACCAGATCCGGTGTTATTTCAGGCAGAACAAATTCTTATAAAAAGGCTATCATTACTTTAGCCGATGGTGAAACAATTGATTTTTATAGCAATATTTAGATAGATGGCTTTAAAGAAATTCAAACCGACAACGTCCAGTCAACGCTTTAAATTAATTAGTGCGTTTGATGATATTACTGCTTCTAAACCTGAGAAGAGTCTTTTGGCTCCGAAGAAGAAATCAGGAGGCAGAAATAGTGAAGGGAAAATGACCATGCGTTATTTGGGAGGTGGTCATAAACAAAAATATAGAATAATTGACTTTAAAAGGGATAAGGATAATATTCCGGCAAAGGTTAAAAGTATTGAGTATGATCCTAACAGGACAGCTCGTATTGCTTTGCTCTATTATGCTGATGGTGAAAAAAGATATATCATTGCTCCGCAGGGGCTTAAAGATGGTATGGAAATTATTTCCGGTAAAGGAGTTTCTCCTGATGTTGGAAATACATTATATCTTAGCGAAATCCCGTTCGGAACAATTATTCATAATATCGAACTGAGACCCGGACAGGGTGGAAAAATGGCAAGAAGTGCCGGTTCCTATGCCCAGTTGATGTCTCGTGAAGGTAAATTTGCAATTGTGAAAATGCCTTCGGGCGAAACAAGAATGATTCTTCAGACTTGTAAAGCTACCATAGGAATGGTTTCTAATTCCGATCATAGTCTTGAGGTTTCCGGTAAAGCCGGAAGATCACGCTGGTTAGGACGTCGTCCTCGTGTTAGAGGTGTCGTTATGAACCCGGTTGATCACCCGATGGGTGGTGGTGAAGGTCGTTCTTCGGGCGGACATCCGAGATCAAGAAAAGGTTTACCTGCTAAAGGATTCAAAACCAGATCGAAGAAGAAAGCATCCAATAAGTACATAATCGAAAAAAGGAAGAAATAATAATATTTAATTCTATTTACAGATGGCAAGATCATTAAAAAAAGGACCATATATCCACTACAAATTGGAGAAAAGGGTGTTGCAGAACGTGGAATCGAAAAAAAAGACTGTGATTAAAACCTGGTCGCGTGCATCAATGATTTCTCCGGATTTTGTTGGTCAGACCATAGCCGTTCATAACGGGAATAAATTTATACCTGTTTACATCACTGAGAATATGGTTGGTCATAAACTCGGTGAATTTGCTCCTACCCGTATTTTTAGGGGCCATGCAGGAAGTAAGAAAGACAAAGGCAAAAGATAGTTAACACTGAAATTATAATAAAATGGGTGCCAGAAAACACATAAGAGCTGAAGAAAGAAAAGAAGCAAGGAAGAAGGTTGCAATTGCAAAGCTTAACAATTGCCCGACTTCACCGAGAAAAATGAGACTTTCAGCCGGTCTTGTAAGGGGTAAAGAGGTCTATCAGGCTTTGCATATTTTGAAACATTCCCCTCTTGATGCTTCAGCACGTTTGTACAAGTTGTTACGCTCTGCTATTGCTAACTGGCAGGAAAAAAATCCTGGTGTTAGAATTGAAGATGCTGACTTATATGTAAAAGAGATTGCAGTTGACAGCGGTAGAATGCTTAAAAGAATTCAGCCTGCCCCTCAGGGCAGAGCGCACAGAATCAGAAAGCGTTCAAATCATGTTACTCTGATTGTTGATAATAAAGAAATTGTTTAAAAAAGAATTTATAAATACTTATTAATGGGACAAAAAACAAATCCGATAGGTTTTAGGTTGGGAATCATCAGAGGATGGGACTCCAACTGGTACGGAGGTAAAAATTACGAACAAAAGCTTGTTGAGGACAACAACATTAGAAAATACCTGAATGCAAGACTTGCTAAAGCCGGTGTTTCGCGTATTTTGATTGAGCGTACTCTCAAACTTGTTACGGTAACTATTTTTACTGCTCGTCCTGGTATAATTATTGGTAAAGGCGGTCAGGAAGTTGATAAGCTTAAAGAGGAATTGAAAAAACTGACAGGCAAAGAGATTCAGATTAATATCTCAGAGATAAAAAGACCTGAACTGGATGCCGTTATCGTTGCTAATTCCATCGCTCGTCAGATTGAAGGAAGAATCTCATTTAGAAGAGCCATAAAAACAGCTATTGCTTCTTCAATGAGAATTGGAGCCGAAGGTGTGAAGGTGTTGATTTCCGGTCGTCTCGGTGGTGCTGAAATGGCAAGGGGTGAAATTTATAAGGAAGGAAGAATTCCGTTGCACACGCTCAGAGCTGATATTGATTATGCTCTTGCGGAAGCTCATACAACTTATGGCCGTATCGGAATAAAAGTATGGATATGTAAGGGTGAGATTTACGGAAAGCCTGATCTTTCTCCTGTTATTGCAGATAAGAAAAGACCTGCACAAGGTAGTGGAAGAACAAAGAGAAGAAGAAGATAATAAGTATTTTGAAACGATAATAATATTACGATAATGTTACAGCCAAAGAAAACGAAATACAGGAAAATGCAAAAGGGAAAAATGAAGGGAAATGCCATGAGAGGCAACCAGCTTGCTTTTGGCTCCTTCGGAATAAAATCCCTTGATGAGGCATGGATTACAGGTAGGCAAATAGAAGCAGCCCGTCAGGCTGTTACCCGTTATATGAAGCGTGAAGGGCAACTGTGGATTAGAATATTCCCGGACAAGCCGATTACTAAAAAACCTGCCGAAGTTCGTATGGGTAAAGGTAAAGGAGCACCTGAAATGTTTGTAGCAAGGGTATCCCCGGGCAGAATTCTTTTTGAAGCCGAAGGTGTACCTTTGGAGATTGCTAAAGAGGCTTTACGACTTGCAGCTCAGAAACTGCCTGTCATAACAAAGTTTGTTGTAAGAAGAGATTACGTAGAAGAAACAATATAATAATATGGAACAAGAAGTAATTAGAGAGCTGTCAACTCCGGAACTCGTTGAAAGACTTGAAACAGAGACAAAACAGCTTGTTAAGCTGAAGCTCAATCATGCGGTCTCTCCACTGGAGAATCCGAATAAGATTAAGGCGTATCGTAAAACGGTTGCCAGAATTAAAACGGAATTGAGAAAAAGAGAGCTTGAAGAAATTAATAAAAGCGAAAAATAATAATGATGGAAACCAGGAACTTAAGAAAAGATAGAATCGGCCTTGTGGTGAGCAATAAGATGGATAAATCTATTGTTGTCAGGGTTGAGCGTAAAGTTAAGCACCCTATTTATGGTAAGTTTGTGAAAAAATCTACCAAATTTCTTGCTCATGACGAAAAAAACGAAACAAATATCGGAGATAAGGTGCGGATTATGGAGACAAGGCCGTTGAGCAAAAATAAATGTTGGAGATTAGTTGAAATTATTGAAAGAGCGAAGTAAAAATGGTACAACAAGAATCAAGATTAGCAGTAGCTGATAACAGCGGAGCAAAAGAGGTACTTTGTATAAGAGTGCTTGGCGGAACTAAGAAAAGGTACGCTTCATTGGGCGATAAAATAGTGGTAACCGTTAAAAAAGCAATTCCTTCCGGAAATATTAAAAAAGGAACTGTAACTAAAGCTGTTATCGTCAGAACCAAAAAGGAAAAAAGAAGACCTGACGGTTCGTATATTCGCTTTGAAGACAATGCTGTGGTTCTCCTTAATGCAAACGGTGAAATGATAGGTACACGTATCTTCGGTCCGGTTGCCAGAGAGTTAAGGGAAAAACAATATATGAAAATTGTTTCACTTGCACCTGAAGTGCTTTAAAGTTTTAAAATGATGCAAAAAAAGAAATTACATATCAGGAAAGGCGACAACGTAATGGTCATCACCGGCGAATCGAAGGGACAGCAGGGTAAGGTTCTGGAGATTGATTCAAAAGGACGGGCCATTGTGGATGGTGTTAATTTGGTTTCAAAACACCAAAAGCCTAATGCTGAAAACCCTAAAGGTGGTATTATCCAGAAAGAAGCACCTATTAACCTTTCGAATCTGAAAGTGATTGATAGTGCAGGAAACCCCACCAGGGTCGGAAGAAGATTAGATAAAAAGACAAATAAATCAGTTAGATATTCAAAAAAATCCGGGGAGGTAATCAAATAATGGAATACACACCGAGGTTAAAAAAGAAGTACTTGGAAGAAGTAGTACCTGCTTTACAAAAGCAGTTCGGCTACAAGAGTATTATGCAGGTTCCTAAATTGACAAAAATAGCCGTCAATCAAGGAGTTGGAGCTGCTATTGTAGATAAAAAATTAATTGACACAGGTATTGAGGAAATGACCCAAATTACCGGTCAGCGTGCTGTGCAAACCAAATCGAAGAAGGATATTTCTAACTTCAAACTGAGGAAAGGAATGCCTGTCGGTGTACGGGTTACTTTGCGCAGAGACAGAATGTATGAATTTCTCGACAGATTGATATCTGTTGCCGTACCTCGTGTCAGAGACTTCAGGGGAATTAATGAAAAGGGTTTCGACGGCCGTGGTAATTACACTTTCGGTGTTTCGGAACAAATCATTTTTCCTGAAATTGATATTGATAAGATTAGTAAAATATCAGGTATGGATATTACCTTTGTCACTACGGCAAAAACTGACAAAGAGTGTCTAGCACTGTTAAAAGAGTTTGGTTTACCATTTAAAAATCAAAATAAATAGTAGTATGGCAAAAGAATCAATGAAAGCCAGGGAAGTAAAAAGGCGTGAACTGGTTGAGAGATATGCTGAAAAACGTGCCGCATTGAAAGCTGCCGGAGATTATGAAGGTTTGCAGAAGCTTCCTCGTAATTCTTCAAAAGTAAGAATGCATAACAGATGTAATATGTCAGGAAGACCTAAGGGTTATATGCGCCAGTTTGGTATTTCAAGGATTAACTTCCGCGAAATGGCGCTAAAAGGTTTGATCCCGGGTGTTAGAAAAGCTAGTTGGTAACAGGAATTAATTGTAGATAAAATGAATACAGATCCGATTGCAGATTATTTGACAAGAATCAGGAATGCGATGAAGGCTAATCACAGAGTTGTTGAGATACCTTCATCCAAAATGAAAAAGGAATTGACGAAAATTCTTTATCAGTCAGGCTATATCTTAAATTACAAATTTGAGGAAGATGCTGTGCCCGGTAATATTAAGATTGCTTTGAAATATCATCCTGTAACAAAGATATCTGCCATAAATAAACTGGAAAGAGTCAGTAAGCCGGGGCTTAGAAGATACGTTGGCGCCGGTGAACTGCCGAGAGTGTTGAACGGTCTTGGTATTGCCATAATGTCAACATCGCAGGGCGTTATGACCGATAAAGAGGCACGTAAACGTAATATCGGTGGTGAAGTACTTTGTTATGTTAGTTAAAAAACTGAAGAATATTTTATAATATGTCAAGAATAGGAAATTTACCGATAAACATTCCCGATGGCGTGGAAATTAAAATCTCTGATGATAATTTGGTCACGGTTAAGGGAAAATTGGGCGAACTTCAACAACAGGTTGATCCTAATATATCAATAAAAATTGATGACGGAAAGGTTGTTTTAGCAAGAGCCACAGAGCAAAAAGACCATAAAGCGAAGCATGGCCTTTACAGGTCGCTTATTTCGAATATGGTCACCGGAGTTACTGAAGGATTTACCATTGTTCAGGAATTGGTTGGTGTTGGTTACAAAGCTGAAGTGAAAGGACAAATACTTGAGCTTTCACTGGGATATTCTCATAACATTGTATTTGAGTTGCCTCAGGAAGTAAAGGCGGAAGCGGTTTCGGAAAGAGGTAAAAGCCCTACTATTACTCTTAAATCAATAGATAAGCAATTAATCGGACAGGTAGCGGCAAAGATTAGATCGCTTAGGAAACCCGAACCTTACAAAGGAAAAGGTATTCGTTATCAAGGTGAAGAAATCAGGAAGAAAGCCGGTAAAGCTGCTGCTGAGAAATAATAAACTGATAAATATTTTATTACAATGGCAATAAAAAACAGAAAACAATACAGACGTAGCAGAATCAAAATGAGGGTTCGCAAGGTTATTTCAGGCACTGCCGAGAGACCTAGGATGTCTGTTTTCAGAAGTAATAAGCGGATATATGTTCAGCTTATTGATGACCTGGCAGGTGTAACACTCGCCAGTGCTTCTTCAGCATCAGACGGTGAAAAAACGACTAAGACCGAAAGCTCTAAAGCTGTCGGTAAAGCAATTGCTGAAAAAGCTAAAGAAGCAGGAATAGAAAGTGTAGTATTCGACAGAAACGGTTATTTGTATCATGGCAGAGTGAAAGCTTTAGCGGAAGCAGCCAGAGAAGCAGGACTTAAATTTTAATTTATTATGCCTAACGTAAATATAAAAAGAGTTAAATCAAGCGATATCGAGTTTATTGACAGGCTCGTAAGCATCCAGAGAGTAACAAAAGTTACAAAGGGTGGACGTACATTTAGTTTTTCAGCCGTTGTGGTAGTTGGAAATGAGCAGGGTGTTGTTGGTTACGGACTGGGAAAAGCACAGGAAGTTACTTCAGCTATTGCAAAGGGTATTGACGATGCAAAGAAAAACCTTATTAAGGTTCCTATTCTTCACGGTACTCTCCCTCACGAACAGGAAGGTAAGTACAGTGGTGCTAAGGTTTTCCTTAAACCTGCCGCTCCGGGTACCGGTGTTATCGCCGGTGGTGCTATGCGTGCCGTTCTTGAGAGTGTCGGTGTTAAGGATGTACTTGCAAAATCAAAAGGCTCATCAAACCCCCACAGTGTTGTTAAAGCAACAATTAATGCACTGATACAACTGAGAGACCCTTACACGGTTGCTCAACTGAGAGGTGTTGATTTGAATAAAGTTTTTAACGGATAAAATCCTGAGACAGATGAAAAAATTGAAAATAAAGCAGGTAAAGAGTAGAATTGGCCGCCCGGTGCGCCAAAAGAGAACACTTGATGCGCTTGGTCTGAGAAAACTGAACCAGGAAAAAGAAGTTGTTGCTTCTCCTCAGGTTTTGGGTATGATTGATAAAGTGAAACATTTGTTGATAATTGAAGAAGTTAAATAAGAATCTATAAATTTTTAAGAGATGGATTTAAGTAATCTTAAACCGGCAAAGGGCTCAACGAAAAATCGTAAGAGAATAGCCAGAGGACAGGGGTCCGGTGCAGGCGGAACTGCAACAAGAGGCCATAAAGGTGCTAAGTCGAGATCAGGCTATAGCAAGAAAAAAGGTTTTGAAGGCGGCCAAATGCCATTGTTCCGCAGAGTTCCGAAATTCGGGTTTAGAAATATAAACAGAAAAGAATTCCGTGGCATAAATATTGACACTTTGCAGAAACTTGCAGATGAGAATAAGCTTACTTCTATTGACGTTGATACACTTATTGATAAGGGGCTGGCAAATAAAAAAGACCTTATTAAAATTCTTGGAAGAGGTGAATTGACTGTTAAACTGGAAGTTAAAGCTCACGCTTTCTCGGCATCAGCTGTAAAAGCTATTGAATCTCAAGGTGGTACTGCAACAAAAATGTAATTTTAATGAAGAAGTTAATAGAAACCATAAGAAATATATATAAGATTGAAGACCTGCGAAACAGGATTCTTTTTACCCTCGGTATTATTCTTATATATAGATTAGGTGCTTATATTGTATTGCCCGGTGTTGATCCGCATCAGCTTGCAAATCTGCAAAATCAGGGTAGCTCTGGATTGCTCGGCCTTCTGAATATGTTCTCAGGCGGAGCATTTTCAAATGCCAGTATCTTTGCTCTTGGAATTATGCCATATATTTCGGCATCAATTGTAGTTCAGTTGCTTGGAATGGCTATCCCTTATTTCCAGAAATTGCAGAAAGAGGGTGAAAGCGGCAGAAGAAAGATAAGTCAGATTACACGTTATCTTACGGTTATTATTCTTATTTTTCAATCTCCTGCATATATAGCTAACCTCGTAAGGCAACTTCCACCCGAAGGTATTTATCCTTTCGACCCTAATTTGACAACACATACGGTATTTTCATTTTTCGGTATTTCATCAATAATGATTCTGACGGCAGGCTCAATGTTTATTATGTGGCTTGGTGAAAGGATTACCGAAAAAGGTATCGGTAACGGTATTTCTCTTATCATTATGATCGGAATCATCGCCCGGTTGCCTTTTGCACTGATTGGTGAATTTGCTGCAAGAATGGAGCAGAAAGGCGGCGGAGGTCTCGTTTACTTCGTTATAGAAATTGTTGTTCTGATATTTGTAATTCTTGTTACAATCCTTTTGGTTCAGGGTACAAGGAGAATACCGGTTCAGTATGCAAAACGAATTGTGGGGAATAAACAATACGGTGGCGTACGTCAGTATATCCCGTTAAAGGTTAATGCTGCCGGAGTTATGCCTATCATCTTCGCCCAGGCAATTATGTTCCTGCCGATCACACTTGTCGGTTTTACAGATTCGGAATCACTTAGCGGATTTGCTGCGGCATTTTCCAATATCAACGGATTCTGGTATAACTTCACATTCTTTATAATGATTATTCTGTTCACATATTTTTATACTGCCATCACGGTTAATCCTAATCAGATGGCTGATGATATGAAAAAGAACGGCGGATTTATACCGGGAGTGAAACCGGGCAGGAAAACAGCGGACTTTATTGATAATGTGATGTCAAGAATTACATTACCAGGTTCTATTTTCCTTGGATTTGTGGCAATTATGCCTGCACTTGTTAGACTGGTTGGAGTGAGTTCACAGTTTGCGCAGTTTTACGGCGGAACATCATTACTTATTTTGGTTGGTGTAATTCTTGATACGTTGCAGCAAATCGAAAGTCATTTGTTGATGAGACATTACGACGGATTAACAAAATCCGGTAGAATAAAGGGAAGGTCGTCTTTTAGTATGACCGGATAAGAATATTTTGATTCGCGGAGGCGAAAATGATACATTATAAAACTGAAGAAGAAATAGAGTTATTAAGAGAAAGTTCTTTACTTGTTGGAAAAACTCTCGCTGAAGTTGCTAAACTTATTGAACCCGGTGTTAAAACCATTAAACTTGATAAGGTTGCTGAGGAGTTCATAAGAGACAATGGCGCAAAACCGGGATTTAAAGGGTATAATGGTTTTCCGTTTACCTTATGTATTTCGGTGAATGAAAATGTTGTTCATGGATTTCCTTCCGAAAGGGAATTAAAAGACGGCGACATTGTTTCGGTTGATTGCGGTACAGTTAAAAACGGTTTTTACGGTGATTCGGCTTACACTTTTGCAGTTGGAGAGGTGAAGGAGGAGGTGTTGATGTTGATGAAGAGAACAAAGGAGTCTCTTTATATCGGGATTGAAAATGCAGTTGCCGGCAAAAGGATTGGTGATATAGGTTATGCGATTCAGAATTATGTTGAAAGTTTCGGATATTCGGTTGTAAGAGATCTTGTCGGGCACGGACTGGGAAGAAATCTTCACGAAAAACCGGAAGTCCCGAATTTCGGGAGAAGAGGCAGGGGTATCAAGTTGAAAGAAAATCTGGTGATAGCGATTGAACCTATGATCAACCTTGGTACGAAAAGAGTTGTTCAGGAAAAAGACGGCTGGACAATACGAACGGCAGACAGAAAACCATCGGCACATTACGAGCACGATGTGGTAGTGAGAAAAGGAAAAGCGGAGATTTTGTCAACATTTGATTATATTGAAGAAGTATTAAATAATAAATAGTTTAAAGTATTATGGCAAAACAGGCATCAATAGAACAAGACGGAACGGTTATCGAATCGTTGGGTAACGCTATGTTTCGTGTGGAACTTGAAAATGGACATGTTATTACAGCTCATATTTCGGGGAAGATGAGGATGCACTATATTAAAATTTTGCCCGGTGACAGAGTGAAACTTGAAATGTCGCCGTACGATTTGACAAAAGGACGTATAACATTTAGGTACAAATAAAAAGGAGAAAACAATGAAAGTCAGGGCATCTGTAAAGAAGAGAACACCGGATTGCAAAATCGTTCGCAGAAAAGGACGTTTGTATGTAATCAATAAGAAAAATCCTAAGTACAAACAGAGACAAGGATAAAACATTTTGATTTGAAATTTTATTTTGAACAACAATAAAAAATAAATAGTTTATATGGCTCGTATAGCAGGAATAGATATACCGAAGAATAAAGCAGGCGACGTTGCTTTAACTTATATTTATGGTATAGGCAGGTCAACAGCACGTAAAATTCTGAAGGAAGTCGGTGTTGATTGTGCAAAAAAAGTTCAGGACTGGAACGACGAAGAGCAAACTGCAATTCGTAATGTTATCAGCAATAGTATTAAGGTTGAGGGTGAATTGCGTTCTGAGGTTCAGATGAACATTAAGCGATTGATGGACATCGGAACTTACAGGGGTATCAGGCATCGTATCGGTCTTCCGTTACGTGGTCAGCATACCAAAAATAACGCAAGGACAAGAAAAGGACGCAAGAAGACAATTGCGAATAAAAAGAAAGCTCCTAAGGGTTAATATATTGATTGAGTTGAAAAATTAATTACGACGGTAAATAAATATTATGGCTAAGAAAACCAGAAGTACAAAAAAGAGAGTAGTAAATGTTGAAACATACGGAAGAGCATACATCAGCGCTTCTTTCAACAATATCATTATTACTCTGACGAATAATTCAGGCCAGGTGATCTCTTGGGGATCAGCAGGCAAGATGGGATTCAGGGGGTCGAAGAAAAATACTCCTTATGCTGCTCAGCTCGCTGCTGCAGATGCGGCAAAGGTTGCTTACGACCTTGGACTTAGAAAAGTAAAAGTTTTAGTTAAGGGTCCCGGATCTGGAAGGGAATCGGCAATCAGAACACTTCATTCATCAGGTATTGAAGTTATTGAGATTAAAGATGTTACTCCGCTTCCTCATAACGGTTGCCGACCTCCTAAAAGAAGAAGAGTCTAAGCATTCCGTTGGTTGTGGATTTTAAAAATGAATTAACAATAGAAAACAGATAAAAAATGGCAAGATATATTGGTCCGAAAACAAAAATTGCAAGGAAATTCAGAGAACCTATTTTTGGCCCTGATAAAGCTTTTGAGAAGAAAAACTATCCTCCGGGACAGCATGGAAACTCAAGAAGAAGAAGAAAACAGTCGGAATACGGTGTCCAGTTGATGGAGAAGCAGAAGGCTAAATACACTTATGGCATTCTTGAGCGTCAGTTTAAGAATATTTTTAAGAGAGCCTCACGTAAGAAAGGTATTACCGGTGAAATTCTTTTACAACTTATCGAAGCAAGACTTGATAATGTTGTATTCCGTCTCGGAATAGCTCCTTCACGTCCTGCTGCACGTCAGTTGGTCGGTCACAGGCATATACTGGTAAACGGAGAGATTGTAAATATACCGTCATATTCCGTTAAGCCCGGTGATATTGTTAGCGTCAGGGAAAAATCAAAATCACTTGAAGCTATTACGGATTCACTCGCTTCAAGGTCGAATGCCTTTTCCTGGCTCGAGTGGGACGAAAATCTTATGGCCGGTAAATTTCTGAATTATCCCGAAAGAGCTGAAATCCCTGAGAACATCAAGGAGCAACTTATTGTCGAATTGTATTCTAAATAGTAATTAACCTGACCGATAGATAGTCAATAATTTAAAAAGCTGAGTATGTCAATATTAGCATTTCAAAAACCAGATAAAGTTATAATGATAGAGGCCGACGATTTCAAAGGTATCTTTGAATTTCGTCCGCTTGAACCCGGATTCGGTATTACTATTGGTAATGCGCTTAGACGAATTCTTTTATCCTCGCTTGAAGGTTATGCAATTACTTCAGTGAAAATCGAAGGCGTGGAGCAGGAGTTCTCAACAATTAAAGGTATTGTTGAGGATGTTACTGAAATTATTTTGAATCTTAAGAAAATCAGGTTTAAAAGACAGATTGAAGAAGAAAACTCAGAAAAAGTTCAGATTGTTATTGGTGACCAGGATGAGTTTAAAGCCGGTGATATTAATAAATTCCTTTCTGTTTTTCAGGTTCTTAATCCTGATGAGGTTATCTGTCATATGGAACCGAGTGTTAAGCTCTCAATGGAACTTACGATTGAAAAGGGCAGGGGATATGTTCCGGCTGATGAGAATAAAAGCATAAATGCTCCCATAGGAACAATTGCTATGGATTCAATCCACACACCCATAAAAAATGTAAAATATCATATTGAAAATTACAGGGTTGAGCAAAAGACCGACTATGAAAAACTGGTTTTTGAAATTCTGACGGATGGTTCTATCCACCCGAAAGAAGCACTGAAAGAAGCTGCTAAAATTCTGATTCACCACTTTATGCTCTTTTCCGATGAACGTATTACACTGGATACGGAGGATAAAACGGTTACTGAGGAGTTTGACGAAAGCTCACTGCATACCAGACAGTTGCTGAAAACAAAACTCGTTGATCTTGACCTTTCCGTCAGGGCACTGAATTGTTTGAAAGCTGCCGATGTGGAAACACTTGGCGAACTGGTACAATTTAATAAAAATGATTTGTTGAAATTCAGAAACTTTGGTAAAAAATCACTGACCGAACTTGAAGACCTCGTGAAGTTGAAAGGTCTTGAATTTGGAATGAATATATCAAAGTATAAATTAGATAAGGAATAATCGAGATGAGACACAGGAAGAAAATTAATCATTTATCAAGGACAAGCGCACACCGCAAAGCGATGATGGCTAATATGGCTACCTCCCTGATATTGCATAAAAGAATTCATACGACTCTTGCAAAAGCAAAAGCTCTCAGAGGATATGTGGAGCCTTTGATTACAAAATCAAAAACCGACACTACTCATTCAAGAAGGATGGTGTTTAGCTATCTGAAGAGTAAAGAGGCGGTTACTGAGCTTTTTAGAGAAGTTGCCGCTAAGGTCGGCGATCGTCCGGGTGGTTATACACGTATTATTAAAATCGGAAGCCGTCTTGGTGACAATGCAGAAATGTGTATGATGGAACTGGTGGATTTTAATGAGAATCTGCTCGGTACTAAAGAAACCAAAGCTAAATCAACAAGGAGAAGAAGAAGAGGCGGTGGTAAAAAGACCGAAACTGCTGCTGATGCTGCAACTGGTGTAGCTGAAGAAACTGTTGAGGCTGTTGCTGAAAAGGTTGAGGAAGTTAAAGAAGAGGTTAAGGAATCAAAAGTTGAAGAGCCGAAAGCCGAAACAACCGGAGAAGAACCTGAAAAGGAGGAATCGAAAGCAGAAGCAACTGCTGAAGAGCCGAAAGCAGAGGTGAAGAAAGAGGAGGAAACCTCAGGTGACAAAGATGACGAAAAGAAAGATAACAATTAGTAAAACTGTTAAATTTCAATAAAAAAAAGGATAAGGCTAAAATGGCTTTATCCTTTTTTGTATTTTTGGGCGGAATTACAATTACAAATCATTAAATAAAAAATAATATGAGTACAATATTAAATATTCACGCACGTCAGATACTTGATTCAAGAGGAAACCCGACAGTTGAAGTTGACGTTTATACCGATTCCGGTATTCTTGCTACTGCTGCCGTGCCTTCCGGTGCTTCAACCGGTATTCACGAAGCTGTTGAGCTTCGTGACGGTGATAAATCCGTTTATATGGGTAAAGGTGTATTAAAAGCCGTCCATAATGTTAATGAAATTCTGAATGAAGAATTACAGGGATACTATGTCTCGGATCAGAATGAGATTGATGCGAAGATGATTGAAATAGACGGAACACCCAATAAGGGAAATCTCGGTGCAAATGCGATTCTCGGAGTTTCGCTTGCAGTTGCCAAAGCGGCAGCCATTGAAAGCGGCCAGCCCCTTTACCGGTATATCGGGGGTGTAAATGCAAATACACTACCGATTCCAATGATGAATATTCTGAATGGCGGTTCTCATGCCGACAACAGTATAGATTTTCAGGAATTTATGATAATGCCGGTAGGTGCTTCCAATTTTGCCGAGGCCATTCGAATGGGTTCAGAGGTTTTTCATAACCTGAAATCGGTTCTTAAAAAGGACGGTTACTCCACAAATGTGGGCGATGAGGGTGGCTTTGCCCCAAACCTGAAATCGAATGAGGAGGCAATTACCGTAATTCTTAAGGCAATTGAAAAAGCCGGTTATAAAGCCGGAGACGATATTTTTATTGCTCTTGACCCTGCTTCTTCGGAGTATTATCTTGAAAAGGAAAATGTTTATCATCTGAAATGGTCAACAGGCGATAAACTGACTCCTGCCGAGATGGTTGATTTCTGGAAAGAGTGGGTTAAGAAATATCCTATTATGTCAATTGAGGACGGAATGGCTGAAGATGACTGGGACGGCTGGAAACTGATGACCGATGCACTTGGAAATGATATTCAGCTTGTAGGTGATGATAACTTTGTTACCAATACCGAAAGAATCCGGAAAGGAATTGATATGGGAGTTTGCAATTCGGTTCTCATAAAACTGAATCAGATTGGTACTCTAACGGAAACTATTGACGCAGTTAATCTTGCTACCCGTCATTCTTATACTTCGGTTATCAGCCACCGTTCGGGTGAAACGGAAGATACTACAATAGCCGACCTTGCTGTGGCATTGAACACCGGCCTTATCAAAACCGGTTCGGCAAGCAGGACCGACAGGATTGCCAAGTATAATCAGCTCCTGCGAATAGAGGAACAGCTTGGTAATGATGCAAGGTACCTCGGAAAGAGTTTTAAATATTATAAAAAATAAACCGAAAGGGCAGAAAATTTGGTTTGGGCTAAGACCGGAGCAGTTGTGACGGTCTTAGCCTTTTTTATCCACTGATTTTACGGATTGGTGCAAAAGTTATTATTTGTAGTGCCAACTAATTTCAAGGATAAAAATTTGTATACTTGTTGTCATAAGAGATTTTTTATATTTAAATCACTATTGAGATTATTTGAATATGATAGAATTAACTTTATGGTTATTCGAAAAAGAATACTTTACCCGAATTATACATTAGCATAAAAATTGTTAAATTCTTTTCCGGACAGTTGCATACTGTATCACCAATATATTTGCATAATCCTGCCCATTGCATCTTTTGTTCTGTATCGTAACAGTTTGAGAACACCTATTCAACATCATCGGTAAAATAAAGCTTATCGTTT
>CAYOZZ010000293.1:0-10376 GCA_964408535.1 uncultured Bacteroidales bacterium | reverse complement strand
TATAGTTTTCATCAAATCCTTATGGAATTCTTTCTTTTTGCTAATAAGCTGCATATCCGCATGTTGCAGTGTTTCCAAACATAAAATCCCTCAGGCCGTAATATGGACTGCCTACGGCAGTGTATTAAACCAATAAATCTTTATAGTTTTTTTGTTAATGAATACCGGTATTTTCTTTTGCAGCATTTCCGAGTGTAAATCCCGGAGGGATGTAATATTATTGGATGGGATGTAAATCCCATTATAAAAAAAATAAAAATGAGTTCCATCGGAACGACATATTCTTAGCTCATTCCGATTTCAAATTCAGGTGCATAAGTTTAAACTATCCGGATTGCTTTTCAAAACCCATTCAGAGCCCCCAACATTTCTCCCAGTCCACCCATCACCTCAGTTGCTTTACCCTGAAGGAAGGTATCAGTTAATGAGCCTGTGTATTTTGAGTAATTATTGATTTTAACAGTCCGGCTTCTTCGATTTACAAAGCAACGATAGTAAGAAATTTACGTAAGCTAACCCCGCTTCCGTTTTTATCGCTAATCCTCAAAATATAAAGTCCTGATTTAAAACCTACTGTAGGAATTGAACATGTTGTTATTCCGTTAACTTCCACCTTGCCGGAATAGACAATCATGCCAAGAGTATTAAAAATATTGACATCGTAATAACCCGATTTTGCATTTTCAATTGTCAGCCTGACATTGTCTTTCACAGGGTTGGGAAACCTGACTGTGAAATCATTATTATAAAATGCATTTATCCCGACATTATTTCCAACAGCAAGTTTGAGAGTTACCGGAAGATGATCCGACATATTATAAAGTGCATGCAGGACATCATTCGGCACAGAAGTATTAGTGGGTGAATCAAGAAGCGATTTATTGAAATGTTTCCCGTCCTGTCCTACTGCCCGATAAGAATTCTGGACATATTTTGCCTTATCTGCTCCCGATAAAATTTCATCCGACACAAGTATAAAATCGAACCTATCGTCCATTCCGCCACCGGAAGGACAGTCACCCGATGTATGTGTTGACTGTGTGTGAACGGAAGCATAATATGAATTGTTATTCCAGGAACCCATCTTATTTACGGGGTCGTAAAACCTGACATCTTCGTTATAGTAATTCACAAGATTCTGGAAACCGGGTTCTGCACTTGTATAAAAATTAAAATCACCCATAAAAAGATAATTTCCGGTTGCATTGGTATTATTCAGGTAGTCCATCAGTTTCTGGGTTTCATTTGCCCTTTCGTCTTCATATCCTTGTCCCGCTTTCAGATGGGTCACGCAGCAATTGATATAAACAGTATCCTTTGTATATTTCAGGTCAGGAGTATTGTAATAAAGTCTGTAGATAGTTATGTCACGGTAACTTGTTGAAATAGCTCCCTGAGTGTAAAGGACAAGCTTGTCTGAGTTGTAGAAAATCTGATTAATAGTGTATGAATTTGAAACGTTTGTAGGTTCACCCATCTGAAAATAGCTTATGCCGTTAATGTTAAGCGCACCGTTTAGCAGAAAATTTGAATAGAAAGGGTCTTTATAAAGCTCGTTAACCGTCAGTATATCCGGTTTTACGTATTCCACAATCGTATGTAAGTATTGATTTTTATCATTTATATTGTTGTTTGATGAAGTGCATCCCCCGAAATTATTTCCATACATAAGCAGATTATATTGCATGAAAGTGATAGTATCCTGTGCATAAATACCAAAACCGAGGAGAATAAAAAACAGGGAATAAAAACTTTTTAACATCATTTGATAACTTGTTTACAATATGGCTGCAAAGTTACCCATTTATTTATAATTTTGGCCGTTGATATTTATGGTGTGAGAGAGTTGACGGTGCCGGAAACTGTTTTTATATGGAAATTACAGAATATAAATAAGTTATTGTGAGTGAGTTGGATGAAAATAATAAGGATTTGAATCAGGCCGAACCTGCCGGAATTTCTTCGGATGAAGGTCATAAGACCATTCATTTGTCGGGAATGTATGAGAACTGGTTTCTTGATTATGCCTCTTATGTTATTCTTGAGAGGGCTGTTCCTGATGTGGCCGACGGGCTGAAACCCGTGCAACGGCGCATCCTTCATGCGATGAAAGAGATGGATGACGGAAGGTATAACAAGGTTGCCAACATTATCGGAACCACGATGAAATATCATCCTCATGGCGATGCATCCATCGGTGACGCACTGGTGCAACTGGGGCAGAAAGATTTACTGATTGACACCCAGGGAAACTGGGGAAATATCTTTACCGGTGACAGCTCGGCAGCTCCGAGATATATTGAGGCCAGGCTATCGAAATTTGCCCTTGAGGTGGCTTTTAATCCGAAAACTACAAACTGGAAACTATCTTATGACGGAAGAAACAAGGAACCTGTAGCTTTACCTGTCAAATTTCCGCTGTTGCTTGCCCAGGGTGTTGAAGGTATTGCCGTTGGTCTTGCATCCAAAATACTGCCTCATAATTTCAATGAACTGATTGATGCCTCAATAGATATACTTAAAAATAAGGACTTTGAAATTTATCCCGATTTTCCGACTGGCGGTATGGCTGACGTTTCAAAGTATAATGACGGCCTTCGTGGAGGAAGAATCAGGGTTCGTGCAAAAATAAGTCAAGAGGATAAAAAAACACTGATTATTTCCGACATTCCGTTTGGAACAACGACTACGAGCCTTATTGATTCAATAGTTTCGGCAAATGACAAAGGAAAGATAAAAATTAAAAAGATTGACGATAATACTGCCGAAAAGGTTGAAATTGTTATTAAACTTGCTCCCGGCGTCTCACCCGACCAAACAATTGATGCCCTGTACGCATTTACCAATTGTGAAATATCCCTGTCGCCCAACTCCTGTATAATTGACGAGGGCAAACCGAGATTTATCGGTGTTAAGGAAATACTTAAAATTAATACCGATGATACGGTTAGACTCCTTAAAACCGAGCTTGAAATACGAAAAGCCGAACTGCTTGAGCAGTGGCATTTTTCCTCACTTGAAAAAATATTTATCGAAGAACGGATTTATCGCGATATTGAAGAGTGCGAAACCTGGGAAGCCGTTATTGAGGTTATTGACAAAGGACTGGAACCGTTTAAAAAAATGTTCCATCGCGAAATAACACGTGACGACATTATCAGACTTACGGAGATAAAGATTAAACGTATTTCAAAATATAACTCCTTTAAAGCCGATGAGATAATTAAAGGAATTGAGGATGAGATTGAAGAAGTTAACAACCATCTTAATAACCTGATTAATTATGCTATTGATTATTTCAGGCATATAAAGAAAAAGTACGGAAAAGGCAGGGAGCGCAAAACCGAAATACGCAGTTTCGACACAATCGAAGCCACACGTGTTGCCGCTGCATCACAAAAATTATACATCAATCGAGAAGAGGGATTTGCCGGTACATCGCTGAAGAAAAATGATTTTGTTTGCGACTGCTCCGATATTGATGATATCATAGTTTTCAGGCAGGACGGTACTTTTATGGTGACAAAAGTTGCCCCGAAAATTTTTATCGGAAAGGATATCCTTCATATTGCGGTATTTAAGAAAAACGATGATCGCACAATTTATAATATGATATACCGCGACGGCAGAAGAGGTCCGGTACGCGTTAAAAGATTTGCCGTTAAAGGAATTACGCGTGATAAGGATTATGTTTTAACAAAAGGAACCGAAGGCAGCAGGGTCTTGTATTTCACTGCAAATCCCAATGGTGAGGCTGAGATTGTCAAAGTTTATCTAAAACCGAAACCAAAGCTGAAAAAGCTTAGTTTTGAGTTCGACTTCAGCGAACTGGCAATTAAAGGGAAAGGTTCGCAGGGGAATATACTTACAAAACACAGCGTACGGAATATTGTTAAGCGTGAAGAAGGTGTATCAACGCTTGCAGCCCGTAAAATTTGGTACGACGATACGGTGAAACGGCTGAATATTGATGAACGCGGAGTTTATCTCGGAGAATTTAAAGGTGACGACAGGATACTGACAATTCAGAAATCGGGCAATTACAAGATTATGTCATATGACCTCTCTAATCATTTTGAAGAGGATATGATTATAATTGAAAAACTCGACACTAAGAAAGTCATTTCTGCGGTCTATTTCGATTCCACTTCTGAAAAATTTTATCTGAAACGGTTCCGCATCGATTCATCTGTCAATATTAATAAAAAGGTTGATTTTACAGGTGATGAAGCGGGGAATTATTTTGTTGATGTCAGTCTTGATTATCTGCCTCAGCTTAAACTCGTATTCGACACGAAAGCCAACGGCAAGGAAATTGCGGATGAGATTGTGAATGTGGCTGAATTTATCGGCATTAAAAGTTATAAGGCTAAAGGTAAGAGACTTACAAACTATTCCGTTAAGAAGTTTGAATTTATCGAACCTCTCCCTTATGAGGAGCCTCAGGAAAATGAAGATAATGGGGTTGAAAATGAAGATGATAACGTGAAGACCGACGAAACTTCTGTGAAGGATGAAAAAGCCGTTAAAGAGGAGAAGGATGAACCGAAAGTAGTTGAGGCGGTCATTGAGTTTGAGGATGATTTTGAAATAACAAATCCAGATCAGGTTGAAATAATTTCAGAGAAACCTGAAAAAGAGAAAAAAAGTGTAAAAAAACCGAAAAAAGCTCCAAAGAAAAAAGAGACGGATGATGATGACACTGTACAGATGGAGCTGTTTTAAAAGAAGGAAATTATGAGCGAAAAAAAAGTATTGACCGTTACCGGTGATGTAAAATGGATTGGTGTTCTGGATTATGATATTGTGACATTTGATGTCGTGATGGAGACAAAATACGGAACAACCTACAATTCATATTTTATTGATGCGGATAAAAAAGCGATTGTTGAAGCCACAAAGGAGAAGTTTTGGGATGTCTATCTCGAAAAGATAAAGGCCGTTGTTGATCCTGCCGAAATAGAATATATCATTGTCAACCATACGGAACCCGACCACTCGGGCAATCTGCGAAAACTTCTTGAAATTGCCCCGAAGGCAGTAGTTGTTGGGTCGCGTAATGCTATCCGTTACCTGAATGATATCATCGGCCCGGGATTTCCGCACCTGATTGTCAAAGATGGTGATACGCTTGACCTTGGAAACAAAACAATAAGGTTTATCGGTGCACCCAACCTTCACTGGCCCGATACAATGTATTCTTATCTTGAAGAAGATAATGTGCTTTTTACCTGTGATTCCTTCGGTTGCCATTTTGCCGACTCAAAGATGTTTGATGATGAAGTGGGATATTTCGATTATGCTTTCCGGTACTATTTTGATGTGATAATCAAGCCGTTCAGCAAGTTTATGATAAAAGCCATCGAAAAAATAGAACAGCTTGATATTGATGTTATTGCAACCGGACACGGCCCAATATTAAGGTCGGACTGGAGAAAATATGTTAATTTGACAAAAGAGTGGTCCGAAGAATTTTTATCTAAGCCTGAGAAAAACAGGGTCTTTATCCCGTATGTTTCCGCTTACCATAAAACCGGTGTTATTGCCGAAAAAATTGCCGAAGGTCTGAAATCTGCCGGCGATATTGAGGTTGACCTATTGGATGTCGAAACAACACCTCTCGGCGAACTGGATGAAAAACTGACACTCGCAAGAGGAGTGATTGTAGGCTCTCCTGTTATTAATCAGAATATTCTGCTTCCGATTTATAAAATTTTTGCATTAATCAATCCGTACCGCGACAAGGGTAAACTTGCAGGTGCTTTCGGTTCGTACGGCTGGAGCGGCGAAAACAAGAAACTTATCGAATCCAACCTCGTGAATCTTAAGCTGAAATTCTTCGGTGAGGGTGTATTTGTAAAATTTACCCCCGACGCACAACAGCTTGAAGAGTGTGTGCAGTATGGAAAAGCTTTCGGTGAAGAACTTCTTTCATCGGGCGAGTAATGATTTAAGAGAAATTCCTGTTATAATTAATCCGGTTCAATTGCGTTTCTAAAGTGTGACTTATCATAAATACATACAGGTTTTATTGCTGCCGGTTTTAATTTTTCTGTTTTCTTCCTGCTCCTATGACCGTAAACTGGCAAGGCAGTTCGTTGAATCGAATCCTGATATCTCAATACTTGTGATACCTGTAAATGAGATTATAAAGATTAACTTGAAACGGGACGAACTTGGTGACGATACAACGGATATGGACTGGTGGCAGATTGACTCGGCTTTGATGGCCAATAGTCTCTTCCTGAAAGATATTTCCGACTCTATTTTTCTTGAAACATATTACAACAGTTTTTTTGATGAACTTGACAAACTGCATATAAAAACTTATACTGAGGAGTATATTGACAGTTTTTTATTTATCAATTCACCTGCTTTTCTTCTGAATATTGCACAAATTGAGGTTGATGAGTACATAAAGGAATTCAGAGATTCGGAGGAGTTTAACGATTTCGTTTACTCTAAAACTCTTCCGCTGAATGCGATAAGTGTCAGTACCTGGTTTGAGATTTCAAGACTGAACAACGATAAAGATTCACGACGAGTCTTTTTTGCCGAAGATGAGATTTCGGACAATGCTTACGGGTATTTTTCCGAAAATCTGTTCACCGGTCAGGTATCCTACAAGTATTTTATTCGGGAGATGGAACTTGGTGATATCTACCGAAAATTGGAAGATTTAGGGGCAAAGTATGCCGGTTATGTCTTCGATTATATTATGAACAGCTACATCTCGCGAAATTTTCCTCCCGACCGTAAACGTAAATATTATATGCACTATAAACGCAGCCTTAACTCTTTTGAACCCGCCTATGAAAACAGATTTATTTTGGTGGAGTAAGTCTGTTGCGATACAAAACCTATCGTTTTACGATTGCCTCGAACAAAATCTCAACCGGATGTAGTGATCTTCTCCCGGTCCCGTCTTTAATCTGATGACGGCAACTTGTTCCGGGCGCAGCTATTATGACCGATTTATCCGTTTTTCTGATTTCAGGAAAAAGTATCATTTCACCTATTTTCATCGAAAGATCATAATGCTCCTTTTCAAACCCAAAAGAACCGGCCATTCCGCAACATCCTGATTTTATCTCCTCCACATTGTAATTTACCGGCAATGAGAGCATCTTTTTTGTCGGCTCTGTCGAGGCGATTGCTTTCTGGTGACAGTGTCCGTGTAGTTTTATAGTTACAGGCTTTTCAGTGAACATCCCGGGTATTATTTTCCCTTTTTCAGCCTCTCTTACTATAAACTCATCAAACATAAAAACCGATTTTGAAAGCCTCAGAGCATCTTCTTTTAAACCGTCGCCCACAAGTTCGGGATATTCATCCCTGAATGTCAGGATTGCCGACGGCTCAATTCCGATTAAAGGCATATCTTCCGATATAATATCTTTCAACAAATTTACATTTTCAATTGCAATCTCCTTTGCCTCCCTCACAAGACCTTTCGACAGCAAAGCACGCCCGCTGATTGTATGTTTCGGAACCTCAACTTCATAACCCAGTTCACGTAACAATTTTACTGTCTTTATCCCGATTAACGTATCGTTATATTCGGTAAATTCATCAATAAACAGAAAGACTTTCCCGTTTTTCCTATTACCGGTTTTATACCCGTTACCGGTTTTTCTCAACCAGGAGGACATCGTGAATTTATAGAGTTTGGGAATAGTGCGTTTGGGTGCAAAGCCAAGAAATCTTTTTAATAAGCCGGATGTGAAAGAATTGGTTATGAAGAAATTAAAAATATGCGGCATAACCGAACCCAAATTATTCACCTTATGAATATGCGCAATCAGTTTTGTCCTCAACGGGATTTTGTTATCATCGTAATAATGCTGTAGCGCCTCGGCTTTCAGTTTGGTCATATCCACACTCGAAGGGCATTCCGATTTACAACCCTTGCACGAAAGGCAAAGGTCAAGCACTTTTATTATCTCCTTATGTGTGAATGGATTAGCCTTTTTTGAAGTAGTTATGTATTCACGTAAAATGTTAGCTCTGGCGCGGGTACTGTTGTTTTCGTCTCTTGTGGCCTGATAACTCGGGCACATCAGTCCGCCGAATATTTCAGGTTTAAGACAGTCTCCCGATCCGTTACATTTCTCTACTGCCCTGAGATATCCCAAATCAGCTGAAAAATCGAAAAGAGTCTTTATTTCTTTGGCCGGTTGCCCCGGTTCAAAACGCAGGTGTTCGTTCATTTTCGGCGGCTCGGTTATTTTCCCCTGATTGAAAATTCTCTCCGGATCCCAAACCAGTTTCATTTTCCAGAAAAGAGCTGCAATTTTCTCCCCGACAATTATCGAAATAAATTCGCTGCGCAACCTTCCGTCACCATGTTCACCGCTGAGTGAACCGTTGTATTTTTTTACAAGACGGGCTGTTTCCAGTCCGATTGTACGGAACAATTCAACATCCTTAGGGTCTTTCAGATTGAGTACCGGACGCAAATGCAATTCTCCGGTTGCAATATGTGCGTAATAAACGCAATCAAGATTATACTTTTTCAGAAGTTTATTAAAATCCGCAATATAAGCAGGAAGCAGTCCGGGCTTTACGGCCGTATCCTCAACAACGGGAACCGGTTTTGCATCTCCCGGAATATTCGACAGTATCCCCAGTCCGGCTCTACGCACATCCCATACATCGTTTATATCTTTTCCGAAAAGTACCGGAAAATGATATCCTAAACCCAAGGCACGCATCTCTTTTTCCATAGCTGACGAAACAGAAAGAATCTCCTCCATTGAGTTCCGTGCAAATTCAACGAGAAGCATGGCACCCGGCTCACCCTCAATGAAAAATCTCTTTTTACGAAGCTCAATATTTGACTTCGACTGCTCCATTATCACGCTGTCCATCAGCTCAATAGCACCGGGATTGTATTTTAGTGCCGTCAAATTACCGTTAACTGCATCTTCAATGGTTTTACAATGCACGCAAACAAGACCTTTAACAGGAGGAGGTAAAGGAAGAAGATTTAACTTTATTTCGGTTACAAGTCCGAGAGTTCCTTCGGAACCGGCAATTAATTTTGAAAAGTTGAATTTCTCTTTTGTACCGGTAAAAGGCTCGGTTTCGAGCAGAAGGTCAAGAGCATAACCGGTATTCCGGCGTTTTAATTCCGGGTCGGGAAATTCGGAACGTATTAATTGTTGATTCTTTTCGTTCGAAAGAATTTCATTGATGTTCTGGTAAATCTCTCCTTCAAGAGTCTCAAGTTCGCATTTCTTTTGAAATTCTTCTCTTGATAATGCACCGAACTCAACTTCATTGGCATCACTCAGAATCATTTTAACCGAAAGCAGATGATCTCTGGTACTTCCGTAAATTAAAGAATGTGTACCACACGAGTTATTCCCGACCATTCCGCCAATCATACAGCGGTTAGATGTTGATGTTTCAGGGCCAAAGAACAAACCTTCGGGCTTGAGCATCAGGTTCAGTTCGTCAGGAATAACACCCGGTTGCACCCTTACCCATCTCTCATCTTTGTTTATCTCAATGACTTTTGTAAAATACTTTGAAAAATCAACAATAATTCCTTCACCGACAACCTGTCCGGCAAGTGATGTCCCTGCAGTACGGGGGATAAGAGATGAATTATGTTTTTTCGCAAAAGCGACAAGAAGTTTCAGATCATAAACCGTTTTAGGACGGGTAACGGCATGGGGAATAACCCTGTATGCCGACGCATCCGTTGCATACTGTACCCTTGTGTAATGGTCTGTAAAAATATCACCCTCAAAAAAAGGCCTGACCTCAGCAATAATATCTTCCGAAATTGTTTTATATTTTTGCACGGGATAAAATTATAACAAAATGCATTACAAAGGTACGGGAAAACATTCTGTTGAAGAGTTAGAAGAAATAATTGATGAAATCAGGACAAAACTTATTGATCTTGAGTTTGACCAAGAGCAAATCAAATCAATGAACAACGAGCTGTCGCAGTTTCTCAGAGATATATATTTTGCTGCCTCAGAGTTGGAAAACGACTCAAAACTTACTGGCAGTGAGGTTGCGAAAAACATAAAAAGGAATATCGAAGATTTTTCAAAACAGTACGGATTTCCGTTGTGAGACAAGAAAAGTCAGGTTCAGGTAAGCACACTTCAAACACAGACCGTTAACAATACCGGCCTCATAGACTTAACCGGCTAAGCCCACGAATTTCACGAATTTACACTAATAAAGGTGGGGGGCTATGGCAACGAAGCTGGTATGGGATAAGGTTTATGGTTAAGGCAAGTCCACAACATAAACCTAACCTAATAACCATACCGGCTTCATAAACTTAGACACAGACAAAACCCTGCCCGCAATCTCCAGATGACTGCTGTATGCAGGCATTATGGCGAATTGAA
>CAYOZZ010000292.1:0-5825 GCA_964408535.1 uncultured Bacteroidales bacterium | reverse complement strand
CTTATCGGAATAAAAGAAATTGTGGCATACGGTTTTTTTCTGTCAAATGAAATATGGCTGTTTATCTTTATATTATTACCGACATTCTGCAAACCATCAATATTCAGCATTTCATTTTCAGGAATCGTTTCAAAAATCCGGTCAATAATTGTGACATTAAAACTCTCCGGATTGCCGATGGATATTCTTTCAAAATAGCCGGGAAGATAATTATTCACACTTTCATACCTCGCTCCTTCAAATGCAAGAACAGGAATATACTCGTTAAAAGCAATCTCTATTTTTTCGACACCACTCCAGTTTATTGTCCTTTCATATTCCTGATTTTCAGAAAACCCTTTAAAAGGTATGCAAAATGAAATTGTAACTAAAATTATAAAAACAATATGCTTCATAATAACAATTTATTAAAATTTAACGTTGTTTTCGGGCAGCTAAAAGTAGAAATATTTTTAATAGGCAATTTTTTTAGTTGATAAATACTTTCATAAAATTGTTAAAATCAGCCGTATTGAAACTAAAATTAAAAAACTAACGTTGTAAAATATAATATATTGTATAAAGTTTCGGACCGAAAGGAAAAATCACATATTTTTACAAACCGGAATTAATACGATAATTACGACAGATAATTGAAATCATATCGCAACATATTAAGTGCTGTTATTATGTCGCAGATTCTGACTGTATTTGGTTTGCAGGCACAGGATCCTGAGTTTTCGCAATTTTATGCCAACCCGCTATATCTTAACCCGGCACTTGCAGGCACGGGAGAGTGTTCAAGAATAATTTTCAATTACAGGAATCAATGGCCGTCAATCCCGGGTAATTTTGTCACATATAACGCTGCTGCCGATTTCTCATTTGAATCTATTTCCAGCGGACTGGGGATTCTCATCAACTCGGATAATGCCGGAAACGGAACCTATATAACCAACAGGGCAAGTCTTATTTATGCATATCACCTGACGGTAAGCCGTGAAGTTCAGTTGAATGCAGGAATAGAAGCAACATTTCATTATCAGCAGTTTAACTTTGACAATCTCATCTTTCAGGATATGATTGATCCGGCAACAGGAACCGTTAATCCCGGCCAGACAGGCGAACTACCTCCCGATAACAACACGGTTATGGTTCCCGATTTCTCCTTCGGATTATTACTCGGTGTTAAAGAGCTTTTTTTTATTGGTATTTCGGCAGATCATCTATCGGAACCAACACTTGACTATTATAATAAGGCTGAAAATAATAAACTTTTTAGAAAATATACCGTACACACAGGGTTAAGGATATCGCGGGGAAAAGGTTATAGGGAAAATAACAGGGATTTTGTATTTTTGCCCCAGTTGCTTTTTCAGATGCAGGGGAATATGCATCAAATAAACTTCGGTTTAAATGTTGAGAAGTCCCCTCTTGTTGCAGGAGCGTGGTTCAGACACAATTTTGAAAATGCAGACGGGATAATTTTTTTGGTGGGATTGAAGCAAAAAAGATTCAGATTCGGATACTCTTATGACCTCTCGCTGTCGAAATTAAAAGGTAATTCGGGCGGGGCACATGAGGTATCTTTAACAATGTTGATAAATTGTAATAAAAAAAGAAATAGGCCCGGGGCAATAAAATGTCCGGAATTTTAGTTATTTTTGCACAAATTTTTAAAAACTATGAGATATTTAAGTTTCTTATCAGCTTTTATTGTTTTAGGAACAATGGTTTTGTTCTCTTCCTGTTCCAAGGAAAAGTCAGCCACAACCGGCTGGGAATACAACAATCCGAAAAACGGCGGATTTGAAGTTGCTGAGTACAAAGGGCAAATCACAGGGCCCGGACTTGTTATGATTGAAGGCGGTAGTTTTACAATGGGCGCCAATTACGATGATCCTATGTATGAACATAACAGCCCCCCGAGAAAAGTAACCGTACGGTCATTCTATATGGACGAAACGGAAGTTGCAAATGTTGACTATCTGGAATATCTTTTCTGGATTAACAGGGTCTTCGGATCGGATTATCCCGAGGTTTACCGTAAAGCTCTTCCCGACACACTCGTCTGGAGAGACAGGCTCGCTTTCAATGAGCCTATGGTTCAGCTTTATCTGCGTCATCCTGCATATCATTACTATCCTGTTGTGGGTGTTAGCTGGGTTCAGGCAAACGACTACTGTGCCTGGAGAACGGACAGGGTTAATGAAATGCTCCTTATCGAACGTGGTATCCTTGACCCCGACCCCGACCAGTTAAATGAAAACAACTTTAATACGGAAGCATATCTTGCAGGACAATATGAAGGTCTTGTAAACAAGAATCTTCAGGACCTGAATCCCAACAGTACCGGTGAAAGAGGAGTCAGAATGGAAGACGGTATCCTGCTTCCGAATTACAGGCTGCCGACCGAAGCGGAATGGGAATATGCTGCGCTTGCACTCATCGGGAACAATGTCTATGAGCGTGTGATTGACAGAAGAATATATCCCTGGAACGGCTATGTAACACGTACAAACGAAAAACATTATTACGGAAGTTTTGTTGCCAATTTCAAAAGAGGTGAAGGAGACTATGCAGGTATTGCCGGAACACTGAATGATGGTGCTATTATCCCTGCTCCGGTCGGTTCATTCTGGCCGAACGACTTCGGCCTTTTCAACATGGCAGGCAATGTAAGCGAATGGGTAAGCGATGTTTACAGACCGCTTTCTTATGAGGATATGTCTGATCTTAATCCTTACAGGGGTAACGTTTTTAAAAGAAAAGTCAGAGATTCCGAAGGACTGATTGCTGAAAAAGATGAGTTCGGAAGACTGAAATATGAACCTGTACCGGCCGAAGATCTTCAGGACAGAAAAAATTACAGAAAAGCTGATAATATCAACTATAAAGATGGTGATTTTCAGTCAACAATTAATAAAGATGACTGGCTTAAGCAGGATCAGGATTCACACTCAAGTACTATGTATGATTATTCGTTAACTACTATGATAAATGATAAAGCAAGGGTTTACAAAGGCGGCTCATGGAAAGATTATGCATACTGGATGATGCCTTCCACAAGAAGATTTCTTGATGAGAACGGAGCTACCGATTATATCGGATTCCGTTGTGCAATGGACAGAATTGGTGACCCTGCCGGATATTAAAATATTTATGCAACAAAATAACCGCCCCGTATCTTTTAAGGTATGGGGTTTGTTTTTTTTGTAAATTTGCCTTTATGAATATTTCGACAGAAAAACTCTATACGGTTTTTAAAAAATATCCCCGCATAACAACCGACTCAAGGGACATTCCCACGGATTCAATATTCTTCGCTCTCAAAGGAGATAACTTCGACGGTAATAAGTATGCTGCGGAGGCAATAGCTAAAGGTGCTGCTATTGCTGTTATTGATAATGAAAAATATAAAAAGGATGAACGCTTTTTACTGACTGATAACGTTCTGTCAACACTTCAGGAACTAGCACACTATCACCGGATGCAATTAAAACCGAAAGTAATAGGAATAACAGGAACAAACGGGAAAACAACAACTAAGGAGCTTATCGCAAAAGTGCTTAGTTCTCAATTCAACACAAAAGCAACAACCGGAAACCTGAACAACCATATCGGTGTGCCTCTTACACTTCTTTCCCTGACGGAAGACCTGGAATTTGCCGTAGTCGAAATGGGAGCAAATCATCCGGGAGAAATTGAGGTGCTTTCTGAAATTGCAGACCCTGATTACGGAATTATAACAAATATCGGCAAGGCGCATCTTGAAGGATTCGGCAGTTTTGAGGGGGTGATAAAAACAAAAGGTGAACTTTATGATTTCCTCAGGAATAAAAACGGAAAAGTATTTATTAATTCCGACAATAGTATTCTTAAGAAAATCAGCGGCGGACTCGACAAAATAACCTACGGCACAACTGATGGGGTATTTTGCAAAGGAAAAATCATAAATACGGCTCCGTTTGTATCTCTTGAATACAAAACCGGTAATATTTCCGACCGTATAGACTCAAAATTATTCGGAAGCTACAATTTTGAAAATATTCTTGCGGCAATCGCCATCGGGGCGTATTTTGGTGTAAGCAAAAGCAATATTAAAACAGCAATAGAATCATACGAGCCGTCAAACAACAGATCCCAGATATTAAAAACAGGTTCAAATACCGTTATAATGGATGCATACAATGCAAATCCGACAAGTATGAGAGCTGCAATTGACAGTTTCATAAAAAGCAATTACAAAAATAAAATGCTGATTCTCGGCGATATGCTGGAATTGGGAAAGGATAGTGCTTATGAGCATAATGAAATATTAAATATAATAACAGGTTCGGGAATTGATGATGTAATCCTTGTCGGGCCTGTTTTCTGTAGTGTAGCAGATACAAATGGAAACAAATGCTTTAAAGAGACAGAAGGAGCAACAAATTACATCAGGAATAACCGGATTTCAGGAAAAACAATACTTTTAAAAGCTTCCCGTGGAATACATCTTGAATCAATTGTCAAATATTTATAAATGAACAGATACACAGCAATAGGTTTAATGTCCGGCACCTCTCTCGACGGTGTTGATATTGCCTGTTGCCGGTTTGAATATAATGCCGGGAAATGGGAATATGACATTATTGATGCCACTACTGTTGAATATTCAGATGAATGGAAAAACAGGCTTGTAAACTCAATGAAATCAGATGCTGAATCACTTACCTTATTAAATATTGAATATGGACATTATCTCGGAAAACTTGCAAATGATTTCATAAAAAAATACGGTTACACTCCTGACATAATATCCTCCCATGGCCACACTGTTTTTCATCAACCCGAAAAAAAACTCACATTACAAATCGGTGACGGAGCTGCTATTGCTGCCGTAACCGGGATTACAACGGTTTGCGATTTCCGCTCAACAGATGTGGCTCTCGGCGGCCAGGGTGCTCCGCTCGTTCCAATTGGCGATAAATTGCTGTTTTCAGATTATGATTACTGTATCAATATCGGAGGAATTGCAAACATCTCTTACGAAGATAAGGGCAAAAGGATAGCTTACGACATTTGTCCGGCAAATATGGCATTAAACTATCTGTCGGAAAAACGCCGTCAAAAATTTGACACAGACGGCAGAATGGCGGCCGCGGGTAACCCGGATGAAAATTTACTATCCGAACTCAATTCATTGAAATACTACAATCTGAATCCGCCTAAATCACTGGGAAAAGAGTGGGTTTTCGATTCTTTCATTTCAATAATTGAAAAGCATTCCGTTTCTGTTGAGGATTTGCTCAATACCGTTACGGAACATATTGCAGAACAAATTTCGACAATATTGCAAAAACCCGGCAAAGCACTGATAACCGGAGGAGGTGCAAATAATACCTTCCTGATTAACCGTATTAAAGAAAAGTCTAAGACAGAGATAGTTATCCCGGACAGAACACTTATTGATTTCAAAGAGGCTTTGATATTTGCATTTATGGGTGTTTTACGCCTGCGTAATGAAACCAATATTTTTTCGTCAGTGACCGGAGCACGAAAAGATCATTGCGGAGGAGCGGTTTATATCTAAATCCACTCAAAGGACTAAATGAGATACAGCAAGCCTTTTATATCCCGGGATGTTCGGGATTTCCGAATCCAGAACCGGATATTCACCCTCAAACCGTTAACTGTTTTTTTATTTTTTTCTTGACTTTTCATTTTTTTATCTCTCTTTGTACCGATTAAGCCGATACAAAACAAAATAAAGATTAACAATTAATAGCGTTAAACTGTTATGCCTGTTAAAGATGGAAATAAATCCTGATTCAAAAAGATTTTGTCGAACAGCTTAATTGTTT
>CAYOZZ010000291.1:0-4215 GCA_964408535.1 uncultured Bacteroidales bacterium | reverse complement strand
TGTTGAAACAGCCATTCTCGAAACTATTTTCAGGCGTCCATGCACTGTTGACGATTTGGTGAAAATTCTCGGGCGGCATATTAATGAAGTGAATAAATATCTTGATGTGCTTGAAGCGGAGGGAAAAATTGAACACGTCAGACAGGAGAGGGGAGTGTTTTACAAAGTGGTAAAAAGTTAATCCCGGTACGCGAAGGCTCGTCCCCACCAGGGGATTGAGGGGGGAGAATTGGCCACCTGATGATTAAACGTTAGCCGGTGCGCTTGCAAGTCATCTGTTGCATAGGTGCCGGTCCGACTAATCCACACCGCGGCATCCCAACCTTAAACCCGAATTATACAATAGCATAATCGAAAAACTGCTAACAAAGGATTCAGAACCGGAATGGTTAATGCTAAACCGTGGGTTTACCGGATAATTCAATAAGTCTGTAATTTTAATTCATCGCCGGATCAGAAGGAAAATTTGTCCAGTACGAATAATCTTCACCGAGCTGTTTTAAAGTGTCGTCCCATAGTTTTTCAGTGTTGGCCTGCATAATCTGCTGCGGTCTTATTTTTGAAACAAGCCAGGAGTTCCTTTCGAGTTCGTCTTCAAGCTGATGAGCCACCCATCCCGAGTATCCGACAAAAAACTTTATCTCATCATAGCCGATACGGTTTATCATAATAAGTTCTTTAACTATCTCAATATCTCCGCCCCAGTACAGTCCGTCTAATATTTCCATACTGTCGTCAATAATGTCGGCGCGGGTATGAATAAAAAACAGACTGTCAGTCTTAACAGGCCCGCCAATATAAACAGGTGCATCAAAATCGGGAAATCCCTTCAGTATATCGCCAAGCTTCCATTCAACAGGTTTGTTAACAATCAATCCGAATGACCCCTCCTCATTATGTTCGGCCAGCAACACCACCGAACGCTTGAAATAATAATCAAGCAGGAATGGCTCCGAAATCAAAACCTTTCCTTTTGCCGGACTGATATTATTCGTTTTAATTTTCAGAATGTTGTTTATATCTGTCATTTTTAATGTTTTTTGTCGTTGTTGTTACAAAATTGTACTTTTGACATCATTTTTTACGGATTTCAAATATACAAAAATAATACCTTTTAATTAAATTGAAAAGAGATAATTATAAAATATTTAAACAACTTCGCAATAAATATAGTTCATTTATTTTTGATGATTTTTCTGTGTCATCTGATAATGACACAGTTAAGGTGAGGTTCGATTTTTGGGTTGATGATTTGTTTCATTTTTCCCCTACTTTGACAATCCCTGAAAACCGGTTTATTTCCAATGAGTTAAGCAATAGTGATTTGGATACTCTTGCTTTTCATCTCGGGATGATTGAGCTTATAAGTTACTGGAAAGCAGCTTGTCCGGCAAAAATAATTGTCAGACCGTTTAAATTGTCAGGGAAACAAATCAATTGGTGGAAAAAGCTCTATTTTAATGGTCTCGGTGAGTTTTTTTATACAAACGGCATTGAAACAACGCAAGATGATTTCGTGGAAATTATTTCGGAAAGCAAAAAAGATTTTCTACCTGTCGAAGTACCGTTAAATGACAAAGTGTTAGTCCCTGTCGGTGGAGGAAAAGATTCTGTTGTAACTCTTGAACTGTTGAAAAAGGAGTTTGATATTATTCCTTTGATTCTTAATCCGCGAAAAGCTACTACCGGTACTATCGAAGTTGCCGGCTTTGGAAGGGATGGATTTTTCAGGATACAACGCACAATTGACCCGCTTTTGCTTAAGCTTAATGAAAGAGGATTCCTTAACGGCCATACACCCTTTTCAGCAATGCTCGCCTTTGTTACTCTTTTCGCTTCGGCAATGACAGGAGCCCGGCATATTGCCCTTTCCAACGAGTCGAGTGCAAATGAACCGACTGAAAGTGATTCGGGAGTAAATCACCAGTACTCAAAGAGTTATGAATTTGAGGCCGATTTCAGAGAGTATGTTAAGCAGTATATTTCCGGTGATATTAATTATTTCAGCTTTCTCAGACCGCTGTCGGAATTGCAGATAGCAGGACTGTTTTCTCAGTTTGAAAATTATCATCCTGTTTTCAGAAGTTGTAATGCCGGAAGTAAAACGGATTCCTGGTGCGGTAAATGTCCGAAATGCCTGTTCACTGCCATAATTCTTTCTCCGTTTCTCAACAGACAGAAGATTGTCAATATTTTTAATGCGGATATTTTAAATGATGGTGCGTTACAGCCTGTTTTTGACGAACTTACCGGAGTTACTCCGGTCAAACCTTTTGAGTGCGTAGGAACTGTTGATGAAGTGAATGCTGCAATAATACGGGTGATAAATATCTCGGATGATTTACCTTCGCTGATTGCGAAATACAAAGCAGGTGATTTGTATAAATATTACGGAAATACGGATTTTGACGGATTGCTAACCGATTTCAATAAAGAACATTTTTTAAATGAAGAGTTTGAGAAGATTTTATTAGAGAATTTGGAATTAAAACCTTTGAAATAGTGTTTGGCGCAATTAAAAATAAGATACAAAACAAAAAGATTCTGATTCTCGGTTTTGGAAGGGAAGGAAGATCATCACTGGAATTCCTGAAGAGATATTTCCCTGATAATAAGATTGCTGTTGCCGATTCAAATGCCGCTGTCAGGAAAGGCATAGATGAAGAGTTAAGAAAAGAAACGGTTTTTTATCTCGGGCATTCCTATCTCAAAAACATTGGTAATTATGATTTAATCATAAAATCACCCGGCATTTCGTCATCATTACTAAAAGGGAAAGTGCCTGATAACAAAATAACTTCACAAACAGATTTATTTCTAACCCTTTTCAGAGGTCAGACTATCGGAATTACAGGAACAAAAGGCAAGAGTACGACTTCGAGCCTTATCAGTCATATTCTTTCGCATCGGTCCGATAATGTAATTTTTGTTGGAAATATCGGTATTCCGCCTTTTGATTTGGCGGACAAAATAAATGACAAAACAAAGATTGTTTTTGAACTGTCGTCGCACCAGCTTGAAAATATTACTGTTTCACCTCATATCTCGGTTTTGTTAAATCTTTTTGAGGAGCATCTCGACCATTATGCCGGCGTGGAGGAGTATCATTCGGCAAAACTTAATATAATGCGGTTTCAAAAAGAGAATGACTATTTCGTTTATAATGCG
The DNA here is from genome assembly GCA_964408535.1 of uncultured Bacteroidales bacterium. GTDB lineage: Bacteria > Bacteroidota > Bacteroidia > Bacteroidales > JAADJA01 > JAADJA01. The sequence continues at coordinate 1,047 of CAYOZZ010000291.1, read as the reverse complement.
GATGATCCGGTGATTGAGTCTTACCTTGAAAATGAAAATGGCTTTGGAAAACAATTTCCCTATTCCTCCGAAAAGGTTCTGAAAAATGGTATTTTTTCCCGGAATGGAAAAGTAATCTGTCAGGATGGAATAAACATATCGGAATTTGATTTTACCGGCAGACAAGCTCTTCCCGGGAAGCACAATCTTATGAATATTATGGCATCGGTTGCCGTAGCAAAGATTCTCGGAATTGAAGATGACATTATCCGGCAGTCGGTATCGGAATTTAAAGGACTTCCGCACCGCCTTGAATATATCGGGGAGTTTAAGGGTATTCATTTTTATAATGATTCCATTGCCACAATTCCAGAGGCGACGATTGGAGCGGTAAAAACCCTGAAAAATGTGGATACACTAATACTTGGCGGTAAAGACCGTGGTATTGATTATGAAGTTTTGATTGATTTTATAATTGGTTCGGAATTGAGGAATGTTATTTTTATAGGTAATGCCGGTAAAAGAATATATAAGGGTATTGTTATGAGAAACAGGAAGATAAAGCCTGAATTGTTTATAATAGATAAGTTTGATGAGATAAGTGAAATTATCAAAAGAAACACGAACAGAGGTGAAATTTGTCTTTTGTCACCTGCCGCATCAAGTTATGATATGTTCGGGAGTTTTGAGGAGAGGGGAGAGGCTTTTAAAAAAATAGCGAAAAACCTTTGATTTTCCGCTATTTTTATATTTTGACCAATACAAACTATTCAGTTCCTTCGGCATTTTTATCTTCACCGCCGTCATCACTTTTTTTCGTAGTAGTCTTCTTTGTTGTAGTTTTTTTCGTTGTTGTCTTTTTTGCAGTTGTTTTACGTGTTGCTTTCTTTTTGGGAGCCTCTTTCTTTACCTCTTCAACCGCTTCTTCTTTTTTTGCTACAGGTTTTACGTCAGGCGTATATTTTCTTGCTTTTTTCTTTTTAGTTCTTGTAACACCGTAAGAGCCCATTATTATTTTGCCCCGTTTGCTTTTTTTGTCACCTTTTCCCATAAGCTTAATTTTAAGAT
>CAYOZZ010000290.1:0-5796 GCA_964408535.1 uncultured Bacteroidales bacterium | reverse complement strand
ACACTTCCCGGGCCTTATCTGCTTCTGTAGTCCGTAGGGGAATCCCCGCCCGAACGACCGGACATCAGGGTACAAAAATGCCACTTGTTAAAACTAAAGTGACTAAACTCTATATATTTTCCGGTTGTGTGGTCGTCCGGTCGGGCGGGGAACCCCTGTTACCGGCTTTATCGGTTATTATCTTTTTTTTCAGAAACCTTCGACCTGCAGCTGTTTTGAAATACCGTTCCCTTTCGATAGCCTGCCGACGATTTTCAAACTCTTCAAAATAAACGATTTTCCAGGGGATAAATGGTTTTGTTGACTTTGTCTTTCCCAGATTATGCTGCAATAATCTGTGATTCAGATTTTCACAATGTCCTTTGTAAAACCTGTCGAAAGCTTCACTATATAAAACGTAAGCATAATACGGCATATAAAAATAATTAAGCCCGGAAAGAAAAACACTTCCCGGGCCTTATCTGCTTCTGTAGTCCGTAGGGGAATCGAACCCCTGTTACCAGGATGAAAACCTGGCGTCCTAACCCCTAGACGAACGGACCAAATATGTTAAGAACTGCATTTTTTCTTAAGGGAGTGCAAAAGTAGAACTATTTTTTTTATCTGCAAATATTTTTTTTATTTTTTTCAAAAAAAGAGACGTATCGTTTGATACGCCTCTTTTTTACAGATATTTACTTCAGTATTATTTCCCCGGACACTCGGCAACAACGCTTGCTTTGATGTTTTTATCGCCATAAGCTTTATCAAAAGCAGCGGTAAATTGTTTGGCAAGTTTTTGTGCCGTTGCATCGTAAGCATCTTTATCTTCCCAGGTATTTTTCGGGAAGAGAATATCGGAAGGAACACCCGGACAAGTCTTCGGAATATTCACATGAAACAGTTCGTCATATTCATATTCAACGTTTGCGAGGTCACCGTTAAGTGCGGCTTCAACCATCTTTCTCGTCAGGTTGATGTCCATTCTTTTACCGACGCCGTAAGCACCACCGCTCCAGCCTGTGTTTATCAGGTAAACTTTGGTATTGTGCTCTTTCATTTTTGCACCGAGCATATCAGCATATACATCAGGATTGTTAGGCATAAACGGTTGTCCGAAAAATCTTGAGAATGTGGCCTGAGGCTCAGTAACTCCGGTTTCGGTTCCGGCAAGTTTGCTTGTGTATCCCATCAGGAACCAAAGCATTGCCTGATCCGGATTGAGTTGTGAAACAGGAGGCAGAACACCATAAGCATCAGCAGTCAGGAAAAGGATTGTCTTCGGATGTCCCGATGTTGATGATTTTTTAATGTTTTTCAGATATGTTAACGGGTATGAGGCACGAGAATTGGGTGTAAACCTGTCGTCATAATAGTCAAATTCACCATTTGGATAGACCATTGCATTTTCGACGAGTGAACCGTGATTCAGATAATCATCCTTGTGCATAACCGCGTCATAGATATCCGGCTCTTTACTTGGGTCAATGTCAATCATTTTTGCGTAGCAGCCGTTCTCGAAGTTTGCGATTCCGTCATCACTCCAGCCGTGTTCATCATCACCGAGCAGTGCTCTTGTAGGATCGGCTGAGAGGGTTGTTTTTCCTGTTCCCGACAGTCCGAGTAAGAGGGCAGAATCACCGTTCGGGCCTTCATTAGCAGAACAGTGCAGCGGCAAAATTCCTTCTAACGGAAGCAGATAGTTCATTACTGTGAAAAGCATCTTTTTAACACTTCCGGCATAAGCAGAACCGATAACGACTCCGAGTTTACGGTCGAAATCCATAGCAACAATCATATTTGATGTTTGTCCGTCCGGCATTTTCCTCAGGCGGCCTTCATATTTTGCCCTGTCGAGTTTATTGTAAGGTAAATGAACCAGTATGAACTCGTCACCGGCAAAACAGCTTTTATCAATATCGTCAGGTACGGGACGGAACATATTGTCAACAAATACGGTATGGAAGGCGTGTGAAGATATTGTTTTAACAGGAAGTGCATATTTTGAATCTGCACCGATTACCCTGTCGGTCACATATATCTTTTCCTTTTCCGACAGAAAGTTAAGACCGTCCTCAAAGGCCATATCGAAAGTCTCCTCATCAATAGGGAGGTTATTCGGTGAAGACCAGTCAATATTTGCTTCACTGGAAGCACGTCTTACAACGAGAGTATCCTTAGGGCTTCTGCCTGTTGATTCGGGAGGAGTCCAGGTAGCAAGTGCGCCGCTGACAGAGATAATAGCCTCTTTGTTGTCAACAGCTTCTTTAATCATTTCCCTGCGGGGAATGTTATCGAAAACATTTTTGTGAGCCTTTACAGCTTCAAGTGCTTTTGCTTTTAAATCCATGATATTTTATTTTATTAATGCGTTTTTTTATTTCTAAATAGGTAACAGAACTGCAAAAGTAGTAAAAATCAGATACGGCGGTTTTCATTTTGACAATTTAGAATAAATTCAAAATAAAGGGTCCGAACTTCCTGTATAATTGCATTAATGCTTCTCCAGAATATGCAGATACTCTTCGGTTTTATCGGCTTTATGGTTTCTGTTATTGTCAGTATCCGCCTTAAAGCGTTGATAATCTTTTTTTTGAATACTATATTTGCCGTATTTTTCCATAATTGTTTTCACATCATCAGCACTCATTAAACCTTCATTGTTATAGCTCAAAAAAATGTAACGGAACCTTGCCTTTTCTATTAATTCCTCAAAAAAATCCTTCACCCGGCTTTTGCTGCAATAGGCTGATTTTTTGTAATCTCTCAATCCTGTTTTTCCCTTCGGAACGAAATTGTCATATTTTGCTATTGTGTTAAGTAAGTGGTAGTTAGCTCCGTACTGCCGTGAATTATATGGCGGGTCGAGGTATAGAATATCCCCTTCAATGATTTTAATCAGCTCATTACTATCTTCTTGATAAACAATATGTTCGTTGCCGTTTGTTTCAAACCGGGCAGGCTCAAGAATCAAAGTTTTTTGTGCTGACTTTTTAAGATGTTTCAAATATGCACCGTAAACGGAAGCTGTATTTGCAACCTTATCGGAACTTTCAAGCAGGCCGGCAAGGAGGAAAAAATATACATCTTCATCAATAACTTTTTCCGCTTTCCATTTTTCGATTTCCTGTCTTATTGCATCAATTTTTCTGCCGTTTTCATCGGAAAAATATTGCCTTCCCGTTCCGCCTCCTGCACAATAATTTTTAAAGATAAAACCTTCCACAGGTTTGAGGTTATTCAGCTCTGCTATAAGATTATCCTGGCCGGGTATGGGATTATGATTGCCAATGTAGTTCCTGATAAGAACATAACTGTAATACTCGAAATCATTACTAATTACCTGTCTGACTTCCTGCTTAAAAACCCTTCCGACTATTCCAGTGCCTGCAAAAAGATCGCAGAAAATCATTCCGGAAAGGTCTGACCCTGCAACCGAAATCACAGTCTCCTTAATGAATGCTGAAAGTTTATGTTTCGACCCGATATAATTCATTATTTTTCTCTTTTAACTGCCCAGATAATGTCGGACAATGTCACCTCACCGTTATCTTTAAGTTTTAACCGTATTAGATTATCTTTGTTGAAATTTTTTGCATAATTAAGAATAATATCCTTTAACCAGCCTATTTCCGCCTTTAATTTCCAGTGTTTCCCATCATGGGCATAAACAATTATAAACAAACGGTTGTCGAGATGCTTACGTTTTTGCTGACTTTGATTGGCATACAGCCATTTTATCAGCTCTTTTTTGTTATTCAATGCATACTCAATATCCTTTTTAAAACCTTCGGGAAAGACACTCGTTTTATGATCAAACCTTATTCCGTTTATTGTGAAATCAACCAGTCTGTCGTGCGGATTCAAAGCAGGTTCAATTCCGGGAACAGAGCAGATAATCTGTTCGACAGCCATTGCAGAGTTGAAATTGTACCACCTGTTGGCGGCGTAATTAAAAAAAATCTGCCTGTCAATATCACTTTTATATTTTAAAAAGGCTTTTTCAGTCTCTTTCAGCAGTTGGTCGAAGGAATCGGTTTTATAGATAAAATTTGTCAAATCATCCCAAAAATCATTTTGCTTTTGCCCCCAGTGATAAGTGTAGGGCCATCGTTTTTTGAGTTCCGATTCTGTCTTTAATAAATCCATAACGGAAAAGTTGTTTTACAAAAATATGAAATTATCATTTTGTGTTGTAAATTTATTATCTCCAACCGGTCGAATTACATTACTTTTGTCAACCTATTTCAGTATTATGAAAACATACAAGCATATATTTTTCGACCTTGATCATACACTTTATGATTTTGATCAAAGCACACACGACACTTTTCTTGATCTTCACAAAAAACACAAATTAGAGGACAGGGGAGTGGTACCTTTTGAGGATTTTTTTGATGATTATAAGAGGATAAATGCAGAATTTTGGGACAGATACCGGAAAAATGAAATAAAAAAAGAGTTTTTAAATGTCGAGAGGTTCCATGTGGCATTTAAAAAATATGGAATTAACGACAGAGCGTTCGCAGAGAGGTTTGCCAACGAATATTTGGCCGGCGCACCTTTGAAAAGAACACTTTTTCCCGGGGCAATTGAAGTGCTTGAATATCTGAAAGATAAATATAAGATGCATATTATTACAAACGGATTTAAAGAGGTTCAGGCTACAAAAATAAAAGCAAATGATCTTGGGAAATATTTTAAAACCATAACCGTTTCGGAGGAGGTAGGTGTGAGGAAGCCTTTTCCCGAGGTATTTTATTATGCAATGCAGAAAGCGGGAGCTGTTGCAAAAGAGAGCATAATGATTGGTGACGGACTTGATGTTGATATTGAAGGAGCGAAAAATGTGGGAATGGACCAGATTTATTTCAATTACAAAAATGAACCTCATAATGGTGTGGCGACATTTACAGTATCAGAGCTTAAAGAGATTCTGAATATTTTATAGAAAGAGGAAATATGTTTCCTTATGATTTCCGGCTATAGGTTCACCACAGACTATCGGAATGCCATGCCTGTCTGAGACTATAAGAATATTTATTGTCTTGCTTTTTTCAAAATCAAGTTGCGTACAAATCTCTTTTTTATAATACTATCGTCTAATAACATTTTTTTGGAAAGAATGATAAGTATATTTTTCTAACAATTTTTTTATACCATTCTTTCTTTTCAATCCTGATTTTCGATATTAATTGTCTTATTGATAGTTAAGTTTAAATATCTTCTATCAAACCCATAGCTTTGGCATTTCCCGATTCCCGCCCGACCTGTTTTACTAGGAAGGACAGCTTAATCTTCCGATAATGGTTCAGACTTTGCAAGCTACATCAGTCTCACTGATTTGAAAGTAAGTATCGTTGTATGCAGGATTACAAATCCTGTAAATATCCGGTTCGGGATTCGGAAATCCAGAACGGGCAGGTGGCAGTGCAGGAGGCACAACACCGGACTTGTCCTGCGGACTGTATCCGGTGAAAAAAAGTAAGGTCCCTTAAGAACGTCCTATCATCACAATCCTTTGTTAAAACAACGGATATTGAGATAGGAGAGTGTCAGGGTAAGGTGGAATTTTGTGTTTCTTGGTGTCTTTGCTCCGAAAATTTTCTGAGTTGTGGCGAAAAACAAAATGTCTCTTTACAGAAGTATCAACAAAAAAGAATGCTACTAAGTCACTGGAATCATTTCTCAAATTTCAATTATTAAAACCGATTTGTCCGGGAATGACAATATGGAATACCCCCGGTTTTTTTATAATATTCCTGATGATAATTCTCTGCTTTCCAAAATGTTGTTGCCTTTGTAACTTTTGTAACG
>CAYOZZ010000289.1:0-2184 GCA_964408535.1 uncultured Bacteroidales bacterium | reverse complement strand
TGCGCATGATAATTAAATGCGTCTTTTCTTAATAAATTGTCTTTCACTTTCATATTTTTGTGAATTAAATAACAATTGCAAAACTAATAAACCTTTTACTACCTATTATTATTATTGGATACTATTTTTCAACCGGTTTGTAATATTTAGTTGTTGTCTAAATAAGAAAGAGTATTTTACGAACATTTCAGGTTGAGCGTAGTCGAAACCTGATGTTTATTTGAACTACCGATTTTCCGGCAAACAAAAGTACCGGATTGATGTCCCAACGCTATTACGATAAAATAAAAAAACTACTTTGAAAAACACAAAGGGTTCTAAGTGTTCTTTAACTAACATTTTCTAAAAAAAGGCTATCCCAATTCAACAGAACGGCCTTTTCTTTTGTTTCCAGCCGAATTCTATTTGAAACCCACCGAATTCTAAATATCATTTTCGGCAAAAAAGCATATTTTATATTTTTACATTTTATCTAAAATATAATATCATGAAAGCAAAAATCATTATTCCCGCAATTTTCATTTTGATCTCAATTAATGCGCTTTCCGTGGAGAATTACTGGGAAGGAGGCATATCAAGTAATTGGAACAAAGCCTATAACTGGTCGCTCAATCACGTGCCTGATGCCACTGAAAATGTAGTTATTCCGGTAATCGGTGTAACTCATTTCCCCGACATTTATACCGCTGATGCCGTTTGTAACAACTTTACCGTTGTGGGTGGTGCGCAAATCGATTTGTATTACGGTTATAAACTGGAAATTTATGGCGAAGCAAACATATCAGGGGATATCGTATTTAAATCTGAACTTTGTGAAATCCATGTTCAAGATGATATGAACTGGTGGGCCGACTCGCAATGTATTACCAATTATACGTCCGGAAACACTTGCTTTATATATGTTACAGGCAACTGGGAATTCGGCTCGGGTTCCAATGTTGTTATGGATAAAGTAATCTGTTTTTTTAATCAAAATAACGGTACATATCAGAAAATTACCTGTAACTCCTGGGGCTCATCTTTTTATTTTATTTCGGTAATTAATGCCTTTGTAAGCAGTACATCAGCAGCGGATATGAGGGCAACTAACGAATTGTACATAGCTACGGGGGGGCATTTTTCCAATTATTCCATACATAAAGTAGTTGTGCAAAACAATTTTGTCCTTGACGGACAAATATATTTCCCCAATGGCACGCTTCAGCTTGACAATGTTAACAGCAATATCTTTTTTAAAACCGGTGATTATCTCAATAATCTGATAGTAAATACCGTATCGTCTAACATTAATTTTTATAACTTTGCAGATGTCAGGGGCGATATTTCGGTGAGCGGACCGAATGGTGTGGTTTTTCTTGATGAACTGGAACTCGGCGGAGATTTCGAAGCATTTACACTTTCCACGGTACATAAATTGGCTTTGACAGGTGCCGGCGATCAAAATCTTAGTAACGTCGCCTGTGATTCTATGTTTCTTGACAAAAATTCGGGAGAGATGCGTGTTATTCCTATCGGTACGGTATCTTGCGATGTTTTTGATTATATCAAGGGAGCTTATGGCGTTTACGACGGAACATTCGAGATTTTAGACCTTGCCGACAACGGGATTTACGGTGATATCACGGTTACCGGTGGAACACTTGCCATCCATCAGGACGACTCGCATTATGTTGACTTAAACGGAAATTTGACCGTTACGGGTGGTGTTGTCAATATTTACGGCGGTTCGGACAATAGTTACTGGTCTTTTTCGGATGACGCTTCCGTAACCATGTCGGGAGGCGAGCTGAATTTCATTGATAAAGGGGTTGTCGTTTATAATTCTTTGCACTCTTTTACCGAAAATATTACCGGCGGAAGCATCTCAACCGTTGGGAATTTTCGCGTTTACAGAGATAATTTTACACCCGAGGGCGGGGAAATAAAATTGACGGGTGTCGCCGATGTGGTGGTCCATCATGTTGACGGGAGCAACTTTTTTGATTTGACAATTGAAAAAACAACCAAATCAGCTCAAACAAACGGGTTATACCTTGCCGATCCGAGAAATACAGAAGATTTGCCAAAAGGAAAATCAAACAAGGTCACAGCCTCATCCGATCTGGATATCAATGGAACCCTGACCTTGGTTACAGGTAGTTTTGTCGCTTACGACACAATTCGTGTTGCAGGTGACTGGAACAA
>CAYOZZ010000288.1:0-3223 GCA_964408535.1 uncultured Bacteroidales bacterium | reverse complement strand
AAAAGAAATAATGTTAAAATAGTGAATGCAAAATAGCGCATCCCTCTTAATTTGCAATTAACTTTTTTCATAATTTCAGTTTTAAATATATACTTATGCGAAATTTTTAAATTTAAAAATATATTCAGAATTTAAAGCTGTGATTCTATCATTCATATATTCAGAGCTTTACAGGCGGGTTTAAAATCAAAATCAAAGCCGTTTTTTTCAGTTTTTAAAAGTAAGTATATTTTTTGAATTAAAAGAGTTAAATGAATGAAATATAAAATTTACGGCTCTATCGGTTACGATTTGACGGGAATTTCCTCTTTGTGTTAAAAAATGTGAAACACGCTGTTAACGATTGTTAAACGGCTTGACATTAATAATCGCCCCGCTGTAATTTTGCCGGACAATTACAAAAAAACAAGTTTTAACTAAATAAAAGGAGGAAATGGTTATGAAAAATTCACTGAAATTTGCACTGGCAGGAGCAGTAGGAGCAATTCTTACGATTGCAATTTTTATGGCATTGGGATTGAATAAAAAGGAAGTAATTATAAAACATGTGCCGGCTTCCGATTCAATGACTGCAAAATATGTATCGGGTAAATATGAAAACGCAACACCTGAAATTGATTTCACATATCCGGCACATCAGGCAATGGAATCGGTTGTTCATATAACTTCGAGTCAGCGGACAAATTACGGTGGCGGACGCGGAATGGATATGCAAAGTATCCCCGAACCTTTCAGACAGTTCTTTTTTTTCGGGCAGCCTCAACAGTCTCAACCGAGAGTTATGCAGGCCACAGGTTCCGGAGTCATAATAACTGATGACGGGTATATTGTTACAAATAATCATGTTATTAAAGATGCAGATGAAGTTGAGGTAACCCTTCACGACAACAGGAATTATAAAGCAACGGTTGTGGGAACCGATCCGGCAACTGATATCGCGTTGTTAAAGATTGATGAAAATGAGCTTAAGCCCATTGCTCTCGGAAATTCGGATCAGACGGAAGTCGGTGAGTGGGTTCTTGCTGTCGGTAATCCTTACAACCTGACATCAACAGTAACTGCCGGTATTATCAGTGCAAAAGGCCGGAATATCCACATTAATAAAAGTGAGTCTGCTGTTGAGTCGTTTATTCAGACTGATGCGGCAGTGAATCCCGGGAACAGCGGCGGCGCACTTGTTAATATGAATGGAGAACTCGTTGGTATAAACACTGCAATTGCCAGTCCCACAGGAGCTTATTCGGGGTATTCGTTTGCAGTACCGTCAAATCTTGTTGAAAAAGTTGTTAACGACCTTAAAGAGTATGGTATCGTACAGCGCGGATTCCTCGGTGTTATGATCAGAGATGTTAATGCCGACCTCGCCGAAGAGGAAGACCTTGATGTTACCGAAGGTGTTTATGTTGACAGTCTGATGGAAAACAGCTCTGCTGCCGAAGCAGGCCTCGAAAAAGGTGATGTTATTATTGAAATAGACGGTAATAAGGTTGAAACCTCTCCCGAGTTACAACAGATAGTTGCATTGCACCGTCCCGGTGATAACGTTATCATCAGCGTTGACAGAAACGGCAAAAGAAAGGATATTGAAGTGACTCTTAAAAACAGGGAAGGGAATACGGAGATTGTCAAGAAAGATAAAGTTGATCTGCTGAACGAACTTGGTGTTGAACTGGAAACAATCTCGTCTAAAGAAGCCAAAAAACTTGATGTTGACGGAGGTGTAAGGGTTAAAAAGCTGGTTGCCGGCAAAATCAGAAAACAAACAAATATGAAAGAGGGGTTTGTAATAACAAAAGTTGACGGAAATCCCGTTGAATCGGTTGAAGATATTGTGAACCTTCTGAAAGATAAAAAAGGCGGAGTATTGATTGAAGGAAGATATCCCGACTATCCGGGTGACTTTTATTACGCATTTGGAATGTAATCACTGTTTTGTTTGATTTATTTTTATCCCCACTGTCCGGTTTTTGAGGATTGTGGGGATTTTTTTTAAAATCAGAAAAATAGGAACAGTCCGGGTAGCCAGAAAACCAATTCTATAAGAGTTCTGTAAACATTGTTTTGTCTGAGTTGAGCCGGAAAATTTAAAATAATGAGCAACAGAAGACCCATAATCATTAATATTTTTGAGGCAATATCAATCTCTGAGTTCGTAATAAAAACAATTTCTCCGCTGCAAATAATAAAAGCGGCCGCCATAAGAAAATAGATAAGGGAAACGGTTTTTTCGACCCCAAAATTAACGGCAAAAGTGTTGTGCTTATCAAGTTTGTCATAATTAACTTCATAAACGGATAAGATTAATACTGCCGCCCAGACAATAAAAAAGAAACCCGCAATCAAAAGTATCAACGGAGTATTTATTTTATATGACATAAGTGCCGCAGGTCCTCCCCAGATTCCGGCAGAATATATTACGGCAACAAAAAATTCTTTTTGAAGCAGAAATGACTTTATATTTTTTGAAAAATAGACAATTATCAGATATACTACTGTTATAAAACCCGCATAAATACCAAAATAAAAAACCGGCCGTTTAAGATAAAGCGCAATTAAAACTATATTTACAACTGACAAAAGAATTATCAAGATACCTGTTTGTTTTGAGTAATAATAGTGAAAAAAATGCCTGACCGTATGCGAACTGTTTTTGAGCCGGAAACCGTCAATCAAATGGTCTGTTGTGTAAATAATCCATACCGACAGAGGAAGAATTATCCACAAGGCAAATCCGGGATTGACATGCAACAATCTTACGGCCATTACTTCCCCGGCAACAGCACCGATAACGACATCAATGGAAAGGATATTCAGCATTTGCCACCACCGGATATTAAAAATGTCTTTTTTGTTTTTATGTTGAATGGATAAATTCATTTATCTTTGTAAACTGATACTAAATGAGAATACAAATGTAACACGATTTATTCTTAATTTAATATTAAGTTGACTTCGTTGTTTAAAGTTTCTCGAAACGGTATAAAATCAATAAAGTACTTAAAATGATTATTAGCCGCCAAAATGTTTTATTGTTTGTTTTTGCTTTGATAGCAATGACTTTTTTTTCGTGTAAGGAGAGTGCGAAAAAGAATACCATACTGACGCAAAGTCATGACTGGCACTATTTCGGGCAGACACCTCCGGGGAAAATGCCGGAACTGTTCCAGCCCGAAATCATTTCTACAAGACGTAATGAGCGCGACATCACTATCTCTCCGTACGG
>CAYOZZ010000287.1:0-2230 GCA_964408535.1 uncultured Bacteroidales bacterium | reverse complement strand
GAGTTTATTCCTGTTCTTGCATTTGAAGGAGCGAGGTATGAAAGTGTGAATAATTATCTTCCCGGCTATTTTGAAAGAATATCCATCGGTAATCCGGAGAGTTTTAATGTCATAATTATTGACCGGATTTTCGAAACGATTCCTGAAAATGAAATGCTGAATATTGATGGTTTGCAGAATGTCGGTAATAATATAAAGATAAACAGCCATATTTCATTTGACAGAAAAAAACCGTATGCCACAATTTCTTTTATTCCGATAAGGAAAAATGAGATGACAGGGAAATATGAGAGGCTAATCTCATTCAAAATTATTATCGAATTTGATAATTCCGTTGCAAAAAATGGTTTGAGTGGTAATGTCTCGTATGTCGAACACTCTGTATTAGCGACGGGTGACTGGTATAAAGTTGCAGTTAGTCGTGACGGAATCTATAAGATTTCATATTCCGATCTTCAAAATTACGGCATTAATGTAGGATCGGTAAATCCAAAAAACATAAGGATTTACGGGATAAACAACGGAATGCTTCCCGAAGACCCGACAAAATTTCGATATGATGATCTTCAGGAACTTGCGATTTATGTCGAAGGTGAGGATGATAATGTATTCAATACAGGTGATTATATACTTTTTTACGGGCAGGGGCCAAATGCCTGGTTTTATGATGTGTCAGACCAATCATACAGACAGCAAATGAATTTGTATTCCGACTATACATACTATTTTATTAATGTTGATCTCGGTCAGGGAAAGAGAATAGCAAAGCAGGAATGGCCGTCTCAGGAGCCGGTAAATTTTGTTACAACTTATACTGATGCCGTTCACCATGAGGTTGATGAAGTTAATTTGATAAAATCGGGAAAAAACTGGTACGGTGAGACTTTTGACCTTTATAACAATATGACAGTGGAGTATAGTTTCCCGGATTTTGATCCGAACTCGGTTGCCTATTTCAGGGCTAATGTTGCTGCAAGGTCTCCTGTTAGCAGTTCGTTTACATTTTATATAAACAATGATCAAGCATTAAGCATAAATCTACCTCCGGTTACAAATATGGCAAGCCAGCAGAATGATTATGCTAAACAAGATTCTAACTTTACATATTTTGAAATTTCACAGCCAAGTATAACGATTAAAATTGTTTATAATAAACCTCAGGTTACATCCATCGGCTGGCTTAATTATTTTATCATAAACGTTGTCAGAAAACTGAATTTCACCGGAGGACAGACTCCTTTCCGGAATCTGAGTTCGGTAGGTCTTGATGTTGTGTCGGAATATACACTCGGTAATGCTGATAACAAGGTGGTCGTATGGAATGTTACTGATCCGGTTAATGTCAGCAAAATGAAAACAACACTTTCGGGAAACAAATTAAAATTCAGAATAGAAGAACCCGAAATAAAGGAGTTTGTTGCCTGGGACGGGACATCATTTTATTCTCCGGGCTTTGTTGAGAAGGTACCAAACCAGGATTTGCACGGAATGGATGATAATGAACTTGTAATAATAGCTCATCCCTCATTTGTTAATGAAGCAAAACGACTTGCCGAATTTCACGAAAATCATGATAATATCTCATCTTTTGTTGTTACTCCGCAAACTATTTACAATGAATTTTCAGCCGGCAGGCAGGATATTACAGCCATAAGAGATTTTATGAAAATGCTGTATGACAGACCGCAAACATCAAACAGCATTAATTACCTTTTGATGTTTGGAGATGCCTCGTACGACTATAAAGAAAGAACGGAGAACAATACTAATTTTGTTCCGACCTGGGAGTCCTCTAATTCTCTTCATTATGTCAATTCCGTGGCTTCTGATGATTTCTTCGGTTTTCTCGATCACACACCAAATGACGATATGGTTGATATCTGTATAGGTAGATTTGTGGTTGATAATGTTGACCAGGCTGAAAATGCTGTTGATAAAGTAATACACTATACTACAAACACAGATGTGGTTATGGGCGACTGGCGAAATACCGTTTGTCTTATTGCCGACGACGAAGATAATAATTTGCATCTGAATGATTCCGAGAAACTGTCTGTAATGATTGATACACTTGACAGGAATATAAATGTTGATAAAATATATTTTGATTCATACAAACAGGTTGCAACTCCGGGTGGACAAAAATATCCTGGCGTTAACCGCGACATTAATGCCAGAATGGAAAAGGGTACTCTTATTATGAATTATGTGGGGCATGGCGGTGAACTCG